>CAMLQG010000082.1 GCA_946482075.1 uncultured Erythrobacteraceae bacterium
GATCGAGGTGGCGCTGCTCTGGTGGCTCCCGCGCCATGTCGGCCTCAGCTGGGTGCGCTTCTTCCTGAGCTGGGCCCCCCACCACCCGCGCGAAGGCCGCACCGGCCGGTACGAGAACACCTATGTGTTCAGGAGCAAGGTGGGCTACTACCTCTCGATGGCAATGGAATATCACCTGATCCATCACCTCTATCCCGGCATTCCCAACCACCGCACGCGCGAATGCTATTACGCGCTCAAGCCGATCCTGGAGAAGCGCGGCGTGGATTGCTCGGCGCGTTGATCTGAGACGTCTTCCCCGCTGATGGGGACTACTCTGCGAGCATGGTGGAGAGAAATCGCGTTTCTCCGTCATCGCAGCCCTTCGGCGTCGTTCAGGATAAACTGCCCTTCGGGCAGGCTGGGGTCGCTATCGGGTTGGCGGAACATCTGGGCCCGTCACGCATCGACCTGCGGTTTCGCTGGTATCGCGCTGGGTCGAGGTCCGCTTTCGACCAAAGCCGACCTTCCGTAACAATCACGCCCATCCCCCTCACAACCGCCCATGCACGCGTTCCAGCGCATGGCCCGCGAAGTTCTGCGCGCGACCGATCCGCCTGACGCGCAGCCGGTCGAAATCGGCCGCGAGCGCATGGAAGCGGTCCAGCTGTTCCTGGAAACGAGGCGTCCGGCAGGGCAGGGTGCCGTTCGCCTGATCCACGACGAGAGAGGAATCCCCGATCAGGATTGCATCCCTTATGCCGAGCGAGCGGGCCAGTTCCAGCGCGTGGATCAGGGCGACCCACTCCGCGTCGTTGTTGTCGCCGACAGGGAGATCCTGTCGGAGGTGAACTTCGCCCTGCACCACGACGGCGGTTTCCATCGGTCCGGGGTTGGGGCGGCAGCCGCCGTCGAAGTAGATCTTTGTGGGGGGCATCAAGCTCCTCGTCATCCCAGCGTAGGCTGGGATCGTTTTGGAGGAAGTCCGAGCTTCACCGCAACAGACCCCAGCCTGTGCTGGGGTGACGGAATGGAGGAAGGACGATCAAAACCCATACACGAAAGTCGCGCGGCTCTGCGTGTTCCAATTGTGTCCGCCGGGCAGCCTATCGCTTTCATACTGAACATCGTAGGAAAAGCGCGCCTTAAGGTTGCCGATCACGGTCGTGTCCAGTGCGGTCACGATGTTGGCGTTGCTGTCTCCACTTTCGAGGTAAAACGCGGTGCTGTTCGTCAGCTTGAGCGTGGGCGTGATCTGCAGCCGCATATTGAGCGATCCGCGCCCGACGATCCGGTTCCGGGTCGGGGCATCGGTATTGGCCGTGCGGCGGAACGCGGGGCCACCTTCCAGTTCGAGCAGGAAGCGGCCGGTATCCACCGGGCGATAGCCCATGCCGCCGCCGATCGTGTAGCGGCTGTCATATCCCGCGAAAGGATCGCGTTCATACTGGGTGAGCCCGTAGACGTAGATCTGCTCGTCGAACTTGTAGCTCGGCTGCCAGGAAGCGGTGATGCGGTCGGTGGTGGTTGCGCCGTTGGAGCGGCGCAGTTCCACCCTGCCGTAGAGCTTGTGGTTCCATTGATAGCCAACGCGTTCCAGCTTGACCGAGCCGAGCAGACCCAGGTCGCGCGTGTTGCCGGTGGAACGATAGCCGCCCAGTTCCAGTTCGCCCTTCCAGTTCTGGAATGGATCGGAGCGCTGCAGCAGGCGGACGCGCTCCGCTTCCGCGCGAGCTTCGGCCTTGGCGACGTCCGTCTTCCATGCACTTTCCATCGCCTTGATCTCGGGCTCGGCATTCTGCGGAGAAACCTTGCGGGCGACGACCAGAACCGCCTCGATCGACTTCTTGTCGCCACTCTCGATCGCGGACTGGATCATGTAGCGTACGGCTGGGTCCAGCAGGGACGGCGGCGGCGCTTGCAGATCGCGCGTGACATCGAATTCCACCCGGGGCGGTTCTGCCGCATTTGCGAAGGCGGGAGAGGTGTAAAGACAGAGGAGAGCGGACGTCAGGATGATCGGGGCGGCGGGGCGTTTACCTTGTCCCGTGGCCTCGGCAGGCGAAGTCATGCGCAAATCCCTTGCTCGACATGTGAACCTTGCCCCGCAGGTATTGTAAGGAGATTTCGGGCGGCAAGTCCAGATGGTTGGCGATGCGGACGCCAGTTCGGTCGTCCTTCCTTCGTCATCCCCGCGAAAGCGGGGACCCAGGAGCCTCTAGGTTTCCGCTTTCGCAGGAATGACTATCGAGAAAGGGCGCGAGCGGGACCAACCGAGCCTCGTCCGCGCCAAAAACGCTCGCAGCCGCACAAACCCACTTGAGTCATGATATAACATATCATAATGCGTCCTCACACATCATGAGGGCCTCCAGTGTCGCTACGTCCATTCCTGCTTGCCGCTGCTTCCATCGCCGTTCTCGCATCCCGCCCGGCACTTGCCGACAGTCAGGCCGGCAGTGTCGTCGGGCCCGAGATCGTCGTGTCCGCCACGCCGCTGGGCCTCGACGTGGATGAACATGCGACACCGGTCGTCACGCTTTCCGGCGACGAGCTGGTCTATCGCAGCCAGGCGACTCTGGGCGAGACCCTAGCCGGGATGCCCGGGATCAATTTCGACAATTTCGGCGGTGGGGCCGGGCGGCCGGTGATTCGGGGGCAGACGGCGCCGCGCGTGCAGGCGCTGTCCGACGGGTCGGGCATCCAGGATGCTTCCGCCATTTCGCCAGACCATGCCGTCACCACCGAGCCGCTGCTGCTGCGCGGGATCGAGGTGCTGCGCGGGCCGGCAGCACTGCTCTATGGCGGCGGCGCGATCGGAGGGGCGATCAACCTGCTGGATGACAAGGTGCCGAGCGCGATGCCGGCGGGCGGCATCGCGCTCGTGGCGGAAGGCCGCTATGGCACGGGCGATGATGAACGGTCGGCTGTAGGCGGGGCCACCGTGGGGCTGGGCTCGTCCTTCGCGCTGCGGCTGGAAGGGGTGCGGCGCAAGTCCGACGATTATCGCGTGCCCGGCAGCTTCGGCGAAAAGCGCGTGGCGGGATCTTTCAACAATACGTCCACTATTACGGTGGGCGGATCGTGGATCGGCGAAAACGGTTATCTCGGCCTCGCCTATACGCGCCAGCGCAGCGACTATGGTCTGCCGGGGCACGAGCACGAGCTGGACTGCCATCCGCACGATACCCTGCTGCATTGTGGGGATCATGAGCATGAGGAAGAGGATCACGACGATCACGACCACGCCGAGGAAGGACAGCCCTTCATCAAGCTGAGGAGCGAACGGTTCGACCTGCGCGGCGAATATGCCGATCCGCTGCCGGGGATCGAGAAGGTGCGGCTGCGCGGATCGCTGACCGACTACAAGCACAGCGAGATCGAGGGCACCGGGGAAGTCGGCACCGTGTTCTCCAACAAGGCGCACGATGTCCGTTTCGAAGTGACGCACAAGCCGCTGGCGGGCTTCCGCGGCGTTTTCGGCGTGCAGCATTCCTACAGCAATTTCGAGACGCTGGGCGAGGAAGCCTTCCTGCCGCATTACCGCGCGCGCAACACCGCGCTGTTCCTGATGGAAAGCCGGGAAGTGGGCCCTGTCCGCTTCGAACTGGCGGCGCGGCAGGACTGGCAGCGGATCGAGACGGTGGACGGGCGCGAAGCGCATCATGCTCCGTTCTCGATCTCGGGTGCGGCGGTGTGGGACATCGGCGGCGATTATTCGCTGTCGCTGGCGCTCGCCCGTTCGCAGCGGGCGCCTAATGCGCAAGAGCTTTATGCCGATGGCGCGCATCTGGCGACCAACACGTTCGAACTGGGCAGTGCGGATCTGGGCAAGGAGACTTCGCGTTCGGCCGACCTGACGTTCCGCAAGAAGGCCGGGGCGACGACTTTCACGATCGGGGTCTATCACCAGGATTTCCGCAATTACATCTATGCCGACACGCTCGACCGATTCGAGGATTTCCGCCTGATCCGCTATACGGCGGCGGACGCGACCTTCACCGGGATCGACGGGGAAGTGCGCCATGCCTTCTCGCCCGCGTTCGCCGTGTCGGTCTTCGGGGACTATGTCCGTGCGAAGCTGAAGGACGGTCAGGGCAATCTGCCGCGTATTCCCGCCGGCCGGCTGGGCGGGCGCGTGGAAAGCGATCTCGGCGCATTCCATGCCGATCTCGAATATTACCACGTCTTCACGCAGGATCGGATCGCTGCCTACGAGACGCGCACGCCGGGCTACGACATGCTGAACGCGACGCTCTCCTACAAGCTCCAGCCGGACTTCTTGAAGAATACGGAAGTGTTCGTGCGCGGGAGCAACCTGACGAATGAGCTCGCCTTCAACCACGCTTCCTTCATCAAGGATGTCTCGCCGCTACAGGGACGCAACGTGGTTATCGGGCTGAGGGTGAACATCTGATGTATTTGCAAATAGGTCGCATTAGCGTATAGGCAAGGAAGCATATGTGCCGCGCATGTGTTTCATCAACTTGCTCAAGGACCCGCCGTGATGAGTGACCGCCGCGAAGCTTCCGCCCATCTCGCCCCATCGGCGGCGCTGACGGTGGAGGACGTGCTGTCGGTCCGCCACTGGAACGAGCATCTCTTCAGCTTCACCATCATGCGCCCGCCCTCCTTCCGCTTTCGTTCGGGCGAGTTCGTGATGATCGGCCTGCCCGGCGGGGAAGGCCGCCCGCTGCTACGCGCCTATTCGATCGCCAGTCCGTCCTACGCCGACGAACTGGAGTTCCTCTCGATCAAGGTGCCCGACGGCCCGCTGACCTCGCGCCTCCAGTCGATCCGGCCCGGCGACCGCCTGTTCTTGGGCCGCAAGCCCACCGGCACGCTGGTGGCCGACGCGCTGCTGCCCGGGAAGCGGCTGTTCCTGCTCTCCACCGGTACCGGCCTCGCGCCGTTCCTCAGCCTGATCCGCGACCCGGATATCTATGAGCGCTTCGTCCAGGTGCTGGTCGTCCATTCCGTGCGCACCGTAAGCGACCTCGCCTTCCGGATGGAGCTGGAAAGCCAGCTCGCCGGCGATCCGCTGGTGCAGGATCAAGCGCTGCTCCAGCTTCATTACCTGCCGACCGTCACGCGGGAGGAATTCCGCACCACCGGCAGGATCGATGCGCTGATCGACGATGGCAGCCTGTTCGGTCATCCGCTGACCGGGCCGACGCGGTTCGATCCGGCGGAAGACCGCATCATGCTGTGCGGCAGCATGGCGATGATCAAGCAGCTGGAGGAGCGCTTCATCGCGCTCGGTTTCCGCGAAGGCTCGAACGCCGCGCCGGGCGACTTCGTGATCGAGCGCGCATTCGTCGGCTGAACCGTCTTTGTGGAACGGGAGCGGCCGCGATAGGTTCGCTTCCCATGCGGAGCTTCATCGCCAGCCTGGCCCTCGCACTGCTCGCTGCGCCGGCCGTCGCGCAGCCCGTGGCATCGTCCGCGATCAGGGAGCGCGCGGATGAACTCGTGCCGATCATCAACGGGCAGGGCGAAGTGCCGCACAGCTTCGCCGCCAGCTTCCTGGCCGATATCCCCGAAGCGGCCCTGCGCGCGCTGGGCAGCCAGCTGGTCGAGCAATTGGGCGCGGCGAAGGCGATCGCGGATATCGATCCTGCCGGAGCTTCCGCGGCGACGTTCCGCATTCTCTTCGAACGAGGCGCGGCAAAAGCGGACATGGTGATCGCGCCATCGGGCGGACGGCAGATCATCGGCCTGCGCATCACTGCTACGCAGAGCGACGCCGTTTCCCGGCTCAAGACGCTGGACGATGTGGCGAAGGAGATCGCGGAACTGCCGGGACGGGCGGGGTTCGCCGCCGCCGATCTGGAAGACGAGTTTCCTCGACTGGTCGCCTCGCTCGATCCGGACCGGCCGCTTGGCATCGGATCGACCTTCAAGCTGATCGTGCTGGCGGAACTCGTCCGCTCGGTGAATGCGGGCGAACGGGGCTGGACCGATCTCATCCCCATCGATGGCAGCGAACTCCCCTCCGGCGTGTTTCGTGATCTGCCGAAAGGCTCGCGGATTCCCTTGCGTGGCCTCGCCGAACGAATGATCGAGGCGAGCGACAACAGCGCGACCGATATCCTGATCCGGGTTCTTGGCCGCGAGAGGATCGAAGCGATGCAGGCGCGGCTCGGTGTCCGCGCCCGCGCGTTCAACGAGCCGTTTCTCACCACGCTCGAAGCCTTCAAGCTCAAAGGAGTGGGCGATGGAGTGCTCGGCCGGCGATACCTTGGCCTTGATGCCGCCGGGCGGCGTGCGCTGCTTGCCGGGGATGTGGCCAAGGCGCCGGCAAGCGCGGTCGGTGCGCTCTTCGCGGATGGCCGGCCGGTGATGGTCGACCGGATCGAATGGTTCGCGTCTCCGGCCGATATGGCCCGGATCATGGGCTGGCTGAAGGACCAGCAGGGCACGCCTGCCGGGGCCGAAGCGCTGCGCATCATGGCGCTCAATCCCGGCCCTGCATCCGATCTGTCCGATCGTCTTGCTTATGTCGGATACAAGGGCGGTTCGGAGCCGGGCCTGTTGAGCATGACTCTGCTGCTGCGTGACAGGCGCGATCGCTGGCGCGTCATCAGCGCAAGTTGGACGAACCCGAACGCACCGGTCGATGAGCTGCGCTTCTCCAGCCTGATCCGTCGCGCTGCGGAATTGTCCCTCGATCGCCGGTAAGCCCGTTGCTTTTCCCGGTGAACTCCGTTTGACTTGGCTGCAATCGGGAGAGGCACGGGATGCAACTGAGCGATATCGCCATCGTGGCGGTCCACAATACGAGGCAGGCGAAGCGGATCGATGAGCCGGAGGAAGGCCTCATGCTGGGGGCTATCCGTGCCGTGCTGGCCGAAGCGGGCATCGGCCCGGCGGATATCGACGGCGTCAACGCTCATGGCTGGACGAGCGGGACGAGCGGGCTGGAAGTGATCGCCTGGCTGGGCGGCCATCCGTGCTGGAACGGCACCCACTATCCCGGCATCGCTTCCGTGATGGAGGCGGCGGGCGCGATCATGTCCGGGCAATGCAATACGGTGCTGATGGCCGCCGCACAGTCGGGCGCGCATCGGACGCGCACCCAGACCGCGCCCTGGACGCGGCCGGAGAACGAGTTCGTCGCCTGCTGGGGCATGTTCACCGCCGCGCAGTTCGCGCTGATGGCGCGCAGGCACATGGCGCTTTACGGCACTCCGGTAGAAGCCTTCGCCGAAGTGGCCTCCTCGATCCGCAGCAATGGCGCGCTTAATCCCGAAGCGGTCTATCATGGCGCACCGGTGTCACGCGAAGACGTGCTTGCCTCGCGCATGATCGCGGAGCCATTCCACCTCCTCGATTGCGCGATCACGTCGGAAGGTGGCGCGGCTCTGATCATGACGACGCGGGAGCGGGCGAGAGACATGGGCGGTCAGCCGATCTTCCTCCTCTCCGGTGCACTGGAACGGCAGGGCCAGGCCTATGTCGAACCGCCTGTGTGGGACCGGTTCGGCAATATCGGCGCGCGGGCGGCGGCTGGCTGCTTCGAACGCGCAGGCCTCACGGTGGCCGATGTCGACGTCTGCGAATTCTACGATCCCTTCTCGTTCGAGATCATCCGCCAGCTTGAAGCCTATGGCTTCTGCAAGCCGGGCGAAGGTGCGGACTTCGTGCTCGACGGGAATATCCGCATCGGCGGCAGCCTGCCGGTCGCAACGAATGGCGGGCTGATGTCTTTCAGCCATGCAGGCGCGGTGCAGAATCTGCAGAAGGTGATCACGGGCGTGATGCAATTGCGCGGTCAGCTGCCGCCGGTCCTGACCGTGCCGGGCGCGGAAGTGGCGATGATTTCGAATAACGGCTCGGGTGCCGTCACCTGCGACGTGATGCTGCTGGGGAAGAACGCATGAGCTACTCGTCCGGACCGTCCGACCAGCGCCCGCTTCCCGTGCCGACGGAGCTGTCCGCCCCACATTGGGATGGCGCGAAGGCGGGCAGGCTGATGGTGCAGAAATGCGCATCCTGCGCGCAATATGTCTTCATCCCGCGCCATGCCTGCCCGAATTGCCTGAGCGGCGATCTCGAATGGATGGAGAGCAGTGGGAAGGGCGTGATCTACAGTTTCACCATCATCCATCGGCCGCCGCATCCGTCTTTCGAGCCTCCCTATTGCGCGGCGATCATCGAACTCGACGAAGGGTGGCACATGCTTTCCAACGTGATCGCCGACGATCTCGGGGCAATTGCCGTGGGCCAGCGCGTGCGGGTCGATTTCATCGATGCAGACGGGATGACGCTTCCGATCTTCCGCCCCGACGATTCATGATCTGTCCCACTCGGTTCGTCGCGATCCGTTTGCAATGCGGGATACAAATTCCTGCCAACAGGTTTCATCGCAGGGCCGAGACGCGAACATAATCGAGGACGGGATGAGGAATGAAAGCAAACGGCGGTTCCTGCTGGTCGATGATGAACTGCTGACCCTGATGGATCTCCAGGATGCGGTGGAAGCTGCGGGCCATGTGGCCGAGCTAGCCTCTGGAGTCGAACCTGCATTGTCGATCATCGAACGCCGGGACGTCGATCTCGCCATTTTGGACGTGTCGGTAGCCTCGGGCCTCGATTGCCTTCCGATCGCGCGGGCGCTGGCGGACCAGTCGACGCCATTCATCCTCTTTACCGGCAGCGCCGATCACTTGCCCGAAGGTGTTGCGGATCTCGATGTCGAGGTGGTGTCGAAGCCGGCGGCGGCACCCGATGTGGTGGAGACGGCGCTCAAGCTCCTGGGCTAGGCTGCCCTCATCATGCGGACGTTCTGGGAGATCATCTGGGGCCTGGCGGGCGGGTTGCTGATGGCAATGTCGACCCTCGTGGTTGCCGGCACTGTGGCCTGCGCCCTGTCGGCGGGTGCGTGCATGGTATGGTGGCGGCACAGGAAGCGCGATCGCTGAGTGGCCGATCATCCGGTCCGGGCTTCGGCTTCCAGCCCTGGCACCATGATGGTCCGGCCACCGCCGAAATCGTTGCGCACAACGATCAGCCCCTTTCTTTCGAGATGATCGAGCAGGCGGCGGATGCGTCCGGGCGAATTGGTCCCGTAGACGCGGCCGAGCTCTTCCTCGTCGGGGCCGGGCAGGCCGTCGCTGACCGCGCGGGCGATGACGAGGAACGGCGCGAGAAGATCATCATCCACCGAAGCGCCCAGGCGCAGGATCTCGTCGCGCTGCTCCGGCTCCATCGTGTCGAGCCCGGCCAGAGCGACTGCCAGCCTGCGCCGGAACCGCGCGAGGTCGAGCGCGGCGGAAGGCACGCCACCCATGCGGCAGCGGGTGAGGAACGTCTGGTAAAGGACCGTGGGCGACTGGAACGCGCTGCCCTGCTCTTGCGCGATCTCGCGCAGGATACGGTCGATATCCATGGCGATCTCTTCCGCCGGCCGCTCGCGCGCGCGCCCCGAAAGGGCCGCAGGCTCGAATATGGCCATCCGATCTTCCAGCTCACCCATGTCGGCGCGCGGCGGCGGGGCGGGGGAGCGCGGGATCTCGCTGCGTTCGGCGGCAGTCGAGGTCAGTTCCGCATGCAGTAGTGCCTCCATCTCTTCCGGCGGAGCGGATGGAAGCGGCATGAGACCCGACACGCCGGCGCGCGCGCCGGATCGCACGGGGCCGATGCGGACGGCCATGGGGCGTTTGCAGATGGCCGGGCCGAGCCCGAGGAAGGAGCCGCGTTCGAGATCGCGGATGCGTTCCGCCTGCCGCCGCTCCATTCCCAGGAGGTCGGCCGCGCGCAGCATGTCGATATCGAGAAAGGTGCGGCCCATCAAGAAATTGGAAGCTTCCGCCGCGACATTCTTGGCGAGCTTCGCCAGGCGCTGGGTCGCGACGATCCCGGCCAGGCCGCGCTTGCGCCCTCGGCACATCAGGTTGGTCATCGCGGACAGCGACAGCTTGCGCGTGTCCTCGTTCATCTCTCCCGCCGCGGCGGGCGCGAACATCTGCGCTTCGTCCACCACCACAAGGACAGGAAACCAGTGCTCGCGCGGGGCCTCGAACAGGGCGGAAAGGAACAGCGCGGCGCAGCGGATCTGCTGTTCTACATCGAGCCCTTCGAGCGCGAGCACTACGGAAGCACGATGTTCGCGCGTGCGCAGCGCCAGCATTTCGATCTCGGCGCCGGAATGGGCCGCACCATCGACGACGACATGGCCGAAATGGTCCGCCAGCGACACGAAATCGCCTTCCGGATCGATGATCACCTGCTGGACCAGCCCGGCGCTTTCCTCCAGCACGCGGCGCAGCAGATGCGACTTGCCCGACCCGCTGTTGCCCTGCACCAGCAGGCGGGTCGCGAGGAGCTCCTCGAGATCGATCAGGGCGGGCTGCCCTTTCTCGTCCTGGCCTATGACTATCTGCGCCTGCACATCATCGGCGGTAGCCAAGCGGGCTGCCCGGCCCAAGGGCCGCCGGCGGGTTATCCTGCCCTTTTTCCGTCTTTTCTGTCCCGAGAGATGATTTTGCGATGGGCGGAAAGCAGTCCGATCACATCAGGCTGGCATCGTAGACGAGACCCACCGTGGCACCGGAGGCGTCGGTTGCCGTGAGCGCAGTCCAGTCCTCGCCGGATTCGAGGCCCAGGCTGATGAAGGCCGATGAATGGACTTCGGTCACACGGAACTTGCCGGAAGCGGGCGCGCATCCCTGTGCCTTGAGCGCGGCTTTGAAGGCGGTCGCCTGTCGAGGATCGGCATCGCCGGTATCGCTGCCTTTGGGGATCGCGCTGATTACGGCCTGCGCGGCGTTCGGGGAGGAGCAACGATAGGTAGCCAGGCCGTCGACCCCGGCCTCGATGAAGCCGTCGGGCGCGTGCAACTGGGTCCAGCGTTCCAGCGGTGTCCGGGGATGGCGGTTGTTTCCGCCTTCGTCGACAGTGCCGAAGATGACCGTTCCGTCCGGGCGATGGGCCTTGAACGCGATGAACGGGCCATCCTGCCCGGTCCCGATCGTCCGACGATCGATCACGCTGTCGATCTCCAGCGGCCCACCATGCTGTTCGCAACCCGTGGCGGTCAGGCCTTCCATGAATTTCGGCGTTTCGAGATTTCCGTAGGAAGATTCCTGATGATAGACGCGCAGCATCGTGGCGGCCGCGGCTTCATCGGGACAGATCACCGCGCTGTAGTCTTCCGGAACGTCGCGATGTTCCGGAAGAGGCAGGCTTTCCGCAAGCAAGGGTGCGGAAACGGCGGAAAGCAGAATACCGGCCCATCTCAACATCGCGCATCTCCTGCTGTTGCATTCATGCTACCTTACGCAAGGCTCGTCCCGGCAGGAATATCGGCGCGAAGTTTTTTCCATCGGGGCCATCCGGAGGCGTTCGGGCTCTAGGTCGCGGTATTGCCGCACGGAACGTGGCGAAAGGCTGCGCATATTGCAGCGCGCGTCAACTTACCGATCATCCTCGGGGCTTTCCAATCGAACTCCCGCGGTGAAGGGCAGTTGTCCTTGCCAAAAGGATTTGGTGCGTGGATTTTGCCGTGCGCTGCGATTAGGCCGGCCGAACAAGAATGCGGGAGAAAGCTCTATGAACGCCACTCGAGTGACTGAAGCGGAGCCGACGATCTTCGGTCGTTCGCCGGAAGAGGTGAAGGCCGCACTCGCCCAGGCTGCACCAGGCGCGTTGCGCATGGCGCTTTATCAGGCCACCCGAGATCCGGCGCTGGAGAATATGCAGGTGTCGAAAGCGCCGTTCTGGGGCGGCGCGTTCCAGGTCTCCATCATTTCGGAGGAAGACGCCGAAATCGTGAGGGAGAAAGCGTTTGCGTGGCTGCAGGATATCGAGACGGGGAAGTCGCAGGCTCCCTCCCATGCCGAAGAAGAAGAACTGCCCGGACTGATGGGCATGCTGCTCGGCGTGCCGATGGATGATCCCTTCGCCTACGATCTGGGCCGCGGGGACCTGCTGGCCGAGGAATTTCCGCTCGGCGTCGAGTGGACGAACGAACCTTCAGCGGACGTCAAGGCGGGCTTCCACGTCCTGGTGATCGGCGCCGGTCTGGCGGGCCTCGCCGCAGCCATCCAGCTCGATCGGCTCGGCCTTCCCTGGACCGCGGTGGATCGCAATGGCGGCGTGGGCGGCACCTGGGTCGTCAATCAATATCCCGAGGCGCGCGTGGATATCGCCAGCCACAACTATCAGTACACTTTCATGAAGCGCTATCCGTGGAAGCACTACTACGCGACGGGCGCGGAGCTGCGCGAATATGCGGAAACGGTGGCGGATCGGTATGATCTGCGTCGCAACATTCGCCTGAACACGCTTGTCCAGAAGGCGGAATGGGACGAGGACGCCAAGCTCTGGCGATGCACGCTCCAGAATCCCGACGGCTCGATCGAGAAGCTCGACGCCAACGCGATCATCAGCGCCGCCGGTATTTTCAACGCGCCGAAGATGCCCGACATAAAGGGGCTGGAGACTTTCGAAGGCGATATGTTCCATACCACGGAATGGGATCATTCGGTGCCGTTGGAAGGCCGCCGGATCGGACAGATCGGCACCGGGTCCACCGGCGTTCAGCTCGCCGCATCGGTAGCTGAGAAAGCGGGCCATCTCACGATCTATCAGCGCTCGTCCCAGTGGATCAATCCGATCGATGGCTATCGCAACGAAATCTCGCCTGAAGTGCAGTGGCTGTTCGACAATGTCCCCAACTACTGGGGCTGGTACAGCTTCTGGGTCAACGCGATCAATTCGGGCGATCCTACAGGCCTGCAGAACTACGATCGGGACTGGCAGGCGAAAGGCGGCGAGGTTTCCGAGCGCAACGACAATCTCCGCAAGTATAATATCGAATACATGACTTCGAAGATCGGAAACGATCCCGAGAAGGTCAGGCACATGATCCCGACCTTCCCGCCTTTCACGAAGCGCCCGGTCGTGGATAACGGCTTTCTCGATGCCCTCTCGCGCGACAATGTCGATATCGTCTTCGGCCCCATCAAGGAGATAACGTCCAAAGGTGTGATTTCGCCTGATGGCACGGAACGCGAGTTCGACGTGCTCCTGCTGTGCGCGGGCTTCGATGTGCAGCGTTTCCTTTGGCCGGTGGATTACCGCGGAGTAGGTGGGCAGACGCTCGAAGAGGCTTGGAGCAAGGATGGCGCGCGCGCATATCTTGGCATGGCTATGCCGGACTTCCCCAACATGTTCATGATCTACGGTCCGAACGGACAGGCCCGTGTCGGCGGTCTCATCAAATGGCTGGAAGTGTGGGGCCGGTACGCGCTGCGTTCCATCGTCGCCCTCGTGGAAAGCGGCCATCAGGCAATGGAGGTCAAACGCGAGGTCTCCGACGATTATAACCGGCGGTTGGACAAGGCGGACGAAGAGACGATCTTCAATCATCCCGGCCAGCGTTCCTACATGCAGAATGATTATGGCCGCCTGACGGTGAGCATGCCCTGGCTGCCGCGTGACTATTATGGCTGGGTGAAGGCGCCCAACCTGGACGATTTCGATTTGCGCTGATGGAATGGACGGAGGGGCGCAGGGTCGCGCCCCTTGGGGAGAAAAAGATGAAGAATGCGGGTTGGGCTGCGCTTGCGGCCGTGGCGATGCTGCTGGGCGGTTGCGCGAAGGGCGAGGGCCAGGACGAACCGAAGGCGGCAGCATCGAAGGTCTGGCCGGGTGAGAAGCTGTTCCAGGACAACTGCCTGACCTGTCATGGCGGGGCGAGCCCGAAGGCGCCGTCGGAATATACGCTGAGCGCGATGATGCCGGGTCTGATCCTCAATGCGATGAACGAAGGCGTCATGAAGAACATGGCCGCGCATCTCACTCCGGAGGAGCGCAAGCAGATCGCGGAATATCTCACCAAGACGGATCTTGCGAACTACACGCCGCCGCCCGGGCCGAAGATGTGCGAAGGCGCGAAGAAGAGCTTCGCGCTCGACAAGCCGGTGGTGCAGACCGGCTGGGGCTACGACAACCGCCGCTTCGTTCCGGCCGGCATTGCCGGTCTGTCGAAGGAAGACCTGCCGCGTCTCAAGCTCAAATGGGCGTTCGGCTATCCCGGTGCCATCCAGGCGCGTTCGCAGCCCGTTATCGCGATGGATACGATCTTCGTCGGCAGTCAGGACGGGACCGTCTACGCGCTCGATCTCGAGACCGGCTGCGCGCGCTGGACGGCTAAGGCCGGCTCGGAAGTGCGCACCAGCATCGTGGTCGAACCGGGCGCGAAATCGCCCAGGCTCTATTTCGGCGACATGATGGGCAATGCCTATGCCCTGGATGCCCTGACCGGAAAGCAGCTTTGGAAGAACCATGTCGACAGCCATCATGACAGCACGATCACCGGCACGCCGGTTCCGTTCGGTGACATGCTGTATGTGCCTGTGTCGTCGACCGAGGTCGGATCGGCGGAGGACACGAAATACGCCTGCTGCACCTTCCGTGGTTCGGTCGTAGCGTTCGATCGCGCGACGGGGACGAAGAAGTGGCAGGCCTACAGCGTGGAAGAAACACCCAGGCTGACCGGCAAGAAGACCAAGGTCGGCACGGATATCTACGCGCCTTCGGGGGCGCCGGTCTGGGGTACGCCCACGGTCGATGCCAAACGCGGCGTGCTCTACTTCGGGACCGGCGAAAGCTATTCCTCGCCGGCGGACACGAATTCGGACGCCGTCTTCGCGATCGATCTCAAGACCGGCCAGCGCAAATGGAAGCGCCAGCTTACTCCGAACGACGCGTGGAACAATTCGTGCATGTACGAGAAGGGTACGCATCCCAATTGCCCCGAACAGAAGGGGCCGGACAGCGACGTTGCGGCATCGATCCTGTTGCTCGATGTCGGCGGAGGCAAGCAGGTCGTCGTCGCGGGGGCCAAATCCGGCAAGGTCACCGCAATGGACCCCGACAATGACGGCAAGCTCCTGTGGGAGACGGCCGTGGGCCGGGGCAGCCTTCAGGGAGGCATCCATTTCGGCATGGCGGCGGAAGGCAACCGGCTCTACGTGCCGATCTTCGATTCCAAGGACACATCGCTGGGCGGCGTCTTCAAGGACAAGGGCTTCCCCGGCGTTCACGCGGTCGATGCGCGAACCGGCAAGATCCTGTGGCGCGATACCAGCACCAGCCAGTGCAATGGCCGCAAGGATTGCGAGCCCGGTGTCTCCGCCGCGATCACGGCCATACCGGGCGCGGTGATCGCCGGGCATCTCGACGGATGGCTGCGCGCCTATGACGGCGTGACCGGCAAGATCCTGTGGCAGGAAGACACTGCGCGCGAATACAGGACCGTGAATGGCAGCACCGCCAGGGGCGGCTCGATGAGCGGGCCGGGGCCGGTGTTCTATCGCGGCATGATGATCGTGAACTCCGGCTATGGCTTCGCCATGAAAATGCCGGGGAACGTGCTGCTGGTCTATTCGATCGACGGGAAGTGAGTTCGCTCCGCGCGGTTCCGTTGCCTTGGCGCAGCGGACCGCGCGGAGCCGCTGCGCGGCACGCAACACATGTTGCGGCGCGAACACACAGCTTCGCGATTGTCCACGGTTTCATAAAACCGTCTTCTGTTCGTAATGCGAGCGCCACATTGGCATCCCAACGGGACCCCGTCACGCAGCCCTCGGCCACTCGGCTCCGGGGAAAAGAAGGGGTTTCCTATGAAAATCGTTCGGGCGCATTTCCTTCGCGGCACTTGTCTCGCGATTGCCGCCTTGCTGCCGGGCACGGCGTTCGCCGGCACGGTGTCCGGCGTGGTGACGGATGGCACAGGCACGCGGGCGCTGCAGGGCGCGCAACTGCGGATCGTCGAGCTCAATCGCGTTGCCGAAGCCGCGCGCGACGGCAGCTTTCGCTTCCCGGACGTGCCCGCGGGCACCTATACGCTGGAAGCTTCCTATGTCGGCGCCAATACATCGACCCAATCCTTCGGTGTCGACGCAACCGGCGATGCCGAGATCAACGTTTCGCTGGGCGACAAGGGCGAAATCCTGGTGGTCGGCCAGTGGGCCAATCTTTCCAGCAGCCTCAGCCGGCAGCGTTCCGCCGATGGCGTGGAAAGCGTCCTGACGCGCGACGCGGTCGGCCAGTTCCCCGATCAGAACGTCGCGGAATCGTTGCGCCGCCTGCCCGGCATCAACATCCTGAACGATCAGGGCGAGGGCCGCTTCGTGTCTGTGCGAGGCCTCGATCCGGAACTCAACGCGGCCTCGATCAACGGCGTGCGCCTGCCGGCCCCGGAATCCGATGTCCGTTCGGTCGCTCTGGACGTGATTTCCAGCGATCTGATCGAATCCATCGAAGTGAAGAAGTCGCTGACCCCGGACATGGATGCCGACACGATCGGCGCTTCGATCGAGATCAACACGACCAGTGCCTTCGATCGCAAGAAGGACCTCCTCGCGGTCAAGCTGGAAGGCAGCTACAACGACCTGACCGAGAGCCTGACCCCCAAGGCCAGCATCGATTTCTCGACCAAGCTCAGCGACAATGTCGGCGTTGCCGGCGGCATC
>CAMLQG010000083.1 GCA_946482075.1 uncultured Erythrobacteraceae bacterium
TCATTCCCCAGCGCGATTGGTGGCCGACGGATCTTCCGGTCCTGACGGTGCTCGCGGCCGTCGTCGCCGGCGATCTGATCGGCTACTGGCGGCATCGATTTGAGCATTCGCGCCTCCTCTGGGCGTGGCACGCGACGCATCACTCGGACCGGGCGATGAATTGGTTTACGCTCAATCGCATGCATCCGATCAATCGTCTCTCGACCTTCACGATCGATTCTGTCGCGCTGGCGCTGCTGGGCTTTCCGGGATGGGCGTTGCTGGCGAATAACCTCATACGCAATTGGTGGGGCTATGCGATCCATGCGGACCTTTCCTGGACGCTCGGAACCGCCGGAAAAATCATCGTAAGTCCTCCGATGCACCGCATTCATCATGCAAGATCGGGCGAACTGGCAGGAGCGAACTTCGCCACTATCTTCACTTTCTGGGATCGCCTGTTCGGCACCTATCGAAATCCTCGCGACCATCTTCCCTGCGAAACAGGCATCGAAGGAAAGTCGCTGGGACTCATCGGGGAACTGATGCGCCCCCTTAGCCGATGATCTCCGTCGCGCGCCCCGTGCTGGTTCCAACGACGGTCACGGACGTGTGGGCGCCGATTTCCGGCGCTCGGCCGAAATAATCGCCCGGCGAAATTCAGCCCGGCCTCCGACTCCATCAAGCGAGGTTCGAATCCGCTGGGGGCAGCCACTTTCCGGATCAGACGTCATCGACTTGCCCGCAAATCGGGGCGACGAGTCTTCCCGCGCCTCGAGCGCGGCCTTGTTCTCCGACCTCCGGATAAATCTCAATCGCGTCAATGACTTTCCAAGACAATCGATATAATATTACTGAAAAACAGATAGATATTATATCAAGATGTAGCTTTCAGACTGTCTGAATGTCTCGACTACTCCACGATCTGAAGTTATATCAGTCGCATAATAAAAACGGTCGGGAGGACGGTCATGAGGGAAAAGGATTTTCAACGCACCTTGCTTGGTTCCGCCATGGGCGCGACCTTGCTGACATCGGGTTTTGTCGTCGCGCCAGATGCTGCCGTCGCGCAGCAGGCTGAGGCTACCGTCGACAACACCGTCATCGTGGTCACGGCTCGGCGCCGGAACGAGGATCTCGCCAGAGTTCCGACATCGGTTGCGGCGATCGGTGCAGAAGCGCTCCAGCAGCGCGGCATTGCGGCTCAATCCGATCTGCAAGCCGCGGTTCCGGGCCTCACGGTCCGTGAAACGCAGTCGAACAACCAGCTCAACTACGCGATCCGCGGCCAGACGGTCGACGCCTTCTCCGGCTCGTCCACGGCGGTGGTGCCTTATGTGAACGAAGTGCCCTTCGTGGCCGGCGGCGTTGCTTCCTTCTTCGATCTGGAATCGATCCAGGTGCTGAAGGGCCCGCAAGGCACGCTGTTCGGGCGCAACGCCACGGGCGGTGCGGTGCTGTCCACCACGGCTCGGCCGAAAAGCGAGTTCGGCGGCTTCATCAAGGCGAGCTACGGCAATTACGATGCGATCGACGCCGAGGGGGCGATCAACCTGCCGGTGATCGCCGATACGGTGCTGTTCCGTGCCGCCTTCCGGTTGCAGCGGCGCGATGGCTATATTCACAATGTCTATTCCGGCCCGGTTTATGGCGGGAACGACAATAGCGAGCTGGGCAAGCTGTGGAGCAATGCCTTCCGCGCTTCGCTGCTCGTCCGGCCGAGCGACACGATAGAGAACCTGACCGTGTTCCAGTACGAGCGGACCAAGGGCAACAATTCGGGTACGCATATCTTTTCGATCAACCGCTGCGGCGATCTTTCCGCACAAGGCGTGCCGCTCAATTGCGCTGCGGATGGGCTCTACGGCCCGCAGATGGACGCGGCGTTCGGGTTCGCCGGCGCCTGGGCAGGCTTTCTTGCCGCCAATCCCGGAGCCAATCCGGGCGGCATCCGTGGCGCATTGGACAAGCAGCGCAACCAGTTGGGCTTCTGGGAAGTGGATGACGATTCCCCGTCCTTCCACCGCGGCAAGGACTGGTTCGTCACCAACACGACCACGATCGAACTGGGTGACAACACGACGCTCAAGAACGTCTTCGGCTATTCCGATTCCAAGGCGCTCGATTCAACCGGCCAGACCGGTGAGCCGTTCGTCCTGATCACCAATTACGATTCGTCGCGACCGATCGATTCCGAACTGTCGGCCTACGGCAATCTCGTGACCAACAAGTCGCTGTCGGAGGAATTGCAACTCCAGGGCAATCTGTTCGACAACAAGATCGAATACATTCTCGGCGGCTATTATCAGCGGATCAAGAACCACACGATCTTCCCGCAGAGCTATTTCGGCCTCAAGCCCTGGGCGCCGGACACGACCACCACGTCGAACTTCAAGACGGTGGACACCACCAAGGCGATCTTCGCGCATCTGACCTTCGATCTCGGCGAACTGGCAGGCCTCGACGGGCTCAAATTCAGCGCCGGCGGGCGCTGGGCGTGGGAGAAGATCGCGTTGGATCACCTGCCCGGCGGCACCTATGCCGGCCTTACGACCAATGATTTCAAGGATGATCGGGCAAGCTGGAACCTGGGTCTCGAATATCAGGCCACGCCCGAACTGATGCTCTACATCGTGGCGCGGGAAAGCTGGCGCAGCGGCGGCATCAACGGCGTCGCTCTGCCCAATGAGGACAAGTTCAAGTCCGAAGTGGCGCAGGATTTCGAAGCCGGCCTGAAATATAGCGGCCATCTGGCCGGCCGGCCGGCGCGCCTGTTCCTGTCCGCTTACACGATGGAAGTGAAGAACATCCAGCGCGCGCTGTTCCCGGTCCACCCGATCCTGGGGACCTCGATCGCGGTGACGGTCAACGCACCCAAGGCGCGGATCAAGGGTATCGAGCTGGAAGCCGGCATCCAGCCGACCGACTGGCTCGATATCGGCTTTACGGCCGCCCATACCAACGCCAAATATACCGAGAACGAAGTGGTCGTCTTCCCCGGCACGCCGGGAGAGCAGACCTATCTCTTCGGCCCGTTCGCCGACACGCCGAAATGGACCGGTTCGGCCTATGCGGTGCTCACTTCGCACCTGGGCGACAATATGGGCACGCTGAAGCTGCGCGGAGACATCTACGCGCAGTCGAAGCAGTACTTCTCCAATGTCGCAGGCTCGCTCAATCCGAACGTGACCTTGCCCAGCTATCAGACAGTCAATCTGCGCTTCGACTGGAGCGAGATCGGCGGCACCGGGTTCGGCATCGGCGCTTTCGTGAAGAACCTCACCAAGGAGAAATACTATGTCGGCGGTCTGCCGCTCGGCATCTCGCTGGGCGTGAATTCGGGCAATGTCGGACGGCCTCGCATGTACGGGCTGGAGGCCCGCTACACCTTCTGACGCGATCCTCTCCCGCCCCGCGGCCGTCTCCGGCGCATCGCGGTGTCTTGCTCCCTTCGCGGGCCAGCCCTAGGGCTGGCCGGGAGGAAGCAAGGCGAGGATGACGATGGACGAACCCATGAAGGAACGGGACCTTACCGACCGGAAGTTCTATCCGGCGGAAAAGGAGGCCGCCTTTTCGGAAGCCGCGCCCACCAAGACGCCGCAGACCCAGCATCCCGCCTATCGCCTCGCATTCCAGGACACGCAGTTCCTGCTGCGCGAGGATCTGCGCCCGGTACGCTTCCAATTGGAGCTGATGAAGCCCGAGATCCTGCTGGACGAAGCGGGCGTGGGTTCCACGCTCGTCTTCTACGGTTCCGCGCGCATTCCTTCGCCCGAAGCGGCGGAGGACGCGCTGAAGGCAGCGAACACGCCGGAACGCCGTGCGGTGATCGAGCGGCTGGTGGCGAAGTCGCGCTATTATGACGAAGCGCGCAAGCTCGCCAGGATCGCCAGCGATTGCGCGGTGGTGGAAGGCGGCAAGCGGCAATTCGTGGTTTGTTCGGGCGGCGGGCCGTCGATCATGGAAGCGGCCAATCGCGGGGCTTCGGAAGCCGGTGCGGAATCGCTCGGCCTCAATATCGTCCTGCCGTTCGAACAGGCGCCCAACCGCTACGTCACGCCCTATCTCTCCTTCCAGTTCCATTATTTCGCATTGAGGAAGATGCATTTCCTGATCCGCTCGCGCGCAGTGGCGGTGTTTCCCGGCGGCTACGGTACGCTGGATGAACTGATGGAACTGCTGACGCTGATCCAGACGGGCAAGATGCAGCCGATCCCGATCCTGCTGTTCGGCAAGGATTACTGGGACAGGATCATCAATTTTCCGGCCATGGCGGAAGAGGGCGTGATCGATCCCGAAGATCTCGACCTGTTCCGCTGGTGCGAAACCGCGGAAGAAGGCTGGGACCACATCACGGACTTCTACAAGCTCGATTGTGGTTAGAGACGGTCGATGGGAACAGATCGTCAGCGCATATCCCGAACCGCCTGATGCCCCAGCGGCCCGTGCCCCTGGCCGAGGCCGGGGGCGGCCAGCAGGGCGGTGCGCACAAAGGCGCGGGCCTTGCCCACCGCTTCGGGCAGAGCGTCGCCCTGGCCCAGAAACGTCGCGATCGCGCTCGACAGGGTGCAGCCGGTGCCGTGGGTATGGCGTGTTTCGATGCGCGGCGCCTGCCACACGTGGTCTTTCCGGCCGGGCCGGACCAGCCGATCCACTACTACATCGCCCGGCGCGTCGCCGCCCTTGGCGAGATAGGCGATGTTCCGCGCGGCGAGGGCCGCCGGCCCACCCAGCGCCGCGAGTTCCGGGTAATTGGGCGTGGTCAGCGTGGCGAGCGCCATCAGCCGTTCGAAGCCGGCGACGGTTTCCGCATCGGCCAGCACGGAACCGCTGGTCGCGACCATCACGGGATCGAACACGATCGGAATGGCGAGCGGCTCAAGCCGGTCCGCCACCAGGGCGGCGATGGCGGGAGATCCCAGCATCCCGATCTTCACCGCATCCACGCCGATATCGCCCACGCACGCATCGATCTGCGCGCCGATCATGTCCGGCGACAGCGCTTCCACGCCGTGCACGCCGGTCGTGTCCTGCGCAGTGATCGCGGTGATCGCGGTCATCGCATAGCCGCCCAGCATCGTGATGGTCTTGATGTCGGCCTGGATGCCCGCGCCGCCCGAACTGTCGGAGCCGGCGATGGACAGGATGCGCGCAGGCGTCGTCAAGCGGCCGCTTCCACCGCGGCGCAGATATCGGCGACCACGCGTTCCACTCGCCCGCGATCGTCGCCTTCGGCCATCACGCGGATCACCGGTTCCGTTCCCGAAGGGCGGATCACCAGGCGGCCATTGCCGGCAAGCGTGTTCTCCCCTTCCGCTATCGCGGCCTTGACCTGCGCGTTCTCCAGCGGCGCGCCGCCGGCATAGCGGACATTGCGCAGCAGCTGCGGCACGGGATCGAACAGGTGCAGCAGTTCGCTCGCCTCCCTACCGGAGCGGACCAGCGCGCCCAGCACCTGGAGAGCCGCGATGCAGCCGTCGCCGGTGGTCGCGTGGTCGAGCAGGATCATGTGGCCGGACTGCTCGCCGCCGACATTGCAGCCGCGCTGGCGCATCATTTCCAGCACGTAGCGATCGCCCACCTTGGTGCGGAACAGCTCCAGCCCCTTGCTCTGCAGGAAGCGTTCGAGCCCCAGATTGGACATGATCGTGGCGACCACGCCATCACCCTTCAGATCGCCGTTCTCCGCCCAGAGACTGCCGATCAGCGCCATGATCTGGTCGCCGTCCACCGTCTGGCCTTTCTCGTCCACCACGATCAGCCGGTCGGCATCGCCGTCCAGCGCAATGCCGATATCCGCGCCTTCGTCCACCACGCGCGCCTTGACGGCATCGAGGCTGGTGGAGCCGACATCCTTGTTGATGTTGAGGCCGTTGGGCTCGACCCCGATGGCGATCACTTCCGCGCCCAGCTCCCACACGGCGGACGGCGCGACGTTGTAGGCCGCGCCATGAGCGCAATCGACCACGATCTTGAGCCCGTCCAGCCGGATATCGTCAGGCAGGGAAGCCTTGATCGCGTGGATGTAGCGCCCGCGCGCATCGTCGATCCGGCGCGCCCGGCCGACATCGGCGCCATGAGCCAGCGGCTGGGGTTCGGACATGGCCTGCTCGATCGCCAGCTCGTCCTCGTCCGACAGCTTGAAGCCGTCCGGGCCGAACAGCTTGATCCCATTGTCCTCGAACGGATTATGACTGGCGGAGATCATCACGCCCAGATCGGCGCGCATCTCGCGGGTGAGCAGCGCGACAGCGGGGGTGGGCAGCGGACCGGTCATCACCACGTCCATTCCCACGCTGGTGAAGCCCGCGACCAGCGCGTTTTCCATCATGTAGCCCGACAGGCGGGTATCCTTGCCGATCACCACGCGATGTTTGTGGCTGCCGCGCAGGAACCGGCGCCCGGCGGCTTGGCCGACCTTCATCGCGGTGTCCGCCGTCATCACGCCGTCGTTGGCCCGGCCGCGAATACCGTCCGTACCGAAATATTTGCGCGCCATGTTGCCCATTCCATTGTTGCGTGCGGTGATCGGAACGCACATGGCGTTCTTCGCGGGCATTGTCACGCCCGTGCGTACGGGCTGCAATGACAGTGATCGAAAATCTCCATGTAACCGGAGATGCACCCGCTCGTTTGGGAGAGGACCTGACATATCGCCATTGCTTATGGAGAGACCATGGCCCTCGAACTGATCGACCTCCCTTTCGACAAGGATGCCCTCGCCCCCGTCATTTCGGCTGAGACGCTGTCTTACCACCACGGAAAACATCACAAGGCCTATATCGACAAGACCAACGCCGCGATCGAGGGCAAGGACCTCGAAGGCAAGCCGCTGGAAAACATCATCCGCGCCGCACGCGGCAGCAACCAGGGCCTGTTCAACAACGCGGCCCAGTCCTGGAACCACGGCTTCTACTGGTATTCGCTGGCCGGTACGTCCAACGCGCCGTCCGGTGATCTCGCCGCCGCGATCGACGCGTCCTTCGGCTCGCTCGATGCGCTGAAGGAAAAGCTGGCGGAAGCCGGCGCGGGGCATTTCGCGTCCGGCTGGGTGTGGCTGGCCGAGAAGGGCGGCAAGCTCTCCCTCGAAGAGACGCACGACGCCGATACGCTGGCCGATGGGGACAAGAATCCGCTGCTGGTGATCGACCTCTGGGAACATGCCTATTATCTCGACCACCAGAACGCGCGTCCGGCCTATCTCAAGGCAGTGATCGACGAGAAGCTGAACTGGGATTTCGCAGCCGAGAACCTGGCGCGCGGTTCCGCTTGGACCTATCCGGGTTAAGCACGGCGCATGGGCGGGAAAAGGCCCGCTTGTCGCTGTGGCGAGCGGGCCTTTTCATGGATCGGGCACTATCTCAGTGCTTTGCGTGGGACTTGCCTTCCGCTTCGGCGGCTTCGAGTTCGGCGCGGTCCTTGCCGCTGACCGCATCCTTGGCCGCATTGGCGAGCTTGTCGATCCGGCTCTTGTTCTTTTCGACGAAGCTTTCGGTACGCGCATTGTAATCGCGCGTGCCCCGGTAGCTGCCTTCGCCCTTTTCCCGCGATTTCACCATGGAGCTTCTCCTTGCTGTTGCAGGAGAGAACGGCAGCGGGAAGCGAGTGTTCCGACCAGTCAGCCCCCAGCCGCCGAAAGGCCCCGCCCGTGCGACACGTCTTCCAGCTCCTGCAGTATCGCATGATGCGCATCGGCATCATCCTGCCCGCGATTGGGTATGTTGCCATCCTCGAGCATGGTATTGAGCGCGGCGCGCGCGCGGCCCACGCGGCTCTTGATGGTACCAACCGCGCAGCCGCAGATATCGGCGGCTTCTTCGTAGCTGAAGCCGCCCGCGCCGACGAGCAGCAGGGCTTCCCGCCGTTCCGCCGGCAGCGTCAGCAGGGCGCGGTGAAGGTCCGATAGATGCACCGGGCCTTCCTGCCCCGCCGGAGCCGTCAGGATGCGTTCCGCCACCGTCTCGTCATATTCACCACGGAAGCGGTTGCGGCGCATGTCGGTGAGATAGGCGTTGCGCAGGATGACGAAGGTCCATGCGCGCATACTGGTGCCAGGCTCGAACCGATCTTGCGCGGCCCACGCCTTGAGCAGCGTTTCCTGCACGAGATCGTCCGCCATGTCCGACCTTCCGCACAAGCCGCGCGCAAAGGCGCGGAGATGCGGAATGACCGTTGTGAGCTCGCGCTTGAAGTCGGGGTGAGCCTGCTTTTCGGCACTCATCGATCGGCACCGTCCAGTTTCGAGAGCAAGTCCTGAAAACTGTCCGGCAGAGGTTCGTCGACTACGGAATCGTAAAGCTGACGAAGACCAAGAGCC
Source organism: uncultured Erythrobacteraceae bacterium (assembly GCA_946482075.1). Next base: position 8,297 of record CAMLQG010000083.1, read on the forward strand.
CAGCCGGCATTTTCGGGAACAGCCTTGCTGCCCCGCTTCGCGACTTTCTTTGGTGTGGGAACCTTGTCTTTCGCCATGACTTCGTGAGGTATTTCGTATCCCTGATGTGGCTGATCTTTCGGGCCGTGCATCATTTACGCTTCTGTTCCGTCTCTGCCGTCTCGTTGCCGAAGTGGCAAGTGTTTGCGGTTTCTCGGCTATGGAACGAAAATGCGCTCCGCTAGTTCCCTGACCGATCCGAGAAAACCGCGCCTCCGTGGATAATTTCGCTATCCAGAGAGATGCGGCCTTGCGGGCAGGTATTCGGGGGCGGCATGAATACCCCTGCGCTTGATTGGGGTTGGTTCGTTTGGAAACGCTCGCAACGGCAGGGAGAGGCTTCCGGCGATGGTTGGTGCGTTTTCCCCGTGCCGTTCCCGTGGCGATCTTCCTCCTGACATCCGCGGTCACCACGCTCAGCGTCTATGCGATCGAACGGGTGGAAAGCCAACGCGTTCGAGCGCAGCTGGGCCAGCGGGCGCAGTCCGTGGCATCCGCGCTCGAACGCCTCGCCAATTCCAATGCTGCCTATCTGCGCGCCGGCGCGGCCTTGTTTGCCACGATGGACGCGCTGCCGCCCGCGCAATTTCGCCGCTTCGTCTCCGAACTGCGCTTCGACGCCACTTTTCGCGGGTCGGACGGGATCGGCTGGGCGCCTCGCGTCAACCGGCAGGACGTGCCTGCCTATGAAGCGGCGACGGCGGTGATATGGCCGGGCCGGGGCCGGATCCGGCCAGCGCTCGCTCCCGGTCAAACCTATGCGGTCCCAGTCACGCTGCTGGAACCGGACACGCCGCGCAACCGCCGGGCGTTGGGCTATGACATGTTCTCGGAGACTGTCCGCCGTGCCGCGATGCTCGAGGCGCTGCGCACCGCGCGGCCTACCGCAAGCGGGAAGGTCGTGCTCGAACAGGAGGGCGCGGATCACGCGCCCGGCTTCCTGATCTACATGCCCGTCTTCGAAAGCGCGGGAGCGACGCGGCGGCTCAAGGGTTTCATCTTCAGTCCATTCAACGCGCGGGATTTCCTGTCATCGGCCTTGAATCAGGAAGGCGTGGGCGAAGTGGGGATCAGGCTTTACGATCGCGGTGTCGTGCCCGATCGCCTGATGGCGAGCGTGAATCTCGATCATCCCGGAGATTACGTCGCGACCCAGCAGGTGATGATCGCGAACCACCCCTGGATGCTGCAGGTCCATTCGCCCGATACGCGGACGCTGTCGGATCTTTCGCTCGTCACGCTGCTGTTCGGCATGCTGGTGGCGAGCCTGCTGATGGTGGTCGCGCGGTTGGTCACCCAGCAGGCGAAGGAAGACCAGGAAGCGTTGTCCTGGTTCGAGGAGCAGAACTCGATCCGCAATTCGTTGACGCGCGAACTGAACCACCGGGTCAAGAATACGCTCGCCAACGTGCTGTCGATCGTGGCGCTGACCAAGCGGCGTGCGACCGATGTGGAGAGCTTTGCGGAAACGCTCAACGGCCGTATTCGCGCGCTATCGGCCACGCATGACCTGCTGACCCAGTCGGAATGGGGAGCGACCCCGATCCGATCGGTGATCGAGGCGGAACTTGCTCCTTATGCAAAGGCGGGAGAACATGTGTTGCACATGGATGGCCCGGATGTGGAACTTGCGCCGAACGATGCGCTGTCGCTCGGCCTGGCCGTGCATGAGCTGGCCACCAATGCCGCCAAATATGGCGCGCTCAGCCGGGTGGGCGGAACGGTGCGGATCACCTGGCGTCGCCTGTCGGATCGGCTCGCCAGCGTATCCTGGGCCGAGGCAGGCGGCCCTGCGGTCGCGGCGGAGCGCGAGAAGGGCTTCGGCACCGACCTGATCCAGAAGGTCGTGGCGCACGAACTGGGCAATCCGGTGGAACTGATCTTCGCACCCGATGGGGTGCGCTGCGAACTGACGATCCCGGTCAGGGAGCGCAGCGAATTCGCGATCCGCGCGCGGCGGTAGGTGTTCCGTCATTGCGAGGACCTGTGTCCTCGCAATGGCGATCTTGTTCGGAAAACCGGTGAGCCCGGGAAGGGAGATCGGTTTGCGTTCAGCTCAGCGGGCGGCTCGACCCGAAGAACAGCGCCTGGCTGATCGCGGCGCGCACGGTGGCTTCCTGGAACGGCTTGGTGACTAGATAGGTCGGTTCGGGCCGGTCGCCCGTCAGCAGGCGCTCGGGATAGGCGGTGATGAAGATCACCGGCACGTTGCCGATGCCGAGGATATCGTCCACCGCATCGAGGCCCGAACTGCCGTCTGCCAGCTGGATGTCGGCGAGCACCAGCCCGGGCATGAAGTCGGCCGCGGCCTTGTGCGCCTGATCGCGCGTCGCCGCTGTCCCGCAGACATTGTGGCCGAGCGACTGGACCAGATCTTCCAGCTGCATCGAGATCAGCGGCTCGTCCTCGATGATGAGGACGTTGGTCGCGGTTTCCCGATCGATCTCTTCCACCGCTTCCCGGACAAGGCTTTCCACCTCGGCCGGTTCGAGCTCCATGATCGTGGCGGTGTCGTTCACGCTGAAATCTTCCAGCGTGGTGAGCAGCAGAGCCTGGCGGTTGAGCGGGGTGATCGCATGCAGCCGGTCGCGCGCGGCGAGTTCATGCTCGCTCAGGAGGCTGGTGCCGTCATCGACGGTTTCGAGATAGGCGCTCGCCCAGACCTTGTTGAACGCATGATAGAGAGGAACGCGGCCGCCGGCGAGGGAGGCTTGCAATTCGCTGTCGGCAAGAGCGGCTTCGAGCGTGGCGCGCACGAAAGCGTCGCCCGTCGCCTGAGAGCCGGTGAGCGCGCGAGCGTAGCGACGAAGATAAGGCAGACTTGCAGCGACTTGGGCACCAAGCGACATATGACCCCTTCCCTAGGAACGTTGGGTTTCCAACGCCGCGTCGGCGTTATGGTTCCCAGTAACTTTTCCCTCTGGAGCCTCCCGATCGCGCGCGCTGGGGAGCGCGAGCGAAAATTTTTTCGTTTTCGCGTTTTTCGCGGGAACTACCCTCGGGCCCGGACATTATCCCATTGTCACCGCCGAGACTACCCCCCTCCCGTCCAAGCGGCTGGTGATACGATCCCGAAAGGCCTCTGCCGGCAACCGGCAGAGGCCTTTTTACTGGGTCAGAGCACTTTCTCGTAGATCCGGTATTCCTTGTTCACCTTGCTTTCGATGGCGTCCGCGATCGCGTTCATGCCCTGATTATCGTCGAGCACCCAGCCGATCTCGCCGCGTTTCGCTCCGTAATTCGCCACGGCGTCGCGGCGGATATATTCGATCATCATGAAAGCGAGCTGGCTCGCCAAGCGCGAATTCTGCAGCTTCTTGAGCACGCCCATCAGCGGCACGCGCATCGATGCGTCGGTCGGCTTGTGCAGCCACCACAGCAGCTTGGCCCATCCGAAAGGAAACAGCTTGCCGCGGATCTGATGGATGACCCGGTTCACATCCGGCAGAGTCATCATGAAGGCCACCGGCTCGCCGTCATATTCGGCGATGCGGATCAGGTCCTCGCGGATGAGTGGTTTCAGCTTCTTCGCGGTATAGGCGATCTCGGTAGGGGTGAAGGGAACGAAACCCCAATTGTCCGACCAGGCATCGTTCAGGATGTTAAGGATGATCGCCGCTTCCTCGTTGTACCGCTTCAGGCTGACCTTGCGGACATTGATCCTCTCGTTCTTCTCGCCCGAAGCCACGATCCGCTGGATCAGCGGCGGGAACTGCCTGGACACGTCCAGATCGTAGGTCAGCAGGCTCTTCGCCTTGGTGTAGCCCTCCCCTTCGATCCAGGCCTGGTAGTGGGCGGGATGATGGCCCATCATGATCATCGGCGGGTGATCGTGGCCGAGCACCAGGAGGCCGGGCTCTTCCCATACCGACATGCTAATGGGCGCGAGCACGCGAGTCATGCCCTTGTCGCGCAGCCATTGTTCGGCACGTGCGATCAGGGCCTTCGCCGTTTCCTCGTCTTCGGCTTCCAGCAAGCCCCAATTGCCGGTGCCGGGGCCCATGCCCTGCTCGGGCGACTGGGCGAGCGCCAGGCGGTCGATATGGGCCGAGATGCGGCCCGTGACCCGCCCGTCCCGCCGGGCGAGGAAGAACTGCACGTCGGCATGTTCGAAGAAGGGATTGCGGCCCGGCGTCAGCAGCTCGACCATCTCGGCCCGGATATAAGGCACCCAGTTGGGATCGCTGCCATTCAGCCGATAGGCCAGATCGACGAACTCCTTGAAGTCGCGCTTGCCCGCAACCGGGGTGACTGTCACCTCGCCCATCGAAACTTCCCCCTCAGGCCAGCGGCCAATGTCTGATGATTAGCCTTCGGCCGCCTTGTCCATGTTGCGGCGGCGCGGATGGCCGCTGGCGATGCCGCCGGAAAGTTCCTTCACCCAAGGATAGGTCTTGGCGACTTCCTCGTCATAGCCGAGATTGAAGACGGTGGGCGAACGGTTCGGCCGGTCCTTCTTCTCGTAATAGGTCCCGAGCAAGCGATCCCACACATAATTGGTGATGCCGTAATTGCCGTCCTCGTCGAAATAGTGATGTTCGTTGTGGCGCTGCTTCATGAACTGCACCCACTTGTATTTCGGCTTGAAGGCCAGGTGCTGGATGCAGTGCATGAACTCGTAATAGCAGGTCGTCAGCAGGCCCGTGGCAAAAGCCGCCGCCGCACCGCCCGGCCCGCCGATCAGCCAGCCTACGGGGATCGTCGCACCCGCGATCGTCGGCAGCGTGGTGTGCAGCGCGCCGAACAGTACTTCCAGATGGTTGGGATCCTGGTGATGATCGTAGTGAATCCGCTTCCAGGTGGCGCACAGCGCCTTGTGCCGCCACATCCAGCGGCCGTGCAGCACATATTGGTGCAGCAGGTGCCAGACCAGCGGATAGACGAAGATCGCCGCCGCGATCGCCGCGAGCGTGTTCAGCAACAGCGCCGGAAACACCGCGAACGCGACGACGCACAGCGCGGTCAGCGCGAGATAGGCCATGATCGTGTAATGCTGGAAATAGGCGCGCACCAGCTGGCCGAAGGTCATCCGGTCGAGATAATGGCTGCGCTTCCAGAAGGGGAGCTGGCTCTGGTCGAGGCCGTCTTCCGGGGTTCCTGCGCTTTGGGCTGAACTCTGCTGCACGTCTTTGTAATCCTGTCTTTGCCGCCCGCCTTAGCAGACCGGGACTGGCGCGTCGATGTAGGAGCGGCCGTTTTGGTCCACAAGCCCGATGCCGGGCATAGCCGGCGATTGCGCCCGGCTGTTGCCTCGCTGCGCCGCTCTCCATAGAGCGGCCTTCATTGTCCTGCACTGCCTACTGAGCCGAATTGGCCGTCGGAGGCGGTTGTGTGGGAGGCAGGTCACCCGGTGGTGGCGGTGCGCCCGGCATGGCGTTCTTTTCCGGCGGCACGGTTTCGGGCGATGTGGCGTCGGGCGTGGATTCCGGTGCCGGCATGGGCGGGGGCAGCCCGGATTCCTCGGTGGCCTGGCCGTCGTCCGCATCCTTCGCGGGCCCGGTGCTGTCGCAACCGGCGAGCGCGAGCAGCATCGTTGTGGTGGCAAGGCCGGTGAGGCGTAGAGAGTGCTTCTTCATATCCGAATGCTCCTTGGCGGGTCATCCGGAAGGAGACCCGCGCGCATGCTGGAAAGGCGCGCGGCGCTGCTGCGCGTTCCCGCAGGCGCGCCCGGCGGTGCGGCAAACGCGCCAGCCGATCTCTGGGGTCTATTCCTCGGTGCGGATCAGGACCGTCTCGCCCACAAGCACGAAGAGCAGGAATGGTGCCCAGGCTGCGAGCAAAGGAGGGTAGCCGCCGAAATTGCCCATGGCGAGAGCGGCGTTGTCGACCACGAAGTAGGCGAAGCCCAGCGCCATGCCGATGACGGCGCGGACGAAGAGCTGGCCCGATCGCGCAAGGCCGAAAGCCGCGACCGCGCCGAGCAGCGGCATCAGCACGGCGGACAGCGGGCCGGAAATCTTGTGCCACCATTTTCCGCGCAATTCGCCTGTTTGCTGGCCTGCGGCTTCGGCAGCTTGGATCGATCGCCAGAGCTGCACGATATTCTCGGAATCGGCGTCGACCCTGCGCTGGTTGATCTGCGCCGGCGTCAGTCCGCGTGCCACGGTGAGCGGCTCGATCCGCTGCAGCCGCGCCCCCTGCACGTCGAAGCTGACACCCTCTTCCAGCCGCCAGCCGGGATTGGTGTAGATCGCGCGCGGTGCCCGCACCTGTTCCAGGATGATGCCCTGCGCGTTGCGCCGGTACCAGGTGACGCCCTCCATATGCATCGTGTTGCCGCTGCCGAAGAGATGCGCGGCGGCCAGGATGTTCGATCCGTCGCGGAAATAGGCGTTGTCGCGGAGTGCGCTTTCCTTCGGGATGGGGCCGTATTTGGCCTTGACCCAGGCATCGAGCGAGCCGTTCGACCGGGTGACGACTGTTTCGTTGAATGCGAAGCTCAGCACGGAGATGGCGAGCGCGCTGATGATCAGCGGAGCGAGCACCTGGTGAGCGGACATGCCTGCCGCTTTCATCGAGATCACTTCGCTGTTCTGGTTTAGCGTGGCGAGCGTGATGATCGTGGCGAGAAGCACCGAATAGGGCAGGAATTGCGAGACCAGCTGCGGTACGCGCAGTGATACGTATTGCCAGAGCTGCGCTTCGCCATTGCCGGGATATTCGAGGATCTTGCCGCTCTCGCTCAGGAGGTCGAGCGTCTGGAGCACCAGCACCAGCATGACGAGCACCGCGATGATGCGGGTGACGAACAGCCGGGCGAGATAGAGCGTGACCGTGCGCGACGGGAAGAAGTCAAGCCGCATCGGCTGCCAACCTCGCTTGCTGGATACGGCGATAGCGGCGCGACAACAGCTTGAGGCGCTGCGTCAACTTGGCGAAGACGGCTTCCAGCGCACCGATCGCCTGGCCGCCCGGGACATACGCAACGCGGTAGAACATCCAGAGGATCAGCGCGGCAAACAGGAGGAACGGCCCCCACAGGGCGATTATCGGATCGACCCGGCCCAGCGCGGCCACGTCTTCCCCATACTGGTTCACCTTGTGATAGGCGACGACCATGACGATCGACACGAAGACGCCGAGAGCGGAGGTGGACCGCTTGGGCGGGATCGCGAGCGCAACCGCCAGCAGCGGCAGCAGCACCATCATCACCACTTCGACGAGACGGTAATTGAGGCTGGCCTTGCTCGATTGCCGCAGATGTTCGGGGACGTCCTTGTTCCAGCCAATCTTGAGCAGTTCGGGCAGGACATATTCGCGCTCCTTCCCGCCGCGCTTTCGGAACGCTTCGATCTTGGGCAGGTCGATCGGCAGATCGTGCTGCGTGAAGCTGAGCACGCGCGGCGACTTGCCGGGTGTGTCCTGGATGATCGTGCCGTCAACCAGCCGCAGGATGATCGTGTCCTTGCTGTCCTGCGTGGCGAGGAACTGGCCGCCCCGCGCGGAGATCGACAGCACTTGCCCCTTTTTGTCCGCCAGCCGCGCGAAGATGCCTTCCAGCTTGCGCCCTTCATCGCGGCTCTGTTCCACCCGCAAGGCCATCCTGTCCTTCAGCGTGGTGAACTCGCCGACCTTGATCGATGCGCCCAGTGCGCCCGAACGAAGCTCGAATTCCAGCTGTTCGTAGTAATAGCGCGAGAGGGGCGCGAGATAGCCCACGATCACCAGATTGAACGCCGCCAGCGCGACGGTGAGCATGTAGGGAACGCGCAGCAGTCGCAGATAGCCGAGGCCGACGGCGCGCAGCGAGTCGAGCTCGCTCGTCGTCGCGAGCTTGCGAAACGCAAGCAGGATGCCGAGCATCAGGCCCAGCGGGATCGCGAGGCTGGCATATTCAGGCACGAGGTTGACGAGCATGCGGAACACCGCGCTCACCGGGCCGCCTTCGGTCGCCACGAAGTCGAACAGGCGCAGCATCTTTTCCAGCATCAGGAGCGACGCCGCCAGCGCGAACACCGCCAGCATCGGCACCAGCGTCTGCTTCAGGATGTAGCGATCGATGGCGGGAAGGGTTTTCAAGCGATTAGCCGTGCATGCCTGACGCGGTGAAGGGTCGT
>CAMLQG010000084.1 GCA_946482075.1 uncultured Erythrobacteraceae bacterium
CGAAGTGTGCCGGTGGACGCCGTCAGGCGGGCCATCAGCGGCGCATACAGATCGGCGAGCGCAGCCTGTTCATTGATGATCGCCTGAAACACTCGACCATAGGCCGCATCGCGCTCGCTCTGAAGCTCCTTCCGACGCGCGGCGGCACCCTGGGCGTCGGTCAGGCGCGCTTGCAGGCTCTGGAGAGCGGTGTTCTCCTGGGCAATGCGCTGCGACAGGGTAGAATACTGACCGCGAACTATGTTGTCGGCGCTGACCAGGGCCTCCAGTCGGGTCATTTCGGCGAGTAGCGTATTGAGGGTTAGCTTGGAGAGGTCGGCAGTGTCTGGAAAGAGCGGCGTGTTCGGGTCGCCGGCGGGAACGGCCGGGCCTGTGAGAGCTGCGATTTGCTGATCGGCCCATACAACATAGCCGGCCAGGCTCTTGTCGACGTCGCCTTTATAGATCAGCAGGAATTCATCCCATTGCTGCTGATTGAGGCCGCTGTGCAGGTGCCGCTCCTTGGCCTGGCGCAGAAGCTCGGGTGCCTTGGTGGCGCGCGTGCTGGCGACCTCATCCTGCAGGGCGACGAACGTCCGACGCTGATTGCCGTAGGCCTGGATCGTGCCGCGCAATGTCTGAACGGCCTGTCCGAGCTGGGTGTGGCGATTGGCCTGCGCCTCGGTGCCCTTGACGACGAGCTTGGCGAGATCCTCGTTGTAGCTCTTGATCTGGCCGGTCTTTTGGGTGACCTGCAGCGCGAGGCCTGCGGCAGAGGCTTCCTTCTCGATCTCCGTGGCGATGCGATCCGATATATCGGCGATCGCCTCGGCCTCCCGTTCCCGGGCCTGCTGGAAGCGGGCGGTACGGAATTCCCTTAGTTCGACGAAATCAATCGCGCCGTCGCGATCGTCTTGGGGGTGAGCCTCAAAGATCACACGTTCGATCGCTGCGATCAGGCCATCGGAGACGCCGGCGGAGGAGCAGAGTTCCTCGACGAACTGCTGCGACAGGTAGCGCGCGCGGGGAAAGGCCAGGTGGCCGTTGGCGTCGCGACCGTCGAGGAAGCGTGTGACCGAAGCGCCTCCGCCCCAGGTCAGCGTCGCAGTCGCGTTACCGAGGAGTTGGCGGGCGCGGACGAGAAATGACGGGCTGATGTTTTCGCTCGCGCTCCAAGCGGTCGGTGTGATTGCGTCGCAGCCGGCGGCGATCACGTCGGCGAGGGCGGTCTTGCCTGAGCCGCGCGCGCCGATGATCGCGACGAGTCCAGGATTGAGTGGGATTTCCGGGGTTGCGGCCCAATTGGCATCGGCGATCGCAACGTGCGAGATTACCTGGGAAGGCATGGCCGTGCGCGGCGGCTCAGTGCCGACATACGCGCGGCCCTCGGGGTCGATGCAAGCCTGGCGCAGCGCGTCGAATTCGAGACCGCCCTTGATCCACGAATAGCGCTCTTCGACCGGCTGGCCGACGGTTCTCTGGTCGTGGGCGTCGCTTCCGTGGAGGCAGGGCTTGCAGCCGTCATAGCGCTCCTTGAGCTGGTCGAGCGTCACACCCTTGCGACCAGACCAGAATTCGCGCTGCGCCGGGCTGCTCGAGAAGATGATGTGCGCGAACTTCTCGATCTCCTGGCGCATGGTTGCGTCGGCGGCTTGGCGCAGACCCGAAGTCCCGTCGCCGGCCGCGCCTGCAACCGCGATAAGGATATTGGCCTTCGCCCAATCGCTCTCGCGCATAACGCGGCGAAGTTGGTCGAAATTTACTTTGAACTGTGTGGCGCCGTGGGCAAGCGCAGCGCGATCGTCGAGGATGCTGGCGTCGGCCTTCTTGCCGAGCGAGATCAGGTCGGCGCGGGTGCAGTTGAAGGTGTCGCCATGCGCCTGGAACTGAAGGCGCTGAAGGATGCGATGCAGTTCGGCGACGTGGTTCGGGTCTTCGGGGCTGACGAGGAGGTGGACGTTGACGAAGCCGGTCTTGGCGGCGACGTCCAGGCGCAATTCGACGTTCGGGAAGATGAGCTGCACGTCGGGCAGACGTCCCGCTGCCTTGTGCTTCCGGACTTCCTCGTAAGTGTCGGTGAGATAGTAATCCGTGACCGCGATCGCTTCGATCCTCGGCGCCACGGTCTCAAGTGAGGTGAGGTAGGTTTCCCAGGGCGTGCCGCCGCCGAACTGATTGTTCAGAACGGTCCCAGGCGCATGGATATGCGGTTCCCAGCGACGCCATTCCGATCCACGACCGATCATATTTCCCCCTTTTCCTGCCGGTCGCTGTCCGTCCTGTTGGTCGTCTCCCGGTCAATGATGTTCAATGCGATGTAGTAGGTCCGGGTTCGCGGATCGAGCGGCCCGGGCCTGCTAGATTAGAAGTCCTCAGTGTTCTGGCACTGACTGGGATAGCCCGAGCAGCCCCAGAATTTCACGTTGCTCGTCGAGTTGGTCCGGATCTTCATCGATCTCCCGCAGGCGGGACAGATCTTGCGCGAGAATACGCGCTGGTCCTTTGCCAGGGTCAATATCCTGACTTCGCCGGCCCCACTGGCGGCGAGCGTCCGCACGCATTCCCCTGTGGTTTCGCCGGTCGTGTAGACATCGTCGATCAGCAGAACTTTGTTGCCGTTCCATTTGAAATTGGATTGGAACGCCCCTTTGATCGCTTCAGCGCGCTCAAGCGGGTTCATCTGCTTGTAGCCTTCGATTTCCTTGACGACGCGCAAGCCCTTCAACTCGAGCTCGATATCCTCGTCGAAATGATCAACTGCCTCGTTGAGGAGCTGTTCGAAGCGATTCCGCTGCTGCGAAGGCTTCATGGGAACAGGCACGACGTAATCCGGCGCCCAGTCGAGGTTCGCGATTGCTTTGCCGACGGCCTCGCCAAGAACTTTGGCGTGAGTATCGTCATTTTTCAGCGACAGAACCGCCGCGCTCAAGGCACTGGTCGCGTGGCGCGGGTCAGAGGCGGTAAAGTAGCGACCCAACGCGTATACGGTCGGGTCGTCATCGCAGTGCAGGATTGAGCCCCAGTGGCTATGAAAGGGCCATTTGCTGGTCAGGGCCTCGCCGATATAACCCCGGCCGCCGAGGCGTTCGCGTTTTAGCAACGTGGACGCCTTCGCCATGAAAACGTCCGGCGCGCTGGATGAAAGCTCAAAGATTGACGTGGGTCCCCAGCGGACCGCCACGGAGGTCAACCCAGCATGATAGGCAGCTTCGATGTCGCCGACATCGTCGCCAATGTAGAGCGACTCCCCGCTGGCGGCCACACCGAGACGCCGTAGCGCTTCCTGGATCGGCTCCGGGTCGGGCTTGTGATTCTCGGTATCGCCGTAGCTTACCAACACGTCGTAGGGGATGCGGAACTGCTGAAGGACAGCCGTCGCATACCAATCAGGCGATGAGGTGACGATGCCGACCGTCTGTCCGTCTGCTTTGAGCAGACCTGGAAGCTCGTGCGGCGCCGCGCGGCCCTGTGCGGGAAACGGCCGGATCAGATGCATGTTCTGCCGGACATTGTCCCACATCTGGAAGCGACGCATCTGGGCAAGGGCCGAACTGTCGACAAGCGTCATGTCGAGGTCGAACAGGAACACGCCGGGCATTGTCAGAGCATCGACATCTGCGAGGGCGCTGAAGGGCGAGCGAGCGGCGTGTCTTCGCCGACGCTGCTAATGCGCGTTTCCAGCAAATCGAGCATGGAGGCGTAATCCTCCCTGCTGGCGAGGGGTACGGCCACCGGCCGGTTGCGATAGCGCTCGATCAGAATCCGCCGATATTCGCCCTCGGCACGCGCAGCATCGGCGAACTGCATCGCCGGGAGCTGTGTCATCGCTAGGATGCCTTGGCTCTTGGGCTCAGCGGCGTGGCGTCCCTGCGGTACGGGGGCGAACAGCAGGCGGTTCTGTTGGAGCGTGAAGCGGACGGTATGCATCGAGCCGCCCTTGATGTCCGTCTGCATGACGAAGGTTGCGATCGATAGTCCGCTCTGGAGGCGGTCACGCTGCACGAGATTGCGCGGAGACGGAGGCACGCCGAAAGGCTGCTCGCTGACGAGCGCGCCACCTTTCTCAAGGATCTCGTCGGCGAGCTTGGCATTCTGCTTCGGATATATCCCGTCGAGACCGCCCGCCATCACGGCGATGGTTTGGCCGTCATGGCGCAAGGCTGCCTGATGGCTCAGCGTATCGACGCCGATAGCCAAACCACTGACGATCGCCCATTTTGACCCGACCAGTGCTTCCACGATCTTGTCGCTGACGATTTCCCCGAACTCGGAGGGCTCGCGCGTGCCAATGCAGGCGACGCTGCGACGGGGCGGCAGCTTGCCCTTCACGAAGAGGATGGGCGGGCGGTCGGAGAGAGAGCGAAGCGCGTCGGGATAGTCCGTGTCGAAGATGGAAAGAACGCGCACGCCGCGACGGTCAGCTTCGTCGAGTACCCGTTGCGCCTTCTCGCCGGCATGAAAGATGGCGGTCGGTTCGTGGAGGCTCTGCGCGATGGCGGCCGAGACCACAGACCGGAGCTTCGCGGGCTCGGCTTCGACGATCGCATCGAGAATCGAGAAGCGTTCAGCAAGGCGTTCAGCCGTGGCAGGGCCGATGCCGCGCAAGGCGGTGAGCGTGAGAATACCGGCTGCGCTTCGTGTCTCGGTGCCAATCATCGAATTCAACGCCTTTCTATATATGCGGCCGGTGTTCGGCGTTCTGCAGCGGTAGCCTTGTTGAGGGGCGGGGAACGATAGGTCATCTGTGGCCTCCGGCCCTGGTGAGAGAAGGTTTGCGTGGGGATATGACGGTGGTCGCATCTCCGAGTGTATGGATGCGTACTGCCGGCCGTTTCGGAAGCCTGACCGTCAATTCAAGCTCTCCGCCAACGGCTTCGACGTAGCTGCGAAGTGTAGAGATATGCATGTCCGCTTGGTTCTCGATCTTGGAAACGGACGGCTGCTTGATCTTCAGTGCCGCGGCGATGTCGGCTTGGGCCTTGCCTGCGATCTGGCGGAGCGCGCGCAGCCCTTCGACCTCCTGTACGAGTTCGGCATACCGCGCATCGATCTGCTCGCGGTCTTCCGGCGGGAGGGATGCGACAACCTCGTCAAGGCTGCGGCCCATGCAATTCGCTCCTTGGCGTCGGCGACCGCGTTTACGTAAAGTCGGAAACGCGGAAAGCGGGGTTTGCGAAATGGAGCGGCTGAGTGCGGGCTATTGAATCACGGGAATGCAAATTCGCATTCCCGTAGGACATTGCTCGCGCCACAGAGCGCCCTCGATGCCTGGAACAAACATCGAATCTCAATAAGAAGAATAGCTTTAGGGCTATGTACGGTCAACGACCTTAGCCCTTCACGCGGCTAGCTTCAGTTTCTTCTTGGCGAGCATGGCGCGGACGAATTTGTCCCATTTCGCCATGCCGGCGCGTTTTTCGACCATGTAGTGCCAGCGGTCGTAGTGCTTGGAGCTGACGTCCTGCAGCGCGTGGTTCTGGAGGCGATCACGGATTTCCTTCGGTACGCCCGCCTTGCCGGCGAGCGTTTTGAAGGTCCGGCGGAGATCACGGTTGGTGGCATAGGGGATCACGCCCCGGTCTCGCTGGCGCCAGACGAAGCTGTAGAGCGTGCCGTGGCTGACGGGCCTTTTCGGGTCCATGGCCGACGGGAAGAACCAGCCATATTCGTTCGGCTTTATCGACTCGATCAACTCGGCGGCGAGCAAGGGCGCTGGGACGGCGTGAGGCTGGTCATTCTTAGTCTTGGACCAGTCGATGATCCGCTCTTTGGCGTCCCATTGATCGACATGGAGGCGCGCGATCTCCTCGACGCGCTGGCCGGTGAGCATGATGAGCTGCACGGCGCGTGGGTAAGAGGGATGGACCGGTGTGTCGGGGCATTCGAGCCAGCGATAGAGTTGGACGAACTCGTCTTCGTCGAGCCAGCGAGTGCCTTTTACCTTGGGTTCGGTCGGGATGCCCGTCGCCGGATTGAAGGGGAGCCGGAAGCGGCGAGTGGATTGCTGGCGATAGTCGTTGTCGGACTTCATGCCCCAGCTAAAGGCTGCATGGAGGTACGAGCGCACGTGGTCGGCCATCGACTTGGCGCCGCGCTCGTAGATCGGGCGGATCAACTCGATGATTTCCTCGGCCTCGATCTCGCGGGCTAGACGGTTGCGCCCGAGCGTGTCGGCGATCTTGTTGAGGCCCTTTTCTGTTTCCTTCCAGGAGGGCTTGCCCGCACCCTTGAGCGCAGCGACATAGCCCTCGAATAGATCGGCGACGGTGCCGGGGCGGGTGTCGGTGGCGATTTTGATGCTGCGCCCCTTTTGGATGACGTCTGCAAAATCGCGCTTGTAGATCTCGCGGGCCTGCGCGAGCGACATCGAGGGATAGGCGCCGATCTTCTTCTTGGTGCGTTTGCCGTCCCGCCATTGCTGAGCCATCCAGTCAGCGGTGACACGTTTCGGCATGGCCTTGAGAACAAGGACGAGGCGGCCGGTGCCTCGCCCTTCGCCATCGGCGAGGTTCTCTTGCTTGCGACTGATCTCGACGCGCTTCAGCGCATGTCGGATCGCGGTGTCGGTTAGGGCGGGCATAGCGTTTCCTCCTTTCCGGAACTGGGATCGGTCGAGGAGAAGCAGGGATCGCTAGCTGGGAGCGGAAGGCCGTTTTCTACCCCTTTTACAGCCCCCAATTTGCCATAACCGCCCCCTGTACGCAATGCAGAAAAACGGCGGATTTATCAGTGTTTCAAAGGGATTGAACGTGATCCAGCGGGATCGAAAAGGGGGTAGTGGGATGGTTGTGCACGATGATGAGCGCGGTCGCTCCGATGTCCAGCGCCTTGCGGATGACTTCGCGCGGATGGATCGCGGCCTCGTCCACCGAACCGTCGCCCACGTGATGGTCCAGGATCAGGCGGTTCTGCGTGTTGAGATAGAGCACGCGGACGCGTTCCACCGTGAGATGCGCCATGTCGATATGGAGATAGTCGAGCAGCGCCTGCCAGCTGGCGAGGACGGGCTTGGACTGCACTTCGCTGCGCGCCATGCGCCGGGCGGCGAGCGCCGCGATCTTGAGCTGGCCGATCCCGACTTCGCCCATGCCCTTCACCTCGGCGAGCGCGCCGGGCTCCGCATTGAGCACGGCGGATAGCGAGCCGAAGCGCGCCATCAGCAGCTTGGCGAGGGGTTTCGTATCCCCGCGTCTGTTGGCGGCAAAGAGAAGGTATTCCAGCACTTCGTAATCGGCGAGCGCTTCCGCCCCGCCTTCCAGCAGGCGTTTGCGCAGCCGCTCGCGATGGCCTGAGGTGTCGTCAGGTCCAGCGATATCGTCCGGCACGTTCCCCCCGCGTTAAGCGTTACGGTGCGATGCATTGCCTTTGCGCAGGCAAGCGCGCAAGTGTGGTGAAGATGGCCGACCAGGACGACGAGATATCGGAGGTGGAAGATGGCGGCCCGGTAAGGCCCAAAAGCGCATGGGGCCGCCGCATCCTCCGCAAGGCGGCTCTCGGCCTCGGCGCGGTGATGGTGCTCGGCTTGAGCTATGTCTGGATCGAGCGCGAGGACATCGCCAATTCGATCATCGCCGGCCAGTTCGAAGGGATGGACATCCCGGCGACTTACGAGATCGAATCGATCGGGCCGGACAAGCAGGTTCTGCGCAATGTCGTGATCGGCGACCCGCAGCGGCCGGACCTCACCGTCGAGCGGGTGGAAGTCTCGATCGTGCCGCAATTCGGCCTGCCGACGATCGGCCATGCGACTGTCACCAGAGCGCGGATCTATGGGAGCTATACCAAGGGCAAGCTGAGTTTTGGCGCACTCGACCCGATCATCTTTCCGGAAAAGAGCGAAGAGCCGACGACGCTGCCCGATATCGACCTGCGGCTGGTCGATGCGCGCGGGCTGATCCGCAGCGATCTCGGCCAGATCGGGCTGAAGGCGCAAGGGGCGGGCAATCTCGAAAGCGGGTTTTCCGGCGTCCTCGCCGCCAGCGCGCCGCGGCTGAAGGCGGGCGATTGCGACATCCATGGGCTGACGCTCTACGGCAAGGTGACGACATCCGCCGCCCGCCCGCGCTTTGCCGGCCCGATGCGGCTGAAAGGCGCGCAATGCGGCGCAAGCGGCCTGTCCGCACGCGATGCGGTGATGGCGCTCAACCTCCATGGCGACAAGGATTTCGCCGGGCTCGACGGCGATCTGAAACTGAGCGCGCAGCGTCTGGCCTACGGCACGGCCGGCTCCAAGGGGCTGGGCGGTTCGGCCAAGTTCATCTTCCGCGATGGCGGGCTGCGGGCGAAATACGATCTTGCCTCGCGCGGGATCGAAAGCCCTCATGCCGCGCTCGCCCGGTTCAAGGGCAGCGGTACGGTTCGCGCGCGCGACAGCTTCGCGCGGTATGAATGGCATGGCGATTGGGACGGACAAGACGTCCGCCTGGGCGACGGGCTGAACGCCACGCTGGCAAGCGTCGAGAAGAACGCGGAAGGCTCTTTCCTCGCACCGATCGCCGCGCAGGTGCGCAGGGCCCTGCTGCGCGAAGGCAAGGGGAGTTCCTTTGCCGCCAGCACGATCCTGCGCAACAATGACGGCGCGGCGACGTTCCAGATGCCGCAAGGCGCCCTACGCGGGGGAAGCGGGGCGGCGCTGCTGTCCGTCTCCCGCGTGCAGGTGCGCTTCGGCGGGCGGAACGGACCGCAGCTTTCGGGCAATTTCAGCACCGGCGGGGAAGGCCTGCCGCAGATCAGCGGGCGAATGGAGCAAAGTCCGCGCGGCAATGCGATCCTGCGCCTCGCCATGCCCGAGTATGATGCGGGCAAGGCGAGCTTGCGCGTGCCCGAACTGATCGTGGCGCAGCGTCCGGATGGCGCGATCGGCTTTGCGGGATCGATCGAGGCGGATGGGCCGCTTCCCGGCGGCATGGTGGAGAAGCTCGCGCTGCCGGTGGACGGCAACTGGTCGAGCACGGCGGGGTTCTCGCTCTGGCGCCAATGCATGCGCATCGCCTTTCGCAAGCTGGCCATGGCAGGGCTGACTCTGGTCCAGCGCAATCTCGCCTTCTGCCCCGACGGCGGCGCTATCCTGCGCAGCGACCGGCGCGGCACGCGGCTTGCCGCAGTTTCGAAAGGGCTCGATCTCGCCGGCAGGCTGGGTGAAAGCCCCGCGCGGATCACGAGCGGTCCACTCCGCCTCGCCTTTCCCGGCGCGAGCACTGCGAATGATCTGAACGTTTCGCTCGGCCAGCCCGGCCAGGCGAGCACTTTCCGTTTTGCCCAGTTCAGCGCGGATACCGCCAGGGGCTTCGGCGGCACGCTGGGCGGTGGCGAAGTGAAGCTCGCCTCCGTCCCGCTCGATATCCTCGATGCGGCGGGCAAGTGGCATTATGCCGGCGGCGTGTTCGCGCTGGGCGATGCGAATTTCCGTGTGGAAGACCGCGAGCAGGTGGACCGCTTCGAGCCGCTCGTCGCGCGCGGCGCGCAGCTGGCGCTCAAGGATAATGTGATCGCCGCCCAGGCTTTGTTGCGCGAACCGAAGAGCGACCGCCAGGTCACCCGCGTCGACATCCGCCACGACCTCCACCGCGGTGCAGGCCATGCCGATCTGTTCGTGGACGATCTGCTGTTCGACAGCCAGGTCCAGCCTGCTACTTTGACCACCTTGGCGCTCGGCGTCGTTGCCAATGCAGCAGGCACGGTGCGCGGGCAGGGTCGGATCGACTGGACTCCCCAGACGGTCACCAGTGGCGGCACCTTCTCTACCGACAATTTCGATTTCGCGGCTGCCTTCGGCCCGGCCAAGGGAGTGTCGGGCACGGTGCGGTTCACCGATCTCCTCGGCCTCGTGACCGCGCCGCGCCAGCGGCTGGTGATCAAGGAGATCAATCCGGGCATCCCGGTCAACGATGGCGAACTCTTCTTCCAGCTGCAGCCGGGTAATATCCTGTCGGTGGAAGGCGCGCGCTGGCCGTTCCTGGGCGGCACGCTCACGCTGCAGCCCGTGCAGATGCGCATGGGCGTGGCGGAGACGAGGCGCTACGTGCTCGGCATCGACGGGATGGACGCGTCGCTGTTCCTCGAGCGGATGGAGCTCGGCAATATCAGCGCCACCGGCACGTTCGACGGGCAGGTGCCGATCGTGTTCGACGAGAATGGCGGGCGGCTGGAAGGCGGCCTGCTCACCTCGCGCGCGCCGGGCGGCAATTTCTCCTATGTCGGCGAACTGACTTATAAGGACCTGTCGGCGATGGCGAACTTCGCTTTCGCGGCGCTGCGCTCGGTCGATTACAAGATCATGCGCGTGGCGGTGGATGGGCCGCTGACGGGCGAGATCGTGACCCGCGTGCGCTTCGAAGGGGTCAGCCAGGGCGCGGGAACCAAGCAGAATTTCCTGACCAGGCAGATCGCCAAGCTGCCCGTGCGCTTCAATGTGAATATCCGCGCGCCGTTCTACAATCTGATCACCTCGGTCAAGGCGATGTACGATCCCGCCTTCGTCCGAGATCCGCGCGAGCTTGGCCTGATGGACGAGCAGGGCAGGCCGATCTCCAAGGAACAGCGCGAAACAGGCAAGCTGTTGCCCCCCGACAAGAAGCCCGCGCCCCCCGCCGCTTCGCCTGCCGATGCGGCTCGGCCGCCGAACCCCATTCAGCAAAAAGAAAGCGAGAACATGCGATGACGCAGTGGAAATTGACCTCTCGCGCCCCGGCTGCAAGAAGCGCAGCCATGAGAATGGAGCATTCACAGGGGCGAGGGGCGACCCGACGGGCATGGGGCCCAGCGGCGGTGGTGATAGGGGCAAGCGCGCTGCTGGCCGGATGCATTTCCGTGAATGCGCCCGACAAGCCGATCGTGATCGAGCTCAATATCAACATCAAACAGGAAGTGATTTATCGAATCGCCGACGATGTGGCGAACACGATCAATCAAAATCCGGAGATTTTCTGATGCGTGGTTCCGTGAATGGCGTGTTGATCCGCAAGCTGGCAATGGGCGCCGGCGTGCTGGCCGTGTCTCTCGGCGCATTCGGTGGCGCCGCCTATGCGCAGCGCGATCCCGCCTATGCCGCGGCGCGCGCCTCCGGCCAGATCGGCGAGAAGATGGACGGCTATCTCGGCGTCGTGGGCAGCGCTTCGCCCGAAGTGCGCGCGCTGGTCAGCGATCTCAATATCAAGCGCAAGGCCGTCTACGCCCAGAAGGCGCAGGCCGCGAAGGTGACGATTGAGGAATATGCCTTCGGTTCGGGCTGCGACGCGATCGCGCGCACGGCGCCGGGCGAGAAGTACGAAGCGCCCGGTGGCGGCTGGCAGACTCGCGGCTCGGGCCCGCCGCAGCGCGACAGCCGCTGTCCCTGATGTAAGACGTCATCCCAGCGCAGGCTGGGATCTTTTGCGGCCAGGCTGCACATTACGGTGAACGATCCCAGCCTGCGTTGGGATGACGGAATAGGGTCTGCTTCCTCGTCACCCCGGCCTTGAGCCGGGGTCCCGCTTTCGGTTGACGGCGAGAAAGCGGGATGCCGGATCAAGTCCGGCATGACGGATTTGGAGCGCGGTTTCCGACCCGCGTCATTTTTCTCTTCGCACCTGCGCAAATTGCGAATCCCTTCGGTTGACTCGCGATAACCCCCCGCCTAAGGGGGCGGCGCCCTTGGCGGGCAGCGACTTTTTGTGCCATTCACCCTTTTCAAGAGGAGCGAGGCATGAGCGAGGAGCCGTCCGCACGGGAACCCATCGGTGAAGATGCGCGGATCGACGCGCTCGAAGAGCGGCTCAAGGCCGCGCGCGAGCGGGAAGATAAGCGTAACCAGCCAAAGGTGACGGGGGCCGATGCGAATTATCGCATGGGCAACCGCGTCCTGGCGGATTTGCTGGGGGGTATCGGTGGCGGTGCGTTGATCGGCTGGGTCATTGACCGACTGCTGGGCAACGAGAAGCCTTGGGGTCTGCTGGTGATGATGTTCCTCGGAACCATCGTTGCCTTCAGGAACATTATCCGGATGGCGAGCCGGAAACCGGATTGATTCCAACGAAGGGATCGGACGGATCGGTCGCCTTGGGCGAATTTGACAGGAACGCGAGCGTGGCAGCCGAGCAGGGCAAAGTCGACCCGATGCACCAGTTCACGATCGAGCCGCTGTTCGGCTCGGGTCACTGGGAAATCGCAGGCTACAATATCGCTTTCACCAACAGCGCGCTGTGGATGGCGATCGCCGCCGCGGCGCTGTGGGTGTTCGTTGCAGGCGGCATGAAGCGGGAACTGATCCCCGGCCGCTGGCAGATGGCCGTGGAAAGCTTCGTCGGCTTCATCGACGATACGCTGGAAGCCAATGTCGGGAAGGAAGGGCGCAAATACGTCCCCTACATCTTCTCGATCTTCATGTTCATCCTTTTCGCGAACCTCCTGGGAATGCTGCCGCTCGGGCTCGTCGGCCTGCATGCATTCACTTTCACCAGCCATTTCTCCGTCACCGGCGTGCTCGCGATCATGTCCTTCGCGATCGTCCTGGTGGTCGGCTTCTGGAAACACAAGCTCCACTTCTTCTCGCTGTTCGTGCCCCACGGCACGCCGCTGCCGATGATCCCGCTGATCTTCGTGATCGAGCTCGTCAGCTTCCTCGTGCGCCCCTTCAGCCTCGGCCTGCGACTGTTCGTCGCGATGATGGCGGGCCACGTGCTGCTCGAAGTGCTCTCCGGCTTCGTGATCAACGGCTTCAATGCCGGCCTGGGCATCGGCCCGGTGGTCAGCGTCCTGAGCTTCGTCCTGATGGTCGCGATCTGCGCTCTCGAAGTGCTCGTCGCCGGCATCCAGGCCTATGTCTTCGCGTTGTTGGCCTCGCTCTACATCAACGACGCCGAGAATCTTCACTAAGAATTTGAACCTACAAACGAAATCCAAAGAAGGAGTTTTTGAAATGGAAGCAGAAAGCGCGAAGCTGATCGGTGCGGGTCTCGCTGCCATCGGCGCCGGCATGGCTGCCATCGGCGTGGGTAACGTCTTCGGTTCGTTCCTCGAAAGCGCTCTGCGCAATCCGGGCGCGGCCGACGGCCAGCAGGGTCGCCTGTTCATCGGCTTCGCCGCCGCCGAACTTCTGGGCCTGCTCTCGTTTGTCGTCGCGATGATCCTGATCTTCGTCGCCTGACGAAGTGATCAAGCTGTGCCGGCCAGCCATGTGGCCTAGCCGGCACGCTTCCCGATTGCGCCAGACTACCGGAACCGACCGATGCCTCAGATAGCCCAGCTTTCCGAAACCTATGCCAGCCAGATATTCTGGGTGCTCATCTTCTTCGGGCTGATCTTCTTCGTCATCGGCAAGGGGATGGTGCCCAAGGTGATGGACACGGTCGCCCAGCGCGACAACCAGATCGCCAGCGATCTCGCCGCCGCCGAAGCCGCGCGCAAGCAGGCCGATGCGGAGGAAGCCTCCTGGCGCACGAAGGAAAACGCCAACCGGGCGGAA
Source organism: uncultured Erythrobacteraceae bacterium (assembly GCA_946482075.1). The sequence continues at coordinate 13,421 of CAMLQG010000084.1, forward strand.
GCCCAGGCGCTCATCGCCAAGGCCAAGGCGGACGCGGCCGCCGCGACCGAGACAAAGCTCGCGGCGGCCAATGTCGAGATCGACAAGACGCTGACCGCGGCCGAAGCCCGGATCGACGAGGCGCGGACTTCCGCTCTTGCCGAGATCGAGGACGTGGCGAGCGAAGCGGCGCAGGATATCGTGCGCCGTCTCGCCGGAGTGGAAGTGGCCGCCGATGCCGCCAAGTCCGCCGTTAAGGAAGCACTGAACCATGGCTAATCCTGTGGCCGATCATGCGGCGACTCCCGCTGCCGAGCAGCCTTCTGCCGAACTGACCGCCACGATCGAGCATGATGCGGGCGCACATGGCGCCGAGCATGCACCGGGTCCGGTGGCTTTCGGCTTCATCGGGCCGGGTGCCTGGGTGTCGATCGCCTTCCTGGTGCTGATCGTCATCGCGCTGTGGAAGAAGGTTCCGAGCGCGATCGCCGGCGGGCTTGATTCCAAGATCGCCGAGATTCGCAAGCAGCTCGATGAGGCGAAGGCGCTGCGCGCCGAAGCTGAAGCGCTGCGCAAGGAATATGCCGACAAGATCGCCAATGCCGAGAAAGACGCCGCGGCGATGGTCGAGCATGCCCGCTCGGAAGCGGAACTGATCGTCACCAAGGCGCAGGCCGATGCCGAAGCGATGGTCGTCCGCCGCAAGAAGATGGCCGAAGACAAGATCGCCGCTGCCGAACGCGGTGCGGTGGAAGAACTGCGCGCCAAGGCGGCCGCTGCTGCTGCTGCTGCTGCCAAGGGCCTGATTGCCGAAAAGCACGACGCGAAGGCGGACAGGAAGCTGGTCGACGAATCGATCTCGGGAATCTGATCGCCTGATCAGCCACATGTGAGAATCGAGAGCCCACCGCGACTGCGGTGGGCTTTTGTTTTGGCGTCTTCACTCTCCCCTCCCCTTCAGGGGAGGGGAGAAGGAGCATGCTGCGACTAGCCTCGCAGGCTCGACACATCTCGCTCCCCTCCCGCATGCGGGAGGGGCCGGGGGTGGGTATTCCGCACCTCCCGCAATTCCCTCAGCGCCTGCCGGACGATCTGCCATCCGCCGCTGACGCCCAGTCCGGCAAGGATCGCGGCCACCGCAATGTCCGGCCACGCCGTTCCGGTCCCGAACACGCCGAGCGCCGCGGCCACCACCGCGACATTGCCGATCGCGTCATTGCGCGAGCAGATCCATACCGAGCGACGGTTGGCGTCGCCCTCGCGGTGCCGCCACAGCATGAGCGCGCAGGCGAGGTTGGCGAAGAGCGCCATGACCCCGAACACGCCCATCGTCTCCGCCTCGGGCAGCGTCCCGGCCAGCGCCATCCAGACCGTGCTGCCGAGCACCCACAATCCCAGCGACAGGAGCGAGGCACCCTTGATCAGCGCGGCTCGCGCGCGCCATTGCAGCGCCATGCCGGCGACGCCCAGGCTGATCGCGTAATTCGCGGCATCGCCAAGGAAGTCGAGCGCGTCGGCCTTCAATGCCGCCGATTGCGCCGCAAAACCCGCTGCGATCTCTGCGCAGAACATGCCGCCATTGATCAGCAGCGCGATCCACAAGACGCGTCGCCAGGCTTTGTGGTTGATCGGAGAGGAAAGCTCGCTGCCGCCGCAGCACCGGCCTGCCATGTCGTCACCTCGCGTTCTTCGATGGGACTCGCTATATGGACCCTGTAGCTGCTACAGGGTCAAGCCCATGTCATTCACGATCGGCGATATCGGCAAGGCGACCGGCACGAAGGTGGAGACAGTGCGTTATTACGAGCGGATCGGGCTGCTGCCCAAGCCGCCGCGCAGCGAAGGCAATTATCGCACCTACGGCCAGCGCGAGGTGGAACGCCTGTCCTTCATTCGCCGCGCGCGTGCACTGGGCTTCTCGCTCGATCAGGTACGCGCGCTACTGGCCCTGTCCGACGATGGGGAGCGCGATTGCGCGACGGTGGACCAACTTGCAAGCGCGCATCTGCGGGAAGTGGAGGCGAAGATCGCGGACCTGAAGGTGCTGCGGCGCGAACTGACCGCGATGCTGAAATCCTGCAGCGGCGGCTCGGTCGCGCAATGCCGGATCATCGAAGCACTGGGATCGGGCGGCCAATCTCCCCTCCCCTGAAGGGCTGGGGAGCTCACCAAAGAAAAAGCCCGCCCGCTCGCAGGAGCGGACGGGCTTTTTCTAGCCTTGAATGATCAGGCGATCAGTCGCGCTGCTTGAGCGCTTCGCCCAGGATGTCGCCCAGCGAGGCGCCGGAGTCGGACGAGCCGTACTGTTCGACAGCTTCCTTCTCTTCGGCCAGCTGGCGCGCCTTGATCGAGAAGTTCGGCTTCTTGGACCGGTCGAAGCCCGTGACCATCGCGTCGATCTTCTGGCCCGCCTGGAAGCGGTCGGGACGCTGCTCGTCGCGGTCGCGGCCGAGATCGGTGCGCTTGATGAAGCCGGTGGCGCCATCGTCGCCGGCCTGCACTTCCAGGCCGCCGTCGCGGACTTCGAGCACGGTCACGGTGACGACCGCACCACGCTTGAGGCCACCGCCGGACGAAGCCGAAGCGCCGCCGGCCGCCGGAGCGCCCTTTTCAAGCTGCTTGATGCCGAGGCTGATGCGTTCCTTCTCGACATCGA
>CAMLQG010000085.1 GCA_946482075.1 uncultured Erythrobacteraceae bacterium
CCACATGTGGACGCCCGATGTCTATGAAGGCGCACCGACCCCGGTGACCACCTTCTTCGCCTCGGCGCCCAAAGTGGCCGCGATCGCGCTTACCATGCGCGTTGCGCTGCTGGCTTTCGAGCCGCAAGTGGAAGCCTGGCGGCAGATCGTGATCTTCGCGGCGCTCGCCTCGATCGTGGTAGGGGCGCTGGGCGCTATCGGCCAGTCCAACATCAAGCGCCTGATGGCCTACAGCTCGATCAACAATGTCGGGTTCATCCTGATCGGCCTCGCCGCTGCGACGGCCCAGGGGGCAAGTGCGATGCTCGTCTATCTCGCGATCTATGTCGCGATGACCGTGGGCGGTTTCGTGGCCGTGCTGATGCTGAAGGATGCGGATGGCGCACCGGTGGAAGGCATCGCCGACCTCGCGGGCTTGTCGCGCACGCGCCCGGCTCTTGCGTTATGTCTTGCGGCGATCATGTTCAGTCTCGCGGGAATCCCGCCGCTGTTCGGCTTCTGGGGCAAGTTCGTGGTGTTCCAGGCAGCCGTGCAGGCCGGCTTCGTGGCTCTTGCCGCGATCGGTATCGCGGCCAGCGTCATTGGCGCGTTCTATTACATCAAGATCGTCAAGGTGATGTATTTCGATGAACCGGCAGACGTGATCACCGGCAGGAGCGATTGGGCGCACTGGTCGCTGCTGACGATCTCCGCGCTGTTCATCTCTCCCTTGGGCTACCTTCTGACCCGCCTGCTCGGCGAATGGGCCGACAGGGCGGCAGCTGCTCTGTTCTACCTGGCTTGATCGACTTCGTTCCAGAGACGGGTTCCACCAACGCGGATCTCGCCCTGCGTCTGCGTTGTGGCGAGGGGCTGGCCGAAGGCTATTGGCTGGTGGCAGATCGCCAGTCCGCTGGGCGCGGACGGCAGGGCCGCGAATGGTTCGACGCCGGCGGCAATTTCATGGGCTCGATGATCGTCCGCCTCGGCAAGGGCGACCCTCTGCCGGGCAGCCTGGCCTTCGTCGCGGGGCTGGCGGTCTATGAAGCGGTGCTTCCCTTGCTCGCCGATCCGTCCCGCCTGTTGCTCAAATGGCCCAATGACCTGCTGCTCGCCGGCGCCAAGCTTTCCGGCATATTGATGGAGCGTGAAGGTGATGCGCTGATCGTGGGGATCGGCGTGAACCTGGCAAGCGCGCCGCAACTGCCGGACCGCAAGACGATCGCGCTGTCCGATCTGGGCGTGGCGCCCAGCCGGGATGACTTTGCGGGTAAGATCGCCATCGCGATGACGGCGGAACTCGAACGCTGGCGCGCTTATGGCATGGCGCCGCTCCTCTCGCGCTGGCTCGCCGCAGCCCATCCGGAAGGTACACCGCTGCTGGTACAGGAACCGGGAGCAGAGCCGGTGAACGGAACTTTCGCCGGACTGGAAGCGGACGGGGCGCTTCGTCTTCGCTTGGCGGATGGCACTACCCGTGCCATCCACGCAGCCGACGTTACGGCCTGAAGGATCGCAAACCCATGTTGCTCGCCATCGATGTCGGGAACACCAATGTCGTCTTCGCCCTGTTCGACGGGCGGGAGATCAAGACGCGCTGGCGCATCGCGACCGACCCCCGCCGCACGGGTGACGAATATGCGGTCTGGTTGACCCAGTTGATGGCGATCGAAGGCGTCGCGTACACAGCGGTCGATCAGGTGATCATGTCTTCCGTGGTCCCGCGTGCGGTCCATAATCTCACGATCCTGTCGGAGAAATATTTCGGCACTACACCGCTGATCGCGGGCGAAGGTGCTGCCGAATGGGGGATCGAGGTCGATATCGACGAACCGCGTTCGCTGGGCGCGGATCGGGCAGTGAATGCCATTGCCGCCCATGCGAAGTTTCCCGGTGACTTGATCGTGGTCGATTTCGGCACTGCGACGACGTTTGACGTGGTGGATTTCAACGGGGCCTACAAGGGCGGGATCATCGCTCCGGGCATCAATCTCTCGCTCGATGCGCTGGTCGGCAACACCGCCAAGCTGCCGCGCATCGCGATTGAAAGTCCGCGTTCGGAAAGCGTGATTGGCCGCAATACCGAGGACCAAATGCTGATCGGTGTCTTCTGGGGCTATGTGGCGATGATGGAAGGACTGATCGCCAAGATCCGCGGCGAGATCGGCCGGCCTGCCAAGGTGATCGCCACCGGCGGCTTGTCCGTGCTGTTCGATCAGCATACCTCCATTTTCGATGCGATCGACACCGAGCTCACGCTGGAAGGTCTTGCGATCCTGGCCGAAAGGGCGCGTGCCGCGTGAAGAAGGATTTGACGCCGGAAGACGAATTGCTGTTCCTTGCCCTGGGCGGTTCGGGGGAGATCGGCATGAACGTCAATCTCTACGGCTGCGAAGGCAAGTGGCTGATGGTCGATCTGGGGATGACGTTCAGCGGGAACGAATATCCCGGCGTCGATCTCATCTTCGCCGATCTCCAATTCATCGAGGAACGGCGCGACGACCTGCTGGCGGTCGTACTGACCCATGCGCATGAAGACCATATCGGCGCAGTGCCTTATTTTGCGGCGGAACTCGGCGTGCCGCTCTACGCCACGCCGTTCACGGCCGATCTCGTACGGCGCAAGCTGGAGGAAGCGGGCCTTGTGAACGAGGTCGAGCTGATCGTAGTGGAAGGAACGGACAGCTTCGCCTTGGGGCCGTTCGACATCTCCTATGTCCCACTGGCTCACTCGATCGCCGAAGGCCATGCGCTGCTCATCGATACGCCGCATGGCCGGATCTTCCACACGGGCGACTGGAAGCTGGATGATGATCCGCTGATCGGCCAACCGGCAACGGAAGCGGAACTGCGCGAACTGGGTGATGAGGGCGTTCTCGCGCTCGTCTGCGATTCCACCAATGTCTTCAATCCCGAGCCGTCGGGATCGGAAGGTTTCGTCTATCACGCCCTGCTGGAGGAAGTGCGCAAGCATTCCGGCAAGCGTGTGCTGGTGACGACATTCGCCTCGAATGTGGCCCGGCTGCAGACGCTGGGCGAAGTCGCCAAGGCGACCGGGCGCGAGCTGTGCGTCGCCGGGCGTTCGTTGGACCGGATCATCGAGGTTTCGCAAACAAACGGCTATCTCGGCGAACTGCCCAAGGTGGTGGATTTCGACCGAGCCATGGATCTGCCGCGCGGCAATGTCCTGATCGTGGCGACGGGCGGGCAGGGGGAGCCCCGCGCCGCCTTGTCGCGCATCTCCGAGGACAGTCATCCGCTCGCGCTCGATGAAGGCGATGTGATCCTGTTCTCCAGCCGCCAGATCCCCGGCAACGAGATCGCCATCGGGCGTATCCAGAACCGCTTCGCCGAACGCGGCATCGAGATCGTGACCGACAGGCAGAGCCCGATCCACGTTTCCGGTCATCCCAGCCGACCTGAGCTCGAGGCGCTCTACGAATGGTTGCGTCCGGAAATATTGGTGCCGGTGCATGGCGAGATGCGCCATATGCGCGAACAGGCGCGGCTAGGACGCGCACGAGGCATTCCCAAGGCGGTGGTCCAGAAGAACGGCGATCTCGTGCGCCTCGCGCCGGGCAAGCCGGGCAAGCTCTGTGAAGTGCGCAGTGGCAGGCTGGCGCTCGATGGTGACATCATCGTGCCGGCTAATGGCGAAGCGCTGACCATGCGCCGGCGGCTGGCGCGTGACGGGCTGTTGATCGTCGAAGCGGGAGGACGCAAGCACCCGCGGATCACCGGCATCGGCATTCCGCTGGACGAGGACTACGACGAGTTCGTTGAAGAAGCGCAAAACGATGTGCTGGATGCGCTCGCCAAGCTCAAGGGGGCGGCGGGGCGCGACCGGGAACGTTTGACCGAAGCCGCTCGCCTTGCGGCTCGTCGCGCGGCCCAGCGTTGGTCCGGCAAGAAGCCCCAGGTCAAAGTGCTGCTGGTCGAGGATTGAGCGGATGAAATGGACCTCGATCCTTGCGATCTACACGCTGTTCTGGGTGATGTGCGCCTTCATCATGCTGCCGTTCGGCGTGAAGACGCACGACGAAGCGGGAATGGAGAAAGTGCGCGGGCAGGCGGATAGCGCGCCGGCAAACTTCCAGCCCGGCAAGATCATGCTGCGCGCCACGATCCTCGCCGCGCTGCTGTGCGCGGCTTACTATTTCAACTACGTCAATGGTTGGATCGGAGTGGACGACCTGAATTTCTTCGGCCACCCGCCGGATTACATCGTGGAAGAGAATCGGGACCATTGAACCCGATTTCGCAATGACGAAGAGCGCTAATTCCGCAGCCGCTCGATCGCTTGTGCCAGCGCCACGTAGAGCTTGCCCATATCCGAAGACAGCAGCGTCACGCTGAGCGCGTGACCGTCGCGGGTCGACAGCAGCTGGCGCAGCATGGCTTCGAAATCGTGGATGTATCGGCGCACATGACCCCGGAAATCGCCGTCTTCCTCATAGATCTGGGCGATGGCGCGGGCGTCCGAATTGTCGAGCAGGCTCACTGCGCGACGAGTGAAGATACCGCGATCGCCGCGTAGATAGGCGGCCCATGCCGTGTCGCTGATCTCGTTCGACAGTGCTTTCGAGATGTCGATGGCATTCGAATTGAGCGATTCCCCGATCAGCGCGACGCGCCGGGCGAAGTCGTTGTCGACCTGCTCTTCCGCGCGTTGGCGGGCATGGGTCACGCGGCGTTCGAGATTGCCGGTGAGTTCATCCACCTTGGCCAGATGATCCCGCAACTGGATCGCGGCCTCCCGGCTGACACCGGAAGCATGGGCGGCCGCCTGTTCAAGCTGGCCGACCGATTCCGCCACCGTCTTGCGCAGGGCGCGGTCGATCGCATCGCCGCTTTCCTCGCTGATCCGGCGCGTGAACATGGCGACCGCTTCCGTACCGCTGGTTTCGAGTTCCGCCACGATGCCGCGGGTCGCTTCTTCCAGTGCGCCGATCGCCGTCTTCAGATCGCCCTGGGCGTTTTCGGCAAGAGCGTTGCATTCTTCCACGATCTTGCCGAATTCCTCGCGCAGACCGCTCACGAAGATCCGGTGATCTTCATTGTGTTCTGCAAGGCGCGCGTGGAGACTTTCCATTTCGGTCAGCGCTGCGCTGCCTTCACGATGGGCTGAGAGGACGTAGTTGGACAGTTCCTCGCCCTTGTCGCCAGCTTCGTCGAGCATCATGCGCACGGTTTCGGCACGGCTGAGAAGCGCTTCCAGACGGACTTCGGCCACCCCGATCGCTGTCGGCAATTGCTCGCTGCTGTGCTGTGCGCCAGCCTGGATGATCTCGAGCAGGCGAACGCTGGCATCGGTGAGGTTGGACACAGCACTATCGGTGCGGGTGATGGTTTCCTGGCTGACGCCGAGATTCTGCATAAGCATGGCAAGGCGTTGGGAGAGCGTTTCCTGGATCGCATCGCTCTGCGCGGCGAAAAGTTCGATTTTCCGGTTCAGATCTTCCAGTTGGCTGGCAAGGGCATCCCCCGCCGCTGCCGCTTCGCGGCCGCGGAGGGCTTCCGCTTCGCTCAATTGGGCGATGCGCGCCGTGAATGCCTCCAACTGGGCTTCGCTGCGGTCGAGCGCTTCGGCATCGAGCTTGCGAACTTCGTTCATCGCATCCCGGGCGTAGCTTTCGACCTTGCTGACGGATTCGCGCCAGACTGCGATCGCCTGATGTTCGCCATCGCGGATGCTGGCCGCGATCCGGCTTCCTTCCTCGCGGATCTCAGTGAGGCGGGAGCGGAAGGACTCAAGCGTTTGGGCTTCCTCTTCGCGGGTTTTGGCGCGCATCGCGTCGAATTCCTCGGCCAGAGCATCCGCGCGTCGGCGGATAGCGGCGATGGCTTCGACTTCCTCGCTATCGAGCTGCGCGCGAAAGGCTTCGCTCCGTTCCGCGAGCTTCACGAAGCGACCGCTGGCGATCTCGTCCAGCTTGCCGGCCTGCGCTTCGAAGGCGGAAAGGGCGGCGTCCACCTGAACGCGGAGGGATTGCACTTGGCGGTCGCTTGCTTCACCAAACTCGTTAAGGCGATGAAAGCCGCTGACCAGTTCGTCCAATTGGCCACGGGCCGAACGCCCCGCATTTCCGATCTGGTTGGTTACGTCGCGCGCCGAATTGGCGATGACCGGCAATTCTCCGCGCAGCTTGTTCATATTCTCGAGTGCTTTGGTGCTGACGCTCTGGATCGAATCCAGCTGTTGCGAATTGTCCTGCACCAGAGAAGCGAGATGATCCGCATGCTGGGAAATCCGCTCACCTGCGATGCGGCCGAGCGTGTCGAGCTCGCGCGTCTGCGAAGCGAGAAATTCGCGTGCGAGGCTGAGTTCGCGATTGACCGTCGCCAGCCGCTTTTCGAGGCGCACGGATTCGACCGACAGCATGCGTGCCGCGTCGCTGAAACGGACGGCCTCGCGCCGGCTGTTGCGGATCGCGACGATCCACAGCACCATGAGGATCAGGATGGGGGCGGACCATGCGGGAATCCAGGACATCCACTGGCCGATGGTGACACCGGCAGCGATATCACCTGAATGAGCCCAGATGAACAGCGCCGTCCATCCGGCGATCACTCCGCAGAACAGGATCGGCAGCGACCAGTCCAAGTGCGACGGGCGAGGAGGCAAGTCCTCTTCATCCATGGGCGCTTCGACCTCGAGTGAAAGGATATCATCCGGCTGTTCTGCCGGACTGGCTATGCTTTCGGTCCGATCCTGATCAGGATCGATCGAAATGACGCGGTTCCCCCTGGACATCCCGCCACCATATCATGCTTCTGTCATCGATAAACCCCACATTAACCTTGGACGCCTATCGCGGTTGGATGGTTTTCGAAAGCGGAGCACTGAACGCCACATTGGCGGCAGCGGCGGGCGATGACGCGGCGCTGTTCGCAGAATTGCGCATGGCTTTCAGCGAAAGCATGGACCGCCAGATCGACCTGCTGCGCCGCGCGCGCTGCGACGGGAACTGGCAAGTCGCGGCCTTGCGGTTGAAGGGCCTCGCGGCAAGCTTCGGCGCCGATCCCGTCATGAAGCTGGCGGATGAAGCGCTCGACGCGGCGCCCGGAGAGCCCACCATCGTGCGCCGGCTCGAACGCCTGCTGGACGAGTTCGTCACCGGACAGAATTGAACGCGCAAAGGCGCGCTTGGCACCGTGCGGGCATCGCCCTAGATTGCGTTGCGCCAAACGGGGAGCCAAGAAGTTTGAGGGTTGCCCTTCTTTCGATGATCGAGACTGTTGAAGGCGCGGGCAATCTGCGTCGCTCTGCGATCTCGTTCCTTGGACGCAGCCTCGCGCAGCGGCAGCTAGACCTCCTGCTGACGCTTGGCTGCAAGAAAGTCGCCTGCCTCTCGGACCGGATCGACGACACGCTGCTTGCACTCCAGCATGAAGCAGAGGCCGCGGGCGTTCGATTCCACGTAATTTCCTCGCCCCGGGCGCTCGGAGGCGTGATCACCGCCGCCGACGAACTGGTCGTTGTCGCGGAAGGGGTCCTGCCGATGGCGCATGAAGTGCCGGACCAGTTGGGAAACAATCGGGCGATCCTGGCGTTTCCGGCCGAAGCCGGGGTCGTCGCGGGATTTGAACGGATCGATCTCAATCATGCCTGGGCTGGCCTGTTGATCATGCCGGGGAGCTTGGTCGAACGGCTGATGGAATTACCACCCGACTGCGACGTGATCGCCTCGCTGCTGCGCATCGCCCTCCAGTTCCGCGTTCCCGAGAAAGTCCTGCCCGAAGCCGTCCTGGCGGAAGGGCGCTGGGCGTCATTCTATGCGCAGGATCAGGCAGCCAAGCTGGAGCCGGTGTGGCTGCGTCGCCACGCGGAACCGGAAAACCCCTATGCGCCGGGCAAGGCATTCGTGGGATGGCTGGTCTCGCGCTCCGGCGTTCGGCTTCTTCGCCTTGGTGCAACCGCCAAGAACCTTCTCGCCGTTGCTGTCGCTCTGTTGCTGGTTGCCCTCACGATGGGCTGGGCTCTGTCGGTGGGGCTTGGCCTGTTCGTTCTGGGTACGAGCTGGCTGCTCAAGCAGGCCGCCGATTCCTTCCTCCGCGCTGAAGGGGAGGTCGGCACGGTCACGCGCAGGATGAGGCTGGTGGATGACGGCTTCGATTGGATCTTGGACCTTGCGATGATCGCGATACTTGCACTGGGGTTGCCGCTGATCGCGGGGGATCATCTCAACCGCGTCCTGCTGCCGGCTATCGTGCTGGGACTGCTGAGGATTATCCCTGCAATCTCGTCCCAAAACTGGACGATCGCTTTCTCCGACCGCTTTCTTGCCTGCCTTGTTTTGGGTATCGCCTCTCTTTCGGGCTTGCTGCTCCCCGCTTTGCAGATGCTGGCGCTCGGCCTGATCGCGCTCGGCATCGTGTTTTGCCGCGCTGTTCGAAGCTAACGCTGGTTTAACCATGCTGGGGTATGTCCGGGAGATGATGGACAGCGGCACAGGCAATGATGGCGAGCAGGCTCTCCGTGACGAACTCGTCGTCGCGGATGCGATGATCGATGCTGCCGTGCCGATGCTGCGCCATCTCCTGGCAAATGACGATAAATCGCTGTTCAGCGAGGAGATTGTCGCACGGGTGCGGGGCATGGGAGCCGATCTGGCCCGTCAGCTGGTCTTTGCGCTTGCCGATGCGGCAGGCGAGGAGGATCGCGATGGTTTTGCCCGGCTCCATGCGCAGGATATCGAAGAGGCGCTGCGTCAGCAGGCTGCCTTGCTGGCACATCTTCATGCAATTGCCTTGGAATGGCAGCTTGGCGAACGCCTCCAGGCACAGGAAGGGCTCGATCCGGTTCTCCCGCCTCTGGTCCAGTCGCTGGTAGCTTCATCCGAACCTTCCATGGCCAGCACGGCGATGGCCTTTCTCGCGTCGCAGGCTCGTTTCGTCCAGCAGCAGCGGCGCATGGAACTGCCGTTGAAGGAGCTTCCGGGCGACCTATTCCATATCGCCTTGCTGGCGATGCGGGCACACGTTGCCGATCTGTCCGACGACGTGGCGGCGGCCGCGGAAGAAACGTTGCGGGACGATTTCGACGAAGCGGCGACGCGTCTCGGCCTGATGTCGCGGCTCGTGACCGGCATGGGCGGCGGCTCTATCGCGGCGCTTTCCGTGAGCCATGCCGGAACGGCGATCTATCTTACCGCATTGTCCGAGATTTCCGGGCAGGATCGGGTGCTCGCCATTCTTTCCGCCAATCGGAGTCATCACGCCCGGCACGCATTGGCGTTGCGTGCTGCGGGGGTGCGGCCGGCCAACATCCGCGATCAGCTGGAGCGAATCTGCGGCGAGGCGGCGCTGGCACCGGAATTCGACCTTCTGAGCCCGGAACGCGCCAGCGCGCTTCTTTCCGCGTCGCCGGTCGGACGAGCGAGCTGAGATCGTGACAGGCATCGGAACTATCCTGGCGAGTGCGCGTAGCGATGCCGCAGATCGGTTCGTGAGCGCTGAAGAGCCGCTTGCCGGACTTCAGCTGCGCTGTGGAGGGGAACTGCCGGGCAAAATCGCGATTCCGGCCCTGCTGGAGCTCGTCGGCAAGGCGCGCAGGCTCGATCTGCGTCTCGCGCGCGCCATCCATGCGCAGGATGGGGACGAACGGGTGACGGCCTGGGTCGAGGTTTCGCCCGATCACGAGCAGGATGGAGGTTGCACGATCTGCGTCGTCAACTGGAAGTCGGTCGCGATGCCGCCGGAAGATCTCGCCGAGAATGCGCAGCGGCGCGGTTTCATCGACCGCCATCTTGCGGAGCTCAGCGCGCGGCTCGACCCGCAGCAACGTATCCTCGCCGTGATGGGCGATGCGCCCGATCTCGCGGATCTGGTCGGCAGGATGACCGACGCCGTCGGCCGGCCTTGGACCGATCTGATCGAGATCCCCGGCAGCAGCCATCGTCAGCCGCTGCATTGGCGCCTGCTCGACGGCGCGACGGTAGCCCTGCCCGGATCGGAGAGGAACTGGAAAGTCAGCCTTATCCCGCTCGGCGCGCCGGAGGTGGGCAGCGCCGGTTTCGAATTGCATCTGCTGGCGGATCAGCCGCCCCCTTTGGCTGCGGCCGTGGCCATCGGGGCCCAGCAGGCAAGCTATCTCGAGAAGATGGCGATCGGGCGCGAAGTCGCGCCGATCCTGCGCCAGCCCATCGCGCGCATCATCGCCAATGCCGAGACGATCCGCACGCGGATGGCCGGGCCGTTGGCGGAGGACTACAGCAATTACGCCGCGGATATCGCGACGGCCGGAGAACATCTCCTGGCCCTGATCGATGATCTGGCCGATCTCGAAGTGGTCGAAGCAGCCACGTTCTCCACCGCGCCCGATCGGATCGAGCTGGGCGATGTCGCGCGCCGGGCAGCGGGTATCCTGGGCGTCCGTGCCCAAGAGAAGGACATGGTCATCGATACGCCGTCCGAGGAGGCCCAGGTGCCCGCGATCGGCGAGTTCCGCCGGGTTCTCCAAGTGATGATCAATCTTGTAGGCAATGCGATCCGCTATGCCCCGAACGGATCCCGGATCACGATCAGCGTGACTGGGCAGGACGGGCGCTCGCGGATCAGCGTGGCGGATGAAGGGCCGGGCCTGTCGGAAGAGCAGCAGGGAGTGATTTTCGAGAAGTTCGAGCGGCTCGGCCGCACGGGCGATGGCGGCTCGGGCCTCGGGCTCTACATCTCGCGGCGCCTGGCCCTTGCAATGGGCGGAGAACTGTCGGTCGCGAGCACGCCGGGCGCGGGCGCCTGCTTCACGCTCGAATTGCCGACGACGGTCTGACGCGTCAGCTGCGTTTCCCGGCCCGCCAGAACAGCAGAATACCGAGCGCGAGCGTGATGCCGCCATAAAACGCCCATTGGCGCTGATCGAGCATGAAGCTTTCGACCGGCCACATGACCAGGCCCAGGCCTTGCAGCATCCACAACCCGCCGGAAAGGATCAAGGCGAGCCCCGCCACCTGGAGCAGGAAGCGAAGCATCGCCCTCTATCCCGTCAGCGCTGGCCGATCGGCACGTAGTCGCGCTGCGTCGGGCCGGTATAGAGCTGGCGCGGACGGCCGATGCGCTGGCCGGGATCGGAGATCATCTCGTTCCACTGCGCGACCCAGCCCACCGTGCGGGCGAGCGCGAAGAGCGCGGTGAACATGGTGGTCGGGAAGCCGATCGCCGAGAGGATCACGCCGGAATAGAAGTCCACATTCGGGAATAGCTTCTTCTCGACGAAATAATCGTCGCTCAGCGCCAGCTCTTCGAGCCGTAGCGCGGTCTCGAACACGGGATCGTTGACCTTCAGCGCGTCGAACACTTCACGGACCGTCTTCTGCATCACGGTCGCACGCGGATCGTAGTTCTTGTAGACGCGGTGGCCGAAGCCCATCAGGCGGAACGGATCGTTCTTGTCCTTCGCGCGCTCGATATAATGCGGGATGCGATCGGGCGTGCCGATCTCGCGCAGCATATTGAGCGCGGCTTCGTTGGCGCCGCCATGCGCCGGGCCCCACAGGCAGGCGATGCCGGCCGCGATGCAGGCGAAGGGGTTCGCGCCAGACGAGCCGGCGAGACGCACGGTCGAGGTCGATGCATTCTGCTCGTGATCGGCATGGAGGATGAAGATCCGGTCCATCGCGCGTTCGACCGCGGGGTGCAGTTCATAGGGCTCGGCCGGAACGCCGAAAGTCATGCGCAGGAAGTTGCCCGTGTAAGACAGCGAATTGTCCGGGTAGAGGAAAGGCTGGCCCACCGAATATTTGTAGGCCATCGCCGCGATCGTCGGCATCTTCGCGATGAGGCGGTGCGAGCTGATCTTGCGATGTTCCGGATCGGAGATGTCGGTGCTGTCGTGATAGAACGCGGACAGCGCGCCGACCACGCCGCACATGATGGCCATCGGATGCGCGTCGCGGCGGAAGCCGCGATAGAATTGCGCGAGCTGCTCATGCAGCATCGTGTGGCGCGAAATCGTGCGGCTGAAATCGTCAAGCTCGCCGCCGGAAGGCAGCTCGCCGTTCAGCAGCAGGTAGCAGACTTCCATGAAGCTGGAATGTTCCGCCAGCTGGCCGATGGGATAACCGCGATGCAGCAGGATGCCTTCGTCGCCGTCGATATAGGTCAGGGCGCTTTCGCAGCTCGCCGTCGACGTGAAGCCGGGGTCGAAGGTGAACATGTCCGTTTGGCCATAGAGCTTCCGGATGTCGATGACGTCAGGACCGACGCTTCCCTTCAGGACGGCGTATTCATAATCCTTGCCGGCAGCGCTCAGCTTCACCTGGTTTTCAGCCAACTGCGATCTCCTTATAGAGTTTCTTGCTCGCCCGAAGTTACAGCCTGCGCGGCGATCCGCGCCAGGCTCTCCTCCCTCCCGAGCAGAACCAACACATCGAAAATGCCAGGCGAGGTCGTTTGCCCCGTCAACGCCGCGCGAAGCGGCTGTGCGAGCTTGCCCAAGCCAAGCTCGAGCTCACCTGCCATTGCTTTGAGACTGGCTTCCAAATTTTCGGTTGTCCAGTCATTTTCCCGGTCCAAACGAACCGTGATTTGCCCCAACAGCCGCCTTGCGTCGGCAGTCAAAAGGTTACTCGCCTGTTCGGAAAGTTCCAGCGGACGCTTCCGGAAGAGGAAGCCGGCACTGTCGGCGAGTTCGTTGAGATCCTTGGCGCGCGGCTTCAGCGCGGGCATCGCGCGTTCGAGCAGCGATCTGTCCGCATTTGCACCGATTTTGTCCGCCACCAGCGCGGCCAGGCGCGCATTGCCGGCTTCGCGGATATAGTGGCCGTTGAGGTTCTGGAGCTTGGCCAGATCGAAGCGCGAAGGGCTCTTGCCCACGCCGCTCAGATCGAACAGTTCGATCGCCTCTTCGCGTGCGATCGTCTCGCGATCGCCATAACCCCAGCCTAGGCGCAGCAGGTAGTTGGACAGCGCTTCCGGCAGGATGCCCATTTCATCGCGATAGGCTTCCACGCCCAGAGCGCCGTGCCGCTTCGAAAGCTTCGCTCCGTCCGCGCCGTGGATCAGCGGGATATGGGCATAGACCGGATCATCCCAGCCGCCTTCGATGGCGTTCATGGCGCGCATGATGGGCAGCTGGCGGAAGGCGTTGTTCAAGTGGTCGTCGCCGCGCACGACATGCGTCACGCCCATGTCGTGATCGTCGACCACCACGGCGAGCATATAGGTCGGTGTGCCGTCCGAGCGGAGCAGGATGTAATCGTCGAGCTCGCTATTCTGGACCGTGACGATACCCTGAACCGCGTCATGGATCACCGTCTCGCCTTCCTGCGGCGTTTTCAGGCGGATTACGAAGGGCGCGCCCGGGGGGGCATCCGATGGATCGCGGTGGCGCCAGCGTCCGTCATAGCGCAGCGGCTGCCTGGCGGCGCGCTGTGCGGCGCGCATTTCCTCCAGCTCCGCGGCAGTGGCGTAACACCGATAGGCATGGCCATGTTCCAGCAGGATCTGTGCGACTTCCGCGTGGCGGGCGCCGCGTTCCGACTGAAACACCGGCGCTTCGTCGTAATCGAGCCCCAGCCAGGCAAGCCCGTCGATGATCGCGTCGATCGCTTCCTGGGTGGAACGCGCGCGGTCGGTATCTTCGATGCGGAGCAGCGCCTTGCCGCCGTGATGGCGCGCGTAAAGCCAGTTGAACAGCGCGGTACGCGCACCGCCGATATGCAGAAAGCCCGTCGGCGACGGAGCAAAGCGCGTCACGACCTGCCTGTCGCTATCGCTTGCCATAATCTTCCGCTTCCTTTCCTATCGCGACCGGCCCGACATGACCGACAACCCCATTCCCCATGTCCCGTTGATCGGCGATCAAGCAGGATTGGATGCTGCGTTGCAGCGCCAATGGCGAAACCGCGCGCGCTTGTCCAGCATGGGCGACGTGGCCGAGCGTTTTCTCGAGAGCGCCGGCTTCGATCGCGGGCCTTGGCTTGCCGTGGCGTTCATGACGGGCATCGGCCTGTGGTTCCGGCTGCCCGCGCCGGCACACTGGATCGCCGCGGTGCTCGGCGCGTTGCTGCTGGCCGCTGTCGCCCAGCTCGTCTGGCGGAACAGGGAAGGGCGCAGCCGCCAGCTGATGGCCGTGACCAGCGTCTGCATCATGATCGCGGCCGGCCTCGCCGTTGCCTGGGCACGTTCGGCGATCGCGGGGACGGAGCCTATCGCACGGCCATTGGCGGGCCAGTTCGAAGCGCGGATCATCGATCGTATCGAACAGCCGGCGCAGGATCGTGTGCGGCTCGTCGTCATCACGCGCGAGCCGGAGACCGAACGCGCGATCAGAGTCCGCCTCAACGTTCCGCTTGCGGGCGATCGGCCGGAACTGTCGGAAGGCGCGCTCATTCGCTTGCGCGCGCGCCTGATGCCGCCGGCGCCGCCCATGCTGCCGGGCTCCTACGATTTCGCTCGCGCGGCATGGTTCACGGGACTCGCCGCGACGGGCAGCGCGATCGGGCCGATCACCATCGTCGATCCCGCGAAAGCGCCGACGGGGCTCGCCAATCTGCGCGAGCGGCTTTCGGCGCATGTGCGCAGCCAGCTGGGCGGTTCGCCGGGCACGATCGCGGCTGCCTTCGCGAGCGGGGACCGCGGCGCGATCGCCCAGGATGACGAGGACGCCATGCGCGATGCAGGCCTCACCCATCTGCTGTCGATCAGCGGGTTGCATGTCAGCGCGCTCATCGCGGCGGCCTATCTGCTGTCGATCAGGCTTCTCGCGCTGTGGCCCTGGCTGGCCCTGCGCGTGCGGCTGCCGCTGATCGCGGCCGGCATCGGGGCGCTGGCGGGGGTGGGCTACACGCTGCTGACCGGAGCGGAAGTGCCGACGATAAGAAGCTGCGTCGCCGCGATCCTTGTCCTGCTGGCGCTGGGGCTGGGGCGCGAGCCGCTGTCGTTGCGGATGGTGGCGGTGGCGGCGCTGTTCGTCCTGCTGCTCTGGCCCGAGTCGCTGGTCGGGCCGAGCTTCCAGATGAGCTTCGCTGCCGTGATCGCGATTGTCGCGATCCACGGCTGCGCACCCGTTCGAGGGTTCCTGGAACCGCGCGAGGAAAGCGCCTTGGTCAGGGCGGGACGGCATGTCGTGATGCTGCTGGCGACGGGCGTGGCGATCGAGCTGGCGCTGATGCCGATCGGCCTGTTCCACTTTCATCGCGCCGGCGTCTATGGCGCGCTGGCCAATGTGATCGCGATCCCGTTGACTACCTTCATTTCCATGCCGCTGATCGCCATCGCGCTGCTGCTGGACCTTCTCGGGGCGGGCGGTCCGGCATGGTGGCTGGTCGGCAAGTCGCTCGAGGCGCTGTTGGCGCTTGCTCATTGGACGGCCGCGCAGCCCGGAGCGGTGACGCGCCTGCCGCCGATGGGGGAGGGCGCCTTCGTGCTGTGCGTCGCCGGCGGCCTCTGGCTGGCGCTGTGGCGCGGACGGGGGCGCCTGATCGGGCTGGTGCCGGCAGCGATCGGCGCGCTGCTGATGATGGCGCAGCCGGTGCCGGATATCCTCGTGTCGGGGGACGGGCGGCATGTCGGCATCACCGATCAGGGCGAGCGGCTCCTGGTCCTGCGTGACAGCCGATCCGATTTCGCCCGCGAGAACCTGCTGGAAAGTGCCGGCATGGCCGGCGATCCGGTACCCTTGGCCCAATGGCCCGGCGCGCAATGCAGCCCGGATTTCTGCACGCTCGCGCTTACTCGCGGCGGGCGGGGCTGGCATGTGCTGATGGCCCGCAGCC
>CAMLQG010000086.1 GCA_946482075.1 uncultured Erythrobacteraceae bacterium
AAGGGGCGAGCTGGACGCAGATCTGGGGCGTGGCGATCCTGTGCGGGATCGGCTTCACGATGAGCCTGTTCATCGGCGCACTGGCCTTCCCCGACCATCCGCTGCTGGTGGAGGAGGCCAAGATCGGCGTGCTGGGCGGCTCGCTGGTATCGGCGCTGCTGGGCTATGCAGTACTGCATTTTGCGCGGCCGCCCGCTACAGGCTGACTGGCGAGCGGCCGCGCAAGCGCTTACCAGCTCCCGATATTTTCCATGCTGACCCAAGGCTCGGCCGGAGCGAGCTTGTCGCCATTCTGAAGCAATTCGACCGAAATGCCGTCGGGCGAACGGACAAAAGCCATCCAGCCGTCGCGCGGGGGGCGGTTGATCGTCACGCCGGCATCCATCAGGCGCCGACAGGTGGCATAGATATCGTCCACGCCGTAAGCGAGATGGCCGAAATTGCGGCCGCCATCATATCGCTCGCCCTCGCCGTCCTCGGGGGGCCAATTATAGGTGAGTTCGACTTCCGCGACGCCTTCCTGCCCGGGGGCGGCGAGGAAGATCAGCGTGAAGCGGCCCTGCGGCACCTCGTGTCGGCGCACTTCTTCCAGCCCCAGCAGGTTGAAAAAGCGCACCGTTGCCTCCGGATCGGTGATACGCAGCATGCTGTGCAGAAATCTGATCACGGCAACTATCTCCATTCATCGCTATTCAAACACGGTTCATCGACGCAATACGAAAAGGTGGGCGGGGTATCCGCCCTGTTTTGGGAGGTTTCGCATCATGTCCGATCCTAGCCTTGAATCCTCGACACCCGCTACAAGCTTTTGGCGCGAACGTCAGACGCAGCGTTGGCTCGCCGCTGCCGGCGTCCTGACGATCGGCATGATCGCGGGCGGCTATCTGCTGGGCGACGGGCTCACCCGCGCAAAACTGCAGGACCGCGCCGTCACTGTCCGTGGCCTGGCGGAAAAGGAAGTCACCGCCGATCTCGCCACCTGGACCATCAGCTATTCGGCCACCGCGGGCGATCTCGCGAGCGCGCAGGCGAGCGTGGACCGCGATACGAACTCGATTCGCGCCTTCTTCAAGGAGATCGGCTTCCCGGCCGACGAATTGCAGCCCACCGGGGTGAACGTCTCCAACTTCACCAATGACGGCGTGACCCAGTTCACCGTCCGCCAGCGCATGACGCTGCGCACCACCGACATCAAGCGCGCCGAAAGCGCGGTCCGCCGCCAGTTCGACCTGGTCCGCCGGGGCGTCGTGCTGGAGGAAGGCTCGGGCATGGCCTACACTTTCACGAAGCTCAATGACATCAAGCCCAAGATGGTGGCCGAAGCGACCAAGGATGCGCGTGCAGCGGCCGAGCAGTTCGCGAAGGACAGCAATACCAGCGTCGGCGGCATCAAGAGCGCGACTCAGGGCTACTTCTCGGTCGAGGCGCGCGATGGCGACAGCGGCGGCGGCTGGGGCGTGTCGGACACGCCGTTCAAGAAAGTCCGAGTGGTGACGACGATCGACTTCTATCTGCGCTGATCGTCCCCCGAGGGATACCCGAAGCATAAAAAAGCCCGCGTCCCCGAGAGGACGCGGGCCAGGCTTCTCAGCTTGCCGTGCTTAGAAGCTGTAACCGAGGCTCACGACGACGGCGTCGTCCGTGAAATTGTTGAAGTTCGGGCCATCGACGCCGACATACTGCGCGCCGAGCGTCAGGCCGCCCAGAACCGTGATCGAGGCGCCGATGCCCCAGTCCATCGTCTTCTGGTCGCCATCGAGGGCGAGAATGCCGTCGCTGTAGCCGAGGTGGCCGGTAATGGTGATCGGCGTGTTCGGGATGCCGACCGAAAGGTCGGTGAAGATGTAGAGATTGTCCTCGCCGCCCAGCGAATCCTGGTCCCAGGCATAGGCGACGCCGACCGTTGCGCCGACCGGGCCGAGCGTGGTGGAAAGCTTGGCGTAGGGCTCGAAATACTCCACCTCACCGTCACCCGACGGATAGGCGTAGTAGGTCAGGCCGACATCGACGGTGAGGTTGGACGTGACTTCGCCCTTCCAGCCGGCGAACAGGTCCATTTCCATCTCGCCGAAGGCTGCGGTGTCTTCCAGCGAAGACGCCCAGGTGCCGACGTAGAAGCCGCTTTTGTGGCCGATCGTCAGCCCGCCTTGAATCGCCGGATCGCCATCGGAGAGCGATACACCGCGAAAGCGGTAGTCAGAAACGATCGAGACGTTACCGGTTACGGTGATATCGGATTCGGGTTCGTCCTGTGCCATCGCAGGAGCGGCAGTGAGAGCAGCGCTGGCAAGAACAGTAGCAGCCAGGAGGCTGCGAACGGACGTAAGCATGGCAATCTTCCTTCAAATGATTGTCGCACGTCCCACCTGCGTTTCCGCGGTTCACCTCATTTTTAGATCGGGTGCACCTTGCGGAGACGGATGAAACTTGCCTATCTGTGCTGCGATGCACAAGGCCAAATGATGCGCCGCATCCACAGGCGCGCAGAAGTGTGGATTTTTTGCATCACTATCCGGGGCAGGGATAGTCTGTCGGCATTGAGTGTTTTCGTTCGATAGAGATTTTAACCCCATGGGCACCATACCCGCCGCATCGCGGGCGAGGCCCAGACGATACGCAAGAGATCAGCGGATAGTGTTGAAACCATTTCGTCAGTTGCTACCCTTCGGCATGGCCCCTGCCGAAGCCTCAGTTCCCGCGGGACAGCGCATTTACGCGGTCGGCGACATTCACGGCCGGCTCGATCTGTTCTGCGAGATGATCGACGTCATCGAACAGGATGACGAAATGTCGCCGCCAGCCGATACCACGGTGATCCTGCTGGGCGACCTGATCGATCGCGGGCCCGACAGCGCGGAGGTCGTGACAATCGCGCAACGATGGCAAGCGCATCGCCGCTTGCGAATCATCGCGGGCAATCACGAGGAAATGTTCCTGCAGAGCCTCAGGCGAGCGGAAGCGATGCGCCATTTCCTCCGCTATGGTGGCCGGGAGACCGCGCTCAGCTACGGCATCCCGCCCGATGTCTACGAAGGCGCGACGGTGGAAGAAGTACAGGCGTTGCTGAACGATCTCGTGCCCGAAAGCCACATCGCCTTCATCCGGTCCTTCGAGGACATGATCGCGGTCGGCGGATATCTGTTCGTCCACGCCGGAATCAAGCCGGACGTGGCGACAGCGGATCAGAAGGTGCAGGACCTGCGCTGGATCCGCGAGCCCTTTCTGTCCCACCGCGAGCCCTTCTCGCACATCGTCGTGCATGGCCACACGATCACCGACGAGGCCGACGAGCAGCCTAACAGGATAGGCGTGGATACAGGTGCCTATTGCAATGGCCGCCTGACCGCGCTTGTGCTCGAAGGGTCGTCGCGTCGCTTCATCGAGGTTCAGGAGCGCGACGGCAAGATCGAGGTGTTCGACAGAGAGGCGAGTCTATGAAGATTGCGATGGTGGGCGCCGGCTATGTGGGGCTGGTGTCCGGTGCCTGCCTGGCCGATTTCGGCCACGATGTGGTGTGCATCGACAAGGAGCCCGACAAGATCGAGCGGCTGCGCCAGGGCATCATGCCGATCTACGAGCCCGGCCTGGCCGAACTGGTGGGCGCCAATACGCGCGCCGGACGCCTGTCCTTCTCCACCGATCTGGCCGATTCGATTCGCGGCGCGGAAGCGATCTTCATCGCTGTCGGCACGCCGTCCCGCCGGGGCGACGGCCATGCCGACCTGTCCTTCGTCTACGCGGTGGCCAGGGAAATCGGCACGCATCTCGCCAATCCGGCAGTGGTGGTCACCAAGTCCACCGTGCCCGTGGGCACGGGCGACGAAGTGGAGCGCATCCTGCGCGAAGCCGCGACGACGGCGCAATTCGCCGTGGTCTCCAATCCGGAATTCCTGCGCGAAGGCGCCGCCATCGGCGATTTCAAGCGGCCCGACCGCATCGTGATCGGCGCGGAGGACGAATTCGGCCGCGACGTGATGAACGAGGTCTATCGTCCGCTCTTCCTCAACCGGGCGCCGATCCTGTTCACCAGCCGCCGCAGCGCGGAACTGATCAAATACGCCGCCAACGCTTTCCTCGCCACGAAGATCACCTTCATCAACGAAATGGCCGACTTGTGCGAGAAAGTCGGCGCCGACGTGCAGGATGTCGCGCGCGGCATCGGGCTCGACAACCGGATCGGGCCGAAATTCCTCCATGCCGGCCCCGGCTATGGCGGCAGCTGTTTTCCCAAGGACACGCTCGCCCTGCTCAAGACGGCGGAGGATTACGAGAGCCCGGTGCGGATCGTCGAAGCCGTGGTCAAGGTCAACGACAGCCGCAAGCGCGCGATGGGCCGCAAGGTGATCGATGCGCTGGGCGGCGAGGCGCGCGGCAAGCGCATCGCCATGCTGGGCCTGACCTTCAAGCCGAACACCGACGACATGCGCGACAGCCCTTCGATCGCGGTAGCCCAGGCGCTGACCGACGCTGGCGCGAAAGTGGTGGCCTACGATCCCGAAGGGATGGAAATGGCCCGCCCGCTGATGCCCGACGTCGAAATGATCGGCAGTCCCTACGAAGCGATCGAAGGCGCCGATGCGATCGCGCTGGTCACCGAATGGGACGCGTTCCGCGCGCTGGACCTGAAGCGAGTGAAGGCGAGCATGAAAGCGCCGGTCCTGGTCGATCTGCGCAACGTCTACAATCCGCGGGAAATGCGCGAAGCCGGCTTCACCTATGCGAGCATCGGGCGGGGGTAGGTAGTTCCTGCCCCCCCCTTCAGGGGAGCGGAGAATTCATCGCCTTACTGTCGCCAGCACCCAGAACCCGCCGAAGGCCCAGCCGCCCAGCACGTCCGTGGGCCAATGGACCCCCAGCACCAGCCGCGTGCAGCCGATGACGAACGCGAAGGCCAAGGCCGCGGCGATGGCCCCACGCCCGGGGCCGAGCAGCAGGGCCAGCGCGAGCGCGGTGATCATCGCATTGGCGGAATGGCCGCTCGGGAAGCCGAAGGAATGAACGAGATCGAGCTGGTCGTGCGCGGGACGCGCGCGGCCGATCGCAAGCTTCTGCAATTCCACCAGCGCCCGCCCGCCCACAACCACCGCGACGAGCAGCGCCGCATCGCGGCCGCGCCGCCTTGCCAGCAGCGCGACTGCCCCCACCAGGGTCGCGAGCAGCAGCGCTCCCGCTCCCCCGAGATCGGTGATCGCGCGGGCGAGTGCGGCGAGCCCGGCATCGCTGCCGGCATGGAACCGGGCCAGCACCCATTCGTCAGCCGCGGGCTGGTAATATCCCGCCGCCAGCGCAAGGCTCCACAGCAGGACAAGCGCCACGAGCGGCGAGGCGAGAATGCGCGGCATGGCATTCTTCCTTGCCACAACTCGGCAGAGCTCGCGAGGGAGAGGAAAGCAGTTTTCATTTCTCGCAGGAATATGAAGCTGCTCCACCTGAGGAAGTTCTTTGCCGTTCGTCCTGAGCTTGTCGAAGGGCGGCTTTTCCTTTGGCGATTGTATAGATTGCAAACACGAAGGCGTTACGAGGAAATGGCGTTCTCCCCTCCCCTTCAGGGGAGGGGTTGGGGGTGGGGCATTGCCTCACGCGCAGCGCCTGGACGGCCGCCCCGCCCCGCCCCTGAAGGGGGAGGAGGACGCCGCACATGGGACGAACGGTCCCTGGAACAGCTGTGCTCCAGATATACGCCAGGGGGCCTGTAAGCCGGGTTCTGTTCCGCCCATCCCTATCGCAAGCGACGCGGGCGCGCGGCGGCAGCCATTCATCTCGGCGATGCGTTGCCGCACCGCTCCAGCAACCAACCCGGGCGACTGGCGTGAAACCCGCCTGCCTGGTTTCCCAGGCGCGCCGCCCCTATTCGGTCTTGCTCCGGGTGGGGTTTGCCGTGCCGCTTCCGTTGCCGGTCGCGCGGTGCGCTCTTACCGCACCCTTTCACCCTTGCCTGTGCCCCGGAGATCCGGGGCCATCGGCGGTCTGCTCTCTGTGGCACTGTCCCTTGCCCCCGCCCTTGCGGACGGAAGCCGGCGGGCGTTACCCGCCACCCTCGTTTCATGGAGCCCGGACTTTCCTCGGCACACCATCCGTTTCCAGATGGAGTGACGCGGCTGCCCGGCCCCCTGGCGTAAACGCTATCTAGCCTGTCCGCGGTCGCGTTCCAAGAGCAGCGCGAACAGGATCGCGCCGCATTCCCCATCGATCTCGCCATCGATGCGCCCGGGCCGCCAGCGCCGCTGGAACGCCGTCACCGCCGCACGCCCATGCGTCACGTCATAGCCGAACCGCTCCAGCGCCAGCATGAAGGCGCCGTCATTGGGAAACGGCGCGCCCAGCTTCACTTCGGGTACGGGCAGCGCCAGCCGGACGCGTGCCAGCCGCTCCCATTCGAACAACTCGCCCGGATCATCCTTCCGATCCGGCGCGATGTCCGAATGACCGACCACATTGGCGCGCGGAATGTCATAGCGCTTCACGATCGAAGCCAGCAACGGCAGCAGCGCTTCCATCTGCGCGTCGGGAAAGGGACGATAGCCCCATTCATGGCCCGGATTGACCAGTTCGATCCCGATGCTGGCGGAATTGATGTCCGTCATCCCGCGCCAGAAGGAACGGCCCGCATGCCAGGCGCGGTTCTTCTCGTCGACCAGGCGGATGACAGTGCCGTCCTCCTCGATCATGTAGTGCGCGGAAACCTTGGCCTTCGCATCGCACATCCGTTCCAGCGCGTCGGCTCCGCTGCGCATGCCCGTGTAATGCAGGACGGCCATCGACACCGGAAGCTGGCGCTCATCCCAATTGGGCGAAGGCGCCTCGCGGTGGACCAGGCCATCCTCCATCCCTTCAAGCCTCCATTCCCGGAAATCGGCTTATCCTAGCCGATCGGAAGCGCCGCGCCCATCACCAGCTGCGCATCGTCACGGGCAAATTGCACCATGCCGCCCGCATTGGCGACGATCTGGTGGATCATGAAAGCGGCGGCCGTGCGGCTGGTCAGCTCTTCCGGCGCGATCCGGCCTTCCAGCGCCCGGCCCACACTATCGTCGAAAGCCACGCGCGTCCCGCTCGCCCGCACGACGATCTCGCTGCCGTCGGCTCCCGATTCCGCGCCGATATCCAGCGTCCCGCCGCGCACCAGCGCCTCGATCCCCATCTGCGCCAGGTTAAGCAGCACCTTGACCGCCGGCTTGGGCAGTTCCGGCACACCCAGCGCCCAGTTGATCTGGATACGGCCATTATTCCCGGCCAGCGCATCGATCAGGGCGCGCGGCTCGTCCACCGCCACCATATCGCCGAAGCCGCCCGCTGCGCCGAAGGCCAGGCGGAAGAACTTCAACTTGTCGGCGGAAATCCGCGCGCTCTGCTCCAGGAGCTCGAAACAGCGCTGGCGCATCGCCGGGTCCTTCTCGTCCGCGAGCAGTTCCAGCCCATTCGTCAGCGCGCCCACCGGGCTCAGCATGTCGTGGCACAGGCGCGAGCAGAGCAGGCTGGCGAGATCGAGACTGGTGGCGTTCATTCAGTTTTCCGTTTGTCCGTATGAACAGGTTGACACAGTTGACACTGTCCAGAGAGAAATGATCAGGCCCTTCCCGCCACCCCGTAAACCTCCCGGTTTTCCGAGGGATAGGAGAGGAGGAGGGAGCAATATCGGACCTGCATCGCAAGCCCGCCTTAACCATCCGCGAGCGTGTAGGAAAGCGCTTCGAATCCTTTCATCCCGTCGCGCCAGAAGTTTATCTCATTCCCCCCCAGGATCGCCCACACCGCATCGTCATGCGCGGCCATGGCGCGATCTATCGCAGATGGCCGCGCAAGGCCATCGGGATGCGAATGATAATAGCCGATAACCGGCGATCCTCCCTCCCGCGCGGCGCGATGTGCGGCGATCAGCGCTGCGGGATCGATCTCGAACCGGCGTGCGGGATCGGGGGCGACATTGGCGGCGGGCAAGGCCTGCTCGATCCGGCCGGGAGAGCCGAGGAGGATGCCGCAAGCCTCATCGGGGAGCGCGCGCGCGGCATGCGCTGCCATCTCGGCCCATGCGCTGCGGGCCACCCAAAGCTCCGTTCGTCCTGAGCTTGTCGAAGGACCGTCTTTCCCTTTTGCCAAGCGGGAGACGTCGTCCCAATCGCCCCGGATCAACCCGAGCTTCTTCTTGCGCGACCAACCCTTGATCTGCCGTTCGGCAGTTAACGCCTCGTACCGTGTGGGGAATTCCTGGGACCACACGAGTTCAACAGGCAGATAAGACTGCGTGAAGCCCGGGATCTGTCCACTCTGATGCGCCCCAATACGGCGCTGAAGATCGTCCGTATGGCCGATGTAGAACACCCCTCCCCGACAATGCAGCATGTAGGTCCAGAAAGGCATCGTGTGCCCCAACCTCCGTTCGCCCTGAGCCTGTCGAAGGGCCGTCTTTCTCTTGTTGCGAGGTAGAAAGGAAAAGCGGTCCTTCGACAAGCTCAGGACGAACGGATTCGGGGTATTTGCCACCTGCACGCCTTGTTTGAAAGGCGCTCCATCACCATCTAGACCCCATGGGGGACAGCGAAGTCATTTCCGGTGTTCTGGCCGAAGGCGGCCAGCGGCTCGACAAGGCGCTGGCCGATGCGACGGGGCTTTCGCGCGAGCGGATCAAGGCGTTGCTGGGCGATGGCCTGATCGCGGTCGATGGCAGCGCCGTGTCGCAAGCCTCCTTGAAGCCGGCGGCCGGCAGCACGTTCAGCGTGACGGTCCCACCGGTCGAAGCGGCCGAAGCGGTGGCGCAGGACATTCCGCTCGACATCGCGTTCGAGGATGACGCGCTGATCGTGGTCGACAAGCCCGCCGGGCTCGTCGTCCATCCCGCCGCCGGCAATCCCGACGGCACGCTGGTCAACGCGCTCATCCATCATTGTGCGGGCAAGCTTTCCGGCATCGGCGGAGTCGCGCGGCCGGGCATCGTTCACCGGATCGACAAGGATACGTCGGGCCTGTTGGTCGTCGCCAAGACGGATGCGGCCCATGAAGGGCTGGCTCGCCAGTTCGCGGACCATTCGATCACCCGCGCCTATCTCGCGGTGGTGAACGGCCACCCGGTGCCGCTATCCGGCACAGTGTCCGGGCGAGTCGGCCGTTCGCCCCACGACCGCAAGAAGATGGCATTGCTGCATGACAAGGACCCGCGGGGCAAGCATGCCGTCACGCATTACGAAACCAAGGAAAAGCTGACTTTATCGGCCCTTGTACAATGCAGGCTGGAAACCGGCCGCACGCATCAGGTGCGCGTTCATATGGCGTCAATCGGCCATCCGCTATTGGGGGACCCTGTCTATGGACGCACGAACCCCAAGCTCAAGCCGCTTCTCCAGCGGCTTGCATTCCACCGCCAGGCTCTCCACGCGGCAGAGCTCGGCTTCCTTCACCCGATCTCGGGCGAATACATCCGATTCAGCAGTGAGTTACCTGCCGATATGCGGGAACTGATAGCGGAAATTGGGCATTTGTGATAAGTTCTTGCTAGGTCTCCGACACTAAATGTGGCCAAATCGCGGAGTGCCCAGCAGGGGCTTCGCCACATTGGCCGACGCAAAAAGGTTCAAGGAAAGTGAGCGACAAGAGAAGTTCAACCCGATCGGTCCCGGCCCTCAGCGGTGAGCAGAGCCTCAACCGCTATCTGACCGAGATCAAGAAGTTCCCGGTGCTGACGGCCGAGCAGGAATACATGCTCGCCAAGCGCTATCAGGAACACCAGGATCCAGAAGCGGCAGCGCAACTGGTGACGAGCCATCTGCGGCTCGTGGCGAAGATCGCCATGGGCTATCGCGGCTATGGCCTGCCGGTCAGCGACCTCATCTCCGAAGGCAATGTAGGCCTGATGCAGGGCGTGAAGAAATTCGAGCCCGACCGCGGCTTCCGCCTCGCCACCTACGCCATGTGGTGGATCAAGGCTTCGATGCAGGAATTCATCCTGCGCAGCTGGAGCCTGGTGAAGATGGGCACCACGGCCGCGCAGAAGAAGCTGTTCTTCAACCTGCGCAAGATGAAGAAGAATCTCGACGCGTTCGAGGACACCGATCTTCATCCCGACGACGTGCGCAAGATCGCCGAGGATCTCGGCGTGCCCGAGCAGGAGGTGGTCAACATGAACCGCCGCATGCTGATGGGCGGCGATGCTTCGCTCAACGTCTCGCTGCGCAGCGACGAGGACGGCGCCGGCCAGTGGCAGGATTGGCTGACGGACGATCGCCCGCTGCAGGACGAAACCGTGGCCGAGGCGGAGGAAGCCTCTGTGCGCCGCGAGATGCTGTCGGAAGCGATGGAAAGCCTGAACGAGCGGGAGAAGCACATTCTCACCGAACGCAGGCTGACCGACAATCCGCAGACGCTGGAAGAGCTTTCGCAGGTCTACGACGTGAGCCGCGAACGCATCCGCCAGATCGAGGTGCGCGCGTTCGAGAAGCTCCAGAAGGCCATGCAGCGGATCGCCGGCGAACGCATGATGCCGATGCCGGCGGCTTGATCAGTCCGAAGCGGATCTGAACGCCTTTGATCCTCCCTGTCGCCAAAGGCGATGGGGAGGTGTCAGCCGTCAGGCTGACGGAGGGGCCAATGGCGAGACAGACCACCAAGCGAGCCGTTGCGACGGCGCGAAAGCTCCGCGCAAACATGTCGCTGCCTGAAGTGTTGCTGTGGCGGGAATTGCGGGAAGCCCCGCTGAAATTCCGCCGCCAGCATCCTCTTGGGCCTTACGTTCTCGATTTCTACTGCGCATCGGCCAGGCTCGGCGTGGAAGTGGACGGAATCGGGCATGACATGGGCGATCGGCCAAAACAGGACGAGGCGCGTGAAGCCTGGATTACGGCGCAGGGAATCACCGTGATCCGCATCGCCGCAACTGAAGTGCTGCAATCCCCCCCAGACACTGCTGAAGCGATCCTGGCCGCCTGCCGCGCCCGGACGCCCTAGCCCCTCCACCATGCTGCGCATGGTCCCCCTCCCCATGCCTCCGGCACAGGGAGGATCGGGACAAGTATCCTCCCTGTCGCCGAAGGCGATGGGGAGGTGTCAGCCGTCAGGCTGACGGAGGGGCCAAGCCCTACACCACTTCGATCCCCGCCACGTCGAGCATGAACGACCCGTCCGGCTCGATCGCGAAGTAATCGGCGATCTCCTCCGCGGCGCCTGTCTGGAGCGAGCGGATCGCGGCGATAAGGGCTTCAGGCGTCCGCATCCGGGCAATCCACGGGGCAAATTCCATCCGCAGGCGCCAGCGGCGGACGGAAACGACTTCGAACCCGGCCGCACCCAGGGCCGCCAGCCATTCGCCGGGGCGGTAGTCGCGCACGTGCGACGGATCGCGCAGCAGCTCGACTGCCTGGAGATGTGTGTCGAACAGTGGGTTTTCCGCCGCCACGCCGTCGACGAAGATCGCCGGACGGCCTTTGGCGAGGACGCGGCGGGCTTCGCGCAACCCGCCAGCGAGATCGCGCCAATGATGCGCGGTGAAACGGCAGGCGAGCATATCGAACGCACCGTCCGCGAAGGGCAGAGCTTCGGCCGGGGCCTGTTGCGTGGCGATGTTGGCGAGACGACGCTCCTGCGCGGTGGCGGCGACGGCCGCGAGCATCCCGGCCGACAGGTCGCTTGCCGTCACCCGCCTGACATGGGCCGCCAGCGCATAGGCCACATGCCCCCCGCCGCAACCGAGATCGAGAGCGCGGGTCGCGCCGCTGTCCTGCGCGCGCTGGGCGATCCAGGCCAGGTCCTCGCCCGAGGCGGACGGCGCTGGCGACATAGGCTGCGGCCCGGGGACCGAACTGGGACTGAATGACGGTGTCATGATCGGGCATGGTAGGGGCCTTGTTGAGGAACATATGCGTGGCCCGGGTATGACTGCGGATAAGACTGTTACAATGGACATTCTTATCCTATTATAATTTCTGCCATGCAAACTGCCGACCATCGCCGCCTGCTGGGCGCCTTCGTCCGTGCGCGGCGCGAGGCGTTGCAGCCCGACGAAGCGACGCGACGGCGCCGCACGCCCGGCCTCAGGCGCGAGGAAGTGGCTGCCCGCGCCGGAATCGGCGTCACCTGGTGCGCCTGGATCGAGCAGGGCCGCGAAGTGCGCCCCTCGGCCGACACGCTTTCCCGCCTGGCCGGCGCGCTGCGGCTGAGCCGGGCGGAACGCGCCTATCTCTTCGAACTGGCCGAGCGGCACGATCCGGAAAACCCTTTCGCCGGCAGCGCGGGCGATGCGCCCGCCGCGATCGCGGCGCTGGTCCAGGCGCTGCCCCACCCCGCCTATGGCCTCGACCCTGCGTGGAACATCTGCTGCTGGAACGCTCCCGCGCGCGCGCTGTTCGTGGGGCTGGAGAACGAGGCGGAGCGGAACCTCCTGCGCTACACCTTCACCGCACCCGAAGCGCGCCAATTGCTGCCGGACTGGGAACAGCGCGCGCGCCGCATCCTGGCCGAGTTCCGCCAGGATTTCGGCCGCAATCCCACCGATCCGCTCGCGCGGGCCGTGGTCGATTGGCTCCTCGACAACAGCGGTCTCTTCCGCGCGGCGTGGAACGGCCAGACCGTCGCCGCGCGCGAGGGCGGCGCGCGCAGCTTCCACCACCCGGAACACGGCCCTCTGCGCTTCCGCCAGCACACGCTCCACCCCGCGGAACGCACGGACTTCAAGCTGGTGATGCTGGAGCCCGAAGCTGCCGGCGGGGAATGAAGCGCCGTGTCAGCACATCGCCGATCCAGCGCCTCCAGTTCCGAATGATGCAGCAGGCTGACGGAAAGGCCGCCCGCTTCCCGCCATGCCTGCGCCGCGAAGCCCGCGGGCGCCACAACCCATGCGATGGCGGCATCATACAGGCATCTGGCCGCATGAACCTCCCGCACGGTCTGGTGGCCGACGGGCTGTGGGCCGGGTTTGCACCGCAGCACGAGCCGGACTGCGCGCTTCTCGGCGATCAGATCGGCATCGTGGCCTCGACCGGTCCGTGTCACCTGAACGGTCCAGCCGAGCCGGTCGAGAAGCGCGGCGCAATGGCGTTCATATTCGGGATAGGATAGCTGATTGGATATGATCGAAGACGCAAATCTCCCAGGAACGGCTGGCGTATGATTCCGGGGTCGATCGGTCCTATCTCGGCGGCATGGAACGGGGCGAGGCCAATCCCACCGTCGACGTGCTAGACAGATTGGCCGAAACGCTGGGCGTCGGGCTGGTCGAGCTGTTCGCGGATACGGAGGCCGGCGCGATGCTCGATCCCGGCCTGCCGCGCGGCCGCAAGCCGAAATGAACGATCGGGAGAATGCGTTGAGCGATTGCATCGCCCCGCCCCTTCCCGCTAACCAGCCTGCATGGCCTCCGTCTCCGAAAGTCCGGCGCTTTCTCGCCCGGTCCGCCCTCCCCGGTTCATGCGCTTTCTGCTCAAGCTTGTCGTGTGGTTCGTGATCGCCAGCGTCGGGCTGGTGGTGCTCTATCGCTTCGTGCCCGTGCCTGTCACCGCCACCATGCTGATGGACCCGAACGGGATCACGAAGGACTGGACCTCGCTCTCCCATATCGACCGCAGCATGGTGCGCGCGGCGATCGCGGCGGAAGATGGCAAGTTCTGCCAGCATAACGGCTTCGACAAGGAAGCGATCGAACAGGCGATCGAACGCAATGCGCGGGGCGGGCGCATCCGCGGCGGCTCCACCATCAGCCAGCAGACCGCGAAGAATGTGTTCCTGTGGCAGGGCGGCGGCTTCTTCCGCAAGGGGCTGGAAGCCTGGTTCACCGTGCTGATCGAGAATATCTGGGGCAAGCGGCGAATCATGGAAGTCTATCTCAACGTCGCGGAAACCGGACTCGGCACTTATGGCGTGGAAGCGGGGGCGCAGCGCTATTTCAAGCATTCCGCCGCCAAGCTCAGCCGCAGCGAGGCCGCACGGATGGCCGCGGCCCTTCCCCTTCCCAAGAAGCGCTCGGTGGTGAGCCCACACGGCTTCACCCGGCGCTATGGCAACAGCATCTCGTCCCGGATCAACATCGTGCGGCGTGACGCGCTCGACACCTGCGTCTACGAATAGAATATGGGTGCGGAACATGCGCATAACCACGATAGGGGGCATGGGCACGGCCATTCCCACGGGCATGGCCATGCGCCCGCCGGCTTCGGCCGCGCCTTCGCGATCGGCATCATCCTCAATGCCGGCTTCGTCGTCGTGGAGGCGGGTTTCGGTTTCCTCTCGGGCTCGATGGCGCTGGTGGCGGATGCGGGGCACAATCTGTCGGATGTCCTCAGCCTGCTGATCGCCTGGGGAGCGACCGTGCTCGCCGCCCGCCCCGCCAGCGCGCGCTTCACCTACGGGTTCAAGTTCAGCTCGATCCTGGCGGCGCTCGCCAATGCCGCGCTGCTGCTGATCGCGATCGGCGCGATCCTGGTGGAATCGATCCGCCGGATGATGGACCCGCAACCGATCGAAGGGACCATGATGATCGCGGTCGCCGCCGTGGGCATCGCGATCAACACCGGCACCGCGCTCCTCTTCCTGCGGGGCCGCGAGCACGACATCAACATCCGCGGGGCTTTCCTGCACATGGCGGCGGATGCGCTGGTCAGCCTGGGCGTGGTGGTGGCGGGCCTGCTGATCCTGTGGACCGGAAATGTCTGGATCGATCCCGTCACCAGCCTGCTGATCGTGGCGGTGATCGCCTGGGGCACCTGGGGCCTGCTCAAGGATTCGGTGAAGATGAGCCTGCTCGCCGTGCCCGACCGGATCGACGAGCGCGCCGTGCGCGACTGGCTATCGGCTCAGCCCGGCGTGGAAGCGGTGCACGACATGCATATCTGGCCGATGAGCACGACCGAGACCGCTTTCACCGCCCATCTGGTGATGCCCGCCGGCTATCCCGGCGACGCTTTCCTGCGCACGATCACCCACGAGCTCGACCACCGCTTCGGCATCCACCATCCGACGATCCAGGTGGAGACGCTGGCGGATGGGGCCGGCTGTGGGGCTTGTGATTAGGGGCTGCCGGTCAGAAAATTCGTGAGAGATCCGGAGTCCTTCTCCCCTCCTGCTTGCAGGGTGGGCATCGAAGCACCAACAACGCCATCTTCCCCTTCGTCATGCTGAACTCGTTTCAGCATCCATCCCGCCTTGGGCACGGACGGCGCCTCGGGAGAAACGGACCCTGAACCAAGTTGGCACTTGTACCTTTGAAGCATGTAGGCTTGATCCGTCGCCCTGGGCCAAACCCGAGATGACGAAGATGGATGTACGTGTGCGAACGGGATAAGCCCGACCAAGCTCAGGGTGACGAATGATGGGAATGACTGCAATTGGGTGATGGGGTGGACGCCCCCCGGCGGCATCGATGTGCCAAGGTGGAGGTGT
>CAMLQG010000087.1 GCA_946482075.1 uncultured Erythrobacteraceae bacterium
GGCGGCCCATGTCCCAGGCCCAGGCGAACTGGCCGGTGCGCGCGTCATAGGCGCGGATCACACCCGAGGGTTCCTTCACCGACTGGCCGTCGAGCGGAGAACCGCCGAGGATCAGCTTGCCGCGAATGAATACGGGCGGCGAGGTGTGATAGTAATAGCCCGGAGGCGCGGGACTGAGGCCTT
Source organism: uncultured Erythrobacteraceae bacterium (assembly GCA_946482075.1). The sequence goes on from CAMLQG010000087.1 coordinate 184, forward strand.
CCAGCGTATTGATCTCGCCATTGGTGCCGAAATCCTGGCAAAGCTTGCCGTCCTTGGCGTCGACGGCGAACATGCGCGCGGTGCTGGTCGCCATGACGATGCGATCGGCGCAATGTTCGTCAGCCTTCATATCGGCGATATGCGCATATGTTACGCCGCGACACACCGACGAGGTCACGGGCGCATTGCCGCCGGAATCAGCGACCCAGAGCGACTTGCCCGTTTCCGCGTCGAGCGCGTGGATGCGGTTCGCCATATCGCAGATGTAAAGCATGTTGCCGACCTTGATCGGCGTGCCTTCCAGCACGCCGCCGACCTGGCCGTTCTTCGCGAGGTGAGCCGTCCAGGCGATCTTCAGGCCGGAGACATTGGCTGGAGTGATCTGGCCGAGCGGGGAGTAGCGCTGGTTTTCATCGGTTCCGCCGATCGCGCTCCAGTCTGTCGAGGTCATCCCCGTAAGGGCAAGTGCCGTCGCGTCGGTGCTGGCAGGGCCTCGGGCGTTCCACAGCGAGATGCCGAACACGAAGGCAAGGATCGCCAGCAATCCCCAGGTGGCTTTGCGAAGCCCGGAACTGCCGCTCCGCAATGCTCTCAGGACGAGCAGTAGGAGGCCCAGGCCCAGGACCAGGTTGAGCCGGGGCACAAGAGCCCAGCCGTCGAGGCCCGACTCCGCAACAGCCCAGATTACGGTGATCAGGCAGACGAGCGCGTAGAGCCAGTAGCCCTTGCTTCTACCGCGCCAGATCAACACGGCGGAAGCAAGGATCGCGACACCCGCCAGGACATAATAAAGAGAGCCGCCGAGTATGGCGAGATAAGCGCCGCCTGCACCCATTGCGAGGCCGAGAAGAGCGGCGAGGATCGCGAGGATCTTTTCCGGGATACCGGAATTGTTGCTGTTTTCGCTGTCCACTCGTCAGATCCTCCCTCGTCGCCGGCCTTGTACCGACCCACGCCCATCGACACCGGATGCCGGTGAAGCTGGTCGATGGTCAAGAACGATTTCGCCTGGTGGCTGGCAGATGTACACAATCCCGGCTACTTCCCTGTCGAATCGAATAAGATGGTTAGTGCAAATTGCGGCTGAATGTCGGGTCCAGCCAAAGTGCCAAGCAAGGCCGACCGTGCCGAGAGGAGACTTTGAGAAATGACTGAGATTGCCGATATCGCCAAGGCGTTCGAAGAGGACGACAAGGAAAGCAAGGTCTACACCAAGGACGTCGTTCCGCCGACATACGAATCCATTACGGACGAATGGCTGACGGACGCGCTGTGCGGCCATGTTCCGGGTGCCGAGGTCGTCAACCACAGCCTCGACGAACGGGACGACGGTTCCTCCAATCGCCGCCGCATCTTCCTGGAATACAACCAGGCGGGCCAGGACGCAGGCATGCCTGCGAGCGTGTTCTGCAAGATGTCGGAAAATCTCGCCAACCGGATCACGCTTGCCGCGTCCGGCGCTGCCGAGGGCGAGGCGATCTATTACAACTCGGTCCGCCCGCTGCTCGATATCGAGAGCTTCAGCGGCCTGTACGCCAAGTTCGATCCGGAGACCTTCCGTTCGCTGATCGTCATGAACGACCGGCGCGACGATGTCCGGTTCGGCAGCGACAAGATCGAAGTGACGCGCGAAATGGCCGAAGGCATGGTTCGCACGCTCGCCGGGCTTCACGGCCGGATGTACAAGAGCCCCGTGCTCGACGAACTCAAGCTTCGCAGCTGGGCGCAGTGGTGGAAGGACATGATGGACGTCACGCCCGCCTTCGGCCCGAGCTGCATGAAAGCGTTCGATGAATCGATCGAACTGGGCCTGATGACACCGGCGCTTGCCAAGCGTCGCGAGGAGATCTGGCCGGCGACGATGGAATCCGCTCGCCGCCACGCGGATCTGCCGCACACCTTCACGCACAACGATGTTCACTTCAAGAACTGGTACATCACCAATGAAGGTACTCGCATGGGTCTGTCCGACTGGCAGTGCGTGACCCGCGGCCATTGGTCGCGCGATGTGATCTATGCGCTCACCACGGCGCTGACGATCGAGAACCGCCGAGCGTGGATGGAAGATCTGGTCAAGCTCTATGTCCAGGAAATGACCGCTCAAGGCGTCGACATGCCGGCACTGGATGAAGTGTGGCTCCATCTGCGCCAGCAGTTGATGACCACGCTGGCATTCTGGACGATCACGCTGGTTCCCGCGCCCAGCATGCCCGACATGCAGCCGCGCGATATCACGATAGAGTTCCTGCGCCGCATCTATGCCTGCATGGAAGATTACGAAGCGCTCGACGCGTTCTGATCGGATCGCGACAGCACGAGAGCCCCGCTCGCGCAGGAAATTCTTGCGGAGCGGGGCTTCTTGCGTGATGGGCATCGCGTGATGCGTGACATTTCATGACTGGCCGTCCCCTTGCCGTAAGCGACCCGGCGCTGGCTCTCGATCCCGTCCTCATGCCGGGCCCATCCGCGCGCAGGCCGCGTTCCCTGCGGCGGACATCCTCGATGCAGTCTCATTGGCCGGACGGCATGATGGGGCCGCTGGAGATCGTCGGGCGCGCACGCGACCTCTATACCGGGGACGATCCCGATGCCCCCATCGAGGTTGGCTATGACTGGCTCACCGCCCGGTTGAACAAAGGCGGCGCTTCGATCATCGGCCTTGCCGCCAATCGTGCGGCGGATGTGCTGGCGGGGATGACGGGGCTCCGGCCGGGCGGGCAGCTGCGCAAGGCGATTGCCGAAGCGCTGCCGGAGGAGCCGGAGAACTCCACCCTGCTCTATCGGCTGATCGATGACCTTGCCGGCGCGACCTTCATGTCCACCGGCGCCTGGGAAACATGGCTGCCGGGCGGATCCGAACAATATTTCGCGGAGATCGGCCTGGCGTCGATGCTGGGGCGCCCGGTCGAGGGATTGTGCGTCAGCTATGCGCCCGGGTCGCCGGCGATGACACCGGATGGCCGCACCAACTCAGCCATCGCCCATCGCGGCCTCGGCCGATTGCCCTATGCCACGCCAGACCGTTTCGCCTGGCATCAGTTCGCGCCTCACGAGAGCCCCAACCAATGGCGCATACGCTATGTCGATCTTTGGCTGGAGAATGGCAAATACCACGCCGAATTCGGTTTCCAGGATAGCGCGGCGCGGCCGGAGGGACCCGAATACCGTGCCCTCTATCACGAATATCGCGGCAGGGCGGTGATCGATCCCGACAGTTTCGTGCTGGAGGACATGGCGCTTACTCAGGGCTCTCTGCCGTTCGGTACTTGCCTCGCCGCGCTGGGCAGCGGCGACAAGCTGCTCAGCCGGAGCCTTGGCGAGTTCCGCAGCACCGTGCTCCAGGTCCTTCCTGGGACTGCGGGCTGCACCCATCTCAATGATGTCTTCCGCAGCCTGCAGGATATCGTCGCTATGAGCGATAAGCTGCGCCAGGAACTGGCATTGGCATGAACGCTGCGCCTGCTTCTCCCACGGTCTTCTGGGAAGATGTGGAGGAAGGCGCGGCGCTGCCCGGCTTCGATTACGAGCTCAGCCTGCTGCGGCTGGTCGCCTATGTCCGGGCAACAGGATTGTACGACTTCGCCCATTTCGATCCCGATTATGCCCGCACCGTCGGCGCGGAAGATGCGTTCATCTCCACATTCCAGCTAGCGGGCCTGTTCAGCCGTCTGATCACGGATTGGGCAGGGCCGCAATGCGTGCAGCGTGACCTGACTTTTTCGATGCGCGGTCAGATGCTGCGCGGAGAAGTGTTGGTGTTTTCCGGCAAGGTGGGCAGGAAGTTCCGGGGCGAGGATGGGGCTTGTCTGGTCGAACTGGTCGATATCGGCGTCGCCACGGAACGGTTGCCGATAGCTGCGAGCGCCACTGCCGTCATCGCCTTACCGTCGCGGGACGGCGCAACGCCGCCCATTCGGCAGATGCGCGATGGTGCCGACATTGCGCGGCGCAATCCCGAGATGCCCGATTTCGCGAAGGCGATGATGGATCAGATGAAGCCTGGCAAGGCGCAGCCGGCATGGCCGCTTACCAGGGAAGAACTTCATCTCTGGTGCGAAGCGCTGGAGGATTGGAACCCGCTTTACTGGGACGCGGATTATGCGGCCCGATCGCCTTACGGCGGGCTCATTGCCCCGCCGTCCAGCATGTTTCTCGGCGCCGGTTCGTCGCTGGATGTGGGGCTGGGCTATCGAAAGCCGGGCGCGCGGCCGCCCGAGCCGGTCGAGCGCGGGCTTCGCGGGATTGAGCTGTTCACCGCGCTGCGCACGATCGCGGCCAAGCAGGGTGTCCCGTTCGCGCCGCCGGGTTTCCCGAATGTCGTTGTCACGCAGGCCCGGTTCGAGTTCTTCGCGCCGCTCCTCGTCGGAGATACTCAGCGGGCGGAAGTGCGGCTGCTCGACTGCAGCCCGCTGCGCAAGACGCGTCTCGGCACGGGGCATTTCCTGTCGGTCGAAACGGCGCTAATCAATCAGCGCGACGAACTCGTCAAAACCTTTCTGTCCACTCTCTTCTTCTACGGATCATGATCAACAGCATTGCCAATTTTCGTGACGCCGGTGGCCTTTTCAGCCGGTTCGGCGGGCTTGTCCAGACCGGCCGGCTGTTCCGCTGCGGCTTGCCCGCCGATGTCGACGCAGAGGATCTAGAGCGGATCGTCGCCATGGATTTCGCCGTGATAGCCGACCTGCGCTATCCGGCGGAGCAGGAGAAGGAGCCCTCGCGCTGGCCGCTCGAATGGGAGGAGCGAATTCTTGCCTATACGGGCACGTCCGACCAGACCGCCCCGCATACGAAGATGCTGCGCGATGGGACGCTGACGGAGCAGGGTTCGCGCGAGGCGTATCAGCAGATCTACCGTGTCGTGCCGTTCGACGATGAATATCTCAACACGTTCGGCCGGATGATGGCGTTGCTCGCCGAAGGGCGAGGTCCGATGCTGGTTCATTGCAGCGCCGGCAAGGACCGGACCGGCATGGCCATTGCCCTGATCCATCACGCATTGGGTGTGCCCGAGGATCAGCTATATGCGAACTTCCTGCTGTCGAACGAATCCGCGGGCCTTCACGCCATGGCGGAGGATGTTCGGGCTCGAGTGAAGGAGAATTTCGGCCACGAGTTCCCGCGCGAACTGATGCGCCACATCATCGGCGTGGAAGCGAGCTACCTCGACGCATTCTTCGACGAGATCAGGCGGCGCTGCGGATCGACCGATGCCTATCTGGAAAAGATCGGCTTCGACGAGCGCGCCCGCGAGAGCGCGCTCGCCCATTGGCTGGATCGCTGAGCGCGCTCCGTAAGGTCAGCCGCTGAGTTTGCCCAGCAACAGCTTGATCGCGGTGACGGACGCCGTCCAATCGTCATTGGTCGAAGGGATCGCCGCGCGGAAAGTGGCGAAGCCATGGACCATGCCTTCAGCTTCGAGGAACACCACGGGCACGCCCGCAGCCGCCAGCTTGCCAGCAAGAGCCCGCCCTTCATCGCGCAGCGGGTCGAGACTGCAGGTATGGATCACGGCCGGTGCGAGCCCGGCTGCGTCGCCCTTGAGCGGTGAGCAGCGCCAGTCTTCCGCGTCACCCGCATAACAATCGCGGAACCATTCCATGTCCGCCTTGCTCAGCAGATAGCCTTCGGAAAAATCCTCGTAGGACTGCGAGAATTTCGACAGGTCGGTGACCGGATAGAACATCCATTGGGCCAGGACGGGGACGTCTGCCGGCTTGTCGCGCAGATACATGGCCGTGGTGGCCGTGAGCGCACCGCCAGCGCTGTCGCCCGAGATGATGAGACCGGTGACCGAGCGGCCGAGTTCCGCCGGATTGCTTGCGACCCAGCGCGCAGCTGCTTCGCAATCTTCCGGTCCGGCCGGCCAGACATGTTCGGGCGCCAGGCGATATTCCACCGACACCACCGGCATGTCGAGATCGCGGGAAATGTTGGCGCAAAGCGTGTCGTAGAACGGCACGTCACCGATCACGAAGCCGCCGCCATGCAGGAAGACCACGACGGGCGAGGGGCCGCGTTCCGCCTTGCAGTCATACAGGCGCAGCGGGATCGCGTTGCCGGCCGGACCCTTCATTTCGAGATCGCGCTTCACTGCAAGATCGCCCATCGGCAGGTTGAACTGCGACATCTGCTGCATCATCTCGCGCGCGGCGACGGGGCCGACTTCCGCGAAGCTCGGCGCTTCGAACGTCGCAAGCAGGTCGAGGAATTTCTGCATGTCCTCGCGGACAAACGGTTTCGTCATGAATGTGCCTTTCAGCTTATGCCTTGGTCAGGGCTGCTTCTTCGGGAATCTTCTCTCGCCGCGAGAACTGTAGAGCAGCAAACAGCACGCCTGCAATCACGATCGAAACTACCCCGCCGACGATGGCGATCTGGTAGCTGCCCGTCACGTCGTACACATGGGCGGCCGCTGGCACGGTGAACACCAGGAAGGGCATCTTGATGAAGTAGCTGATGCCCATCACGCGCGAGAATTGCTCGGGCTTGAACAGGGCTGCGGCGGAGCTGGAATGGAGCACCACGATGCCGCCATTAGCGATGCCGATCACGAACAGCAGCGTGGCGAACACCATGAATTCGGGCTTCAGAACCGCGATAAGCACCCATGGCACGACCACGATGGCGAATTCCACCAACAGGCACCGCAATGCGCCGATCTTGTCGACGAGCACGCCGAAGGCGGGCGCGGCAAGTGCGATAGCAAGGCCGTAGAGCGATATGGCGGAAGTGGCGGTCATCTGCGGGACGCCTGCGTCGCGCAGCATGGGTATCGCCTGCGAGGAGATCACGTTCGCGGCACCCGTCAGGATAGCGATCCCCAGGCTCAACAGCCAGAATTTGGAGTTGGTGAGCAGGTCCTTGACGTTGCCTGCCGGCGCTGATGCAGACGCCTGTTGGCCACCGGACGGGGGCGTCTCTCCGGGATCGGCTCCGAGCGGGAGCAATCCGCGATCTTCGGGCCGATTGACCACCAGAAGCATGATGGGGATCAACAGGGCGAAAAGCAGGGCGTTGACCTGGAAGACAGCCTTGAGCCCGTAATTGACCAGGATGTAGCTCGTCAGAAGGGGGAACAGCACCATTCCCGGCGACAGGTTGATGATGCCCAGCGCCAGCCCGCGCTTGTCCTTGAACCAGCGCGTAATGAGTGTGGACCCGGTCACGATTCCCATGGAAACATAGCCGGTGCCGATGAAAATTCCGTATGTCGCCAGCAGCACATAGATGTTGTCGACCAGCGATATGATCAGAAACCCAATGGAAATCAGTGCAGTGCCGATGGTCATTATCCATTTGGCACTGAATTTCTGGACGATGCCGCCCATGAAAAGCGCAATGATGCCGAGCGAGATAGAGGCCACGGATGGTCCGCTGGATGCGAGCGCACGGCTGGTCCCGAACTGTTCCTGGATCGTCAGGATCAAAGGGGGGTAACCCATGAACACGATCCCGGTGGAAAAGTTCAGCGCGAGGAAACAGACCCCGACGATGGTCCAGCCGTAAAAGATGTCCGGGCGCGATGCCGGTTGATAGTCACTCATAGACGCCGTTCGACCTCATTGTCATTTTCGATATCGGCAGGAGATTGCCGATCCTGTTCATTCTGCCGCGTTCTCGGGAAGTCGATATTTCTCGGGGCAGCGTTCCGCGCGGTCGACCGTCAGCGGGCGGAGATAGGATGGATCGGTCCGATCCCAGGCGCCCTGCACGAACATCTCCGGGTCGACCTGCGCGTCGCTGACCGGCAGGAGGCCTGTCCATTCGACCATGCAGATCCGGTCGGCCACGGCCCACTGGCCGTTCCGCTTCTCGTAGCGGTCGATGTATCGGCCCGCGGCGATGTCCGTCCCGCCCTGATGGCGCGAAAGAGTGGCGAAGAAATAGGTTTCGCCATGGGCGGTATCGCCGTCCAGCTCGATCGAGTGGTTGGTGATGAAATGCTGGTGGACTTTCCAATTGTCGCTGTGCGTGCCCTTGGCGTACTGGATGAAACCTTCTGGATCGCCGATATATTCGCCATGATCGTCACGCGCGTCGGGATGATAGGCCTGGCGCATGATGTCATCATCATGGCGATCGATGCCGCGGGTGTATTTCAAGGCGACTTCACGGATCGCATCCTTGTCGAGCAAGCGCTGCAGCGCCACTTCGTCGATAGCCATTCTTCTCTCCCAGATCGTCCCAAGGAACCCGGCGTCGCGCGCTGCGGTCTGTGCGCATACTGTGCGCACAGACCGCACTCGACCACAAGCACGTCTTGTCCGCTGACACGGCATCGCTTGACCGCGCCCGCATCTCCGTTTGATCACAGCGACGGTTTATGTCGTCTTCGCGCCCGCATGCAGGGGCGCTGGCGCGCAGCGGTCGGGAAAGGATGGATATGGGAAGGATCGAAGGGAAAGTCGCGTTCGTATCGGGCGGCGCCTCGGGGCTCGGCCGGGCGATGGTCACGCGGTTCGCGGCGGAGGGTGCCCAGGTCATCCTGGGCGATATCAACGAAGCCGGCGGACAGGCGGTGGCACGCGAGACGGGCGCCAGGTTCCTGCCGCTCGATGTGCGGATCGAGCAGTACTGGATCGATGCGATGACCACGGTCAGCCAGGAGTTCGGGCGGCTGGACGTGATCGTCAACAATGCCGGCATCCTGGGCACCGGGCTGATCGAAACGACCGATCTCGAGGCGTGGAACAACCATTTCGCGGTCAACGTCACCGGGGTCATGCTCGGCTGCAAGCATGGCAGCCAGCTGATGATGCGCAATCCCGGCGGAGCGAGCGGATCGATCATCAACATCTCGTCCAATGCCGGGCTGCTCGCGACCGCGTCCGACGTCGGATATTCCGCAGGCAAAGGTGCGGTTCGGCTGATGACCAAGTCGATCGCCGGCGATTTCGCCAGCCGTGGCCTGGCGATCCGGTGTAATTCGATCCACCCCGGACCGATCGACACGCCGATTTTCGCTCCTTATCTGACCAACGAGGAATCAAAGCGAATGCTGATGGAATCGCTCGTCGCGATGGTCCCGATGGGCCGGATCGGCCGGCCGGAGGAGATCGCCAGCCTGGCGCTGTTCCTGGCGAGCGACGAATCGAGTTTCTCGACGGGTTCGGAATTCGTGGCCGATGGCGGCGGAACCTGCGTAATGGCAGCCAAGATGGCAGGAGAATATGTAGATGTCTGAGAAAATCGGTGTCGGCCTGATCGGGTACGAAGTGGGACGCAGCTGGGCGGCAGTGGCGCATGTCCCGGCGCTGCGCGGACTGGCGGATGATTTCGAGATCGTGGCCGTCGCCACGTCCCGTCAGGAATCCGCGGACGAAGCAGCCGCCGATCTGGGCCTCCCGAAGGGCTATGCACCGGCGGACGGGCTCATCAACGATCCGGCGGTGGACCTGGTCTCCATCACCGTGAAAGTCCCCTATCATTTCGAACTCGCCAAGAAGGCGATCGCTGCCGGCAAGCATGTCTATTGCGAATGGCCGCTGGGTAATGGTCTCGCCGAGGCCGAGGAGATGACCCGGCTTGCGAAAGAGGCCGGTGTCGTCGCCGTGGTCGGCCTGCAGGCCCGTTGCTCGCCGGTCATCGACTATGTGAAGACGCTCGTGGCCGACGGCTATGTCGGCAGGGTTCTGTCATCCACCATGATCGGTGCAGGCATGATGTGGGGAGATTGGGTCAATCGGCCCAACGTCTATCTGCTCGACAAGAGCAATGGCGCGCTTCTCCAGACCATCCCGATGGGCCATTCGGTCGATGCGATGTGCTATTGCATCGGCGAGTTCCGGGATGTTTCGGCGACCTTCGGAACGCTCCTGACCGAAGTGACCAATATCGACACGAGCGAAGTGATCCGGGACAGGACATCGGAGGATCAGATCGCTTTCACGGGGACGCTGGAAAATGGAGCGGTGGTCGATGTGCATTATCGTGGCGGCGTGAGCCGGGGCACGAATTTCCTTTGGGAGATCAACGGCAGCGAAGGCGATCTGCGCGTGACGGCGGATTCCGGACACGCCCAGATGTTCGAGCTCAGCCTGTTCGGTGGGCGCGGTGACGATAAGGCGCTCAGCCCGATGAGCGTGCCGGCAAAGCATCGCTGGGCGCCTTCGAGCATCGACGCGTTCGGCGTGAATGTCGGCCAGATGTACGCCCTGATGGCCAAGGATATTCGCGAAGGCACCCGCACCGCGCCGAGCTTCGCCGACGCTGTGGTGCGCCACACGATGCTCGACGCGCTGGAGGTTTCGGCCGCAGAAGGCCGGCGCGTGACGATCGGCTGACCGTCGGGCGGCTGATGCTCAGGAGAGCCGCAGGCCGCCATCGACGATGAACTCGGCGCCGGTGATATAGGCTGCTTCCTCGGACGCGAGGAAGCAGGCCATATTCGCGATGTCGGCAGGCTGGGCCATGCGCCCGTTCGGGATCGCCGCGATCATGGCGGGCATATCGACTTCCACCATCATCTGCGTGTCGACCGGGCCGGGGTGGATCGTGTTCATGCGGATGTTCTGCCCGGCGGTTTCCTGCGCAGTGATCTGCGACATGCGCGCAACGGCGGACTTGCTGGCCGAATAGGCGTTGGATTCCGCCTGAGACATCTGCGTGGCGAGCGATGAGATCGTCACGATCGCGCCGCCGCCCCGCGCGCGGATCGCGGGAAGGGCGGCCCGGATGCCCATCAGCGGCCCGAAGAAATTGACTTCGAAAGTCTCGCGATAGGCTTCCATCGACATTTCTTCGACCAGCCCATTATCATAGATGCCGGCATTGTTGACGAGGATGTCGAGCCCGCCGAATTCCGCGATTGCACGCGCGACGCCGTCCGCCCAGTGCTGTTCGTTGCGCACGTCGAGCAGCATCGCTTTCGCATCATGGCCGGCCTGGTGGAGAATGGCGGCGGTCTCGTTCACCTGATCCAGCTTGTCGGTGAGCAGGACTTTCGCGCCTTCCTCGCAGAACTTACGCGCGATCCCCGCGCCGATGCCGCGTGCCGCGCCTGAAATGAGCGCTACCTTGCCGTCGAGCCTTCCCATTGATCGATCTCCGTTCTGTGCGTGTTGTCTTGTCCGAGCTTGAGGCCGGCGCGCCAGTAATGGATGGCGCTCCAGACCAGAATGATATTGATCGCCAACAGGGCATATTGGATGCCGTAAGCCTGCGCCTCGCCGCAATGTGCGGCCAGCGGCGTTCCATCGGCTGCACCTGCGCACTGCGCCATGTCGCCGCCGATCCTGTTCTGGGCGAGGCGATCGCTGAGCCAACCGACCAGAGGCGGGCCGATGCCCAGGCCGATCAGATTGATGATGAGATAGAATACGGAAGTCGCCGTGGCGCGCATCCGTGCGCTGACCATGCCATGGATCATCGCGAAGGTGGGCGGGATATAGGTAAACATCAGCGCCATGCCGATCGTCAGCAGGACGGTGACCACGGCGATATCCCCCGCGAGCAGGCCGAAGGTCAGGAACGGGAAAGCGATCAGCATCGCGATCGCCGAAACCCAGCCATACCAGGCTCGATTGGTCGCTCCCAGGCGATCGGAGATGACGCCGGATCCGATCGTTCCCAGCAGCCCGCCGCCGCCCATGACGATGCCCGTGACGAGCCCTGCCTGCGCCACCGGGAGATGGTGAACGCGCATCGCAAAGGATGCGAGGAAGGCCGGCAGGGCATAACCGATCAGCACGACGAGCGAGGAGCCTGCCGCCAGATGGACGAACGCGCGATTGGCCGCCAGTACCCGCAGAACATCCATTGCCGACGGCGTATCGCCCTGTTCCGCGAGTGCGGTGTCGTAAGTGCCACGAGGCACGTTGCGGATCGTCGCGAGCACCAGCAGCGTCAACAGTCCGCCCACCACACCCAGGACGATGAAGGTCATGCGCCAGCCGAAGCTCGCTGCCAGATGCCCACCGGCATAAGCGCCCAGAAACGCACCCAGAGGTACGCCCAGCGTATAGACAGAGACGGCCCGCGCGCGCGCATCGGGTGGATAGAGGTCGGCGATCAGCGAATGCGATGCCGGATTGCCTCCCGCCTCGCCGACGCTGACACCGGCCCGCGAGATCAGCAGTTGGAAGTAGTTGGCGGCCATTCCGCAGAAGGCGGTCATGAGCGACCAGGCGAAGACGCAGATCGCGATCAGCCGGCCGCGATCGAAGCGGTCCGCCAGCCGCGCGATCGGGATACCCATGATCGAATAAAGAATCGCGAAGGCCGGTCCGCCCAGAAGGCCGAGCTCGGTATCGGTGAGCCTGAATTCGCCCTTGATGCCTTCCTGCAACACCGCGAGGACCGTGCGGTCCATGTAGCTCAGCAGATAGGTGAGCGACAGCACGCTGAGCGCGATGCCCGCCCGCATCCGGCTGACAGCCACCTTACTGGCTCGAGCTCTTGATGTGCCGGAGCACCTGTTCACCCAGATCGGTGCGGCGCATGTAATTGTCCTTGCCCCCGGTCAGGAGCCCCTGATCCAGCAGCGAATAGAACAGCCACCAGGCTTCATCGTCCATATTGCCATAGTCGGGGACGGGCAGGGCGCCGAGCGCGAGTTGTTCGCTGCGGCTGAGGCCGGCGGCAATGGAAGAGATGTCGATCGCAGTCATGGCAGCGAGACTTAGCTCCGCCGCAGCATTTGGCAATCGTGATGATGGAGCCCGCTCGCCGTTGCGCGGAGATTGACTCGATCATGCGCCCCGGTGATGATTTCCGATCAACGATAGTGGGAGCCGGACGGCCATGAGCAATCAGCATAATATCGATCTGATCCGATCGCTGCAGTCGAGTTGGTCGGCGGAGAAGGACCCGGCCGATTTTGCCGCGCTCTTCACGCAGGACGGCATCTTCGAGGACGTCACCTACAAGATCTACGTCGAAGGGCAGGACAAGCTGCTCGCGCATGCCAAGCGGATGCACAAGCATACGGGCGATCTCGATCTGGAGATCCTGCGGGTGGATGCGACGGATACCACCGGTGTGTGCGAGTGGCAGTTCGTTCACACGTTCGTCGGGAATTTCGACGGGGTGGATTGCACGGGCCGGCCGGTGAACGTGCATGGCCTGTCGCTCTACATCTTCGAGGACGGGAAGATCGCGCATGCGAAGGACTTCTGGAATTACATGGAGATCGTGAAGACCATGGAAGTGATCCCGAAGGAAATCCGCGCTTTCCGGACTTCCTGAAGGCAACTCCCCATCCGTTTGTCCTGAGCTTGTCGAAGGACCGTTCTTTTCTTCAGCAACCGAAGAAAGAAAAGCTGTCCTTCGACAAGCTCAGGACGAACGGGGTAGGAGCTTATTTTTCGACCCATGTCACTGTGTCTTCCAGCTTCGCCCGGCGTGAGCGGAAGCTGTTGGCAGGATGATCCTCGATAGGATAGCCGAACGAGCAGCCCAGCACTACGACGCGATTGTCGGGCAGGTTGAAGTGCTCGCGCATCAGCGGGCCATAACCGGCGAGGGCCGCTTGCGGGATCATGCCGAGGCCGAGCGCTTCGGCGGCGAGCAGCAGGCTGCCGACATAGAGGCCGGAATCGATCGCCCCATAAGGGCCCAGATCGCGTTCGGACGTGATGATCAGCGCGTGCGGCGCCCCGAACAGGCGGAAGTTCTCCAGCGCCTGCTTCCCGGAAGCCACGCGGTCCCCGTACTGAATCCCGACGCTTTCATAGAGCTGCCAGCCGACTTCGCGCTGCCGTTCCTTGTAGACGCCCGTATAGGCGTAGGGGAAATCGAAATCGGGATGCATCTGCGGCGGAACGCCCGACATCGCGTCCGCGAGCGCTGCGGCGTGGAGCTTCTCGCGGAAGCGTTCCGTGCCTTCGCCTTCGGTGACGATAACTTGCCAGGGCTGCGAATTGCACCAGCTGGCGGTGTTCTGCGCAATGGTCAGCATCTGCTCGATCACGGCGCGGGGCACAGAGTCGGGTTTGTAGCCCCGGCAGCTGTAACGATTGGCCAGCAGGCGCGAAAGAACCGCGGCATCCTCGGAAATGCCGTCCGCCGTGGTCAGGGCTTCACGCTCCAGCTGCTCGATAGGCATTGCGATGTCCTTACTTGGGATTGCGCGACACGCGGTAGACGTAGTCGTTCCACTGCACTTCCTGGGTTTCGCCCCAGCAGGTCTGGTCCGTCTGCGGGCAGTACCAGCGGGTCATGCCTGTCTGGCACAGCGCGTTCTGCCAGCAATGCCAGGGCACATTGCCCGTGACCTCGCCTTCGAAGCGGAATTCGCGCCCGTCTTCCAGCGTGCATTCGATCACATGGCTGACCGGACGGATGCCGTCTTCCGCGCGGCGCGTGATCTTGGAGTATTTGTTCAGACGAAGCATCTTGCCGTGGTCGTAGACCCAGCCGTCGGACATGATGTGATCGCGGTCCACATCGTACAGGCCCTTCCAGTCCGGATCGAGATCGGGATCGTCGAGGCCGGAGATGCAGAACGCGAAGTCCTCGGAAAAGGCGCCGTTAAGCCAGCCATAGGGCGGCATCTTGTGGCCTTCTTCCTGCCGGTTCTCGCCCCAGCTGCGATCACGGATCGTCAGCGTGTCGAACACGTAGTCACGGCCTTCGAACACCACCTTGCCGACCGAACGCATGGTCTGCTCGAAATGCTGGCTGTTGGCCCGCATCATCGGCGGCTGGACCGCTTCCTGGATCATGTCGAGGTCGAAGTCGCGCTCCTTGTTGGAATAGCGGATGCGCGCACGTTTCATCGGCTCTTCGAAATGGACGGTCAGACCATTGGCGAGCGTGATGTTGCCATGTTCGTCGAAAATCTCGTCCGGCGTGAAATTGCGGAAGTCGAACACTTCGCAGGATAGCTGGTCGAGCTTGGAACCCCAATGGACGAAGATGCCCGCGGTGCAGAGATGCAGGTTCGGATGCGTCCAGATATGGATGAAGCCGTGCATGCCGGATTCGGGCTCGTTGAAAGCCCAGTACCATGTCTCGGTCGCTTCGAAATGCTTGTTGGGCCAATTGCGGCCATGATAGAA
>CAMLQG010000088.1 GCA_946482075.1 uncultured Erythrobacteraceae bacterium
GTGAACGGCGCGGGCCTGGCCATGGCGACGATGGACATCATCAAGCTGAACGGCGCGTTCCCCGCCAACTTCCTTGACGTGGGCGGCGGTGCCAGCAAGGAAAAGGTGACGGCGGCATTCAAGATCATCCTGTCCGATCCGGCCGTGGAAGGAATCCTCGTCAACATCTTCGGCGGGATTATGAAGTGCGACATCATCGCCGATGGTATCGTCGCTGCGGCGAAGGATGTGAACCTCTCGGTTCCGCTGGTCGTGCGCCTCGAAGGCACCAATGTCGAGAAGGGCAAGGAAATCCTCGAGAATTCCGGCCTTCCCATCGTGTCGGCCAATGATCTTGGCGACGCAGCCAAGAAAATCGTAGCGGAAGTGAAGAAGGCGGCCTGAGGGCTGCCGGCGGGAGCCGGGTTCGGAGCGTCCGATCCCGGTTGCCTGTATTTGCAACGCCGCGATGCCAGCCGCATCGCGGGACTTGACCTTGCCGGCCCGCAGCGCAATTGGGCTTGGGAAGACCATTTCGCAGGATGCCGGCGCGTAACTGCGCGCGAATGAAAGGATCGATCGCGATGAAAATCCTGGTGCCCGTCAAGCGGGTCATCGATTACAACGTCAAGCCGCGCGTGAAGAGCGACGGCACGGGCGTGGACCTGTCCAACGTCAAGATGAGCATGAATCCCTTCGACGAAATCGCCGTGGAAGAGGCGATCCGCCTGAAGGAAAAGGGCGCGGCCGAAGAAATCATCGCCGTCTCCGTCGGCCCGGCCAAGGCACAGGAAACGCTCCGCACCGCGCTCGCCATGGGCGCCGACCGTGCGATCCTCGTCCAGACGGACGAAGAGGTCGAGCCGCTGGCTGTCGCCAAGATCCTCAAGGCGATCTACGAAGCCGAGCAGCCGGGTCTCGTGATCCTGGGCAAGCAGGCGATCGACGACGATTCCAACCAGACCGGCCAGATGCTCGCAGCACTGCTCGGCCGTCCGCAGGGCACCTTCGCCAATGAAGTGACCGTCGATGGCGGCAGCGTCACCGTGAAGCGCGAAGTCGACGGCGGCCTGGAAACGGTGAAGCTCACCCTTCCCGCGATCGTCACCACCGATCTTCGCCTCAACGAACCGCGCTACGCTTCGCTGCCGAACATCATGAAGGCGAAGAAGAAGCCGCTCGATGAGAAGACCCCGGCCGATTACGGCGTGGACATCGCGCCGCGCCTCAAGACGCTCAAGGTCGCCGAACCGCCCGTCCGCCAGGCCGGGATCAAGGTCGCCGACGTCGACCAGCTGGTCGCCAAGCTGAAGGAGCTGGGGGTCGCCTGATCCCCACTAGCCTCACGCACAGATTTTCGAGGACGAGACGATGAACACGCTTGTTTGGGTCGAACACGACAATGCTTCCGTCAAGGATGCCACGCTTTCGGTGGTGACCGCCGCCGCGAAGCTCGGCTCCGTCACTGCCCTGGTCGCCGGTTCGGGCTGCGACGGCGCCGCGCAGGCCGCCGCACAGATCGCCGGCGTCTCCAAAGTGCTCAAGGCCGATGACGCCGCCTATGCCAATGCGCTGGCGGAAAACGTCGCCCCGCTGATCGCGGGCCTGATGGCGAATTACGACGCCTTCCTGGCGCCTGCCACCACCACCGGCAAGAACGTCGCTCCGCGCGTCGCGGCCCTGCTCGATGTGATGCAGATCTCCGACATCCTGTCGGTCGAAGGCGAGAAGACCTTCACCCGCCCGATCTATGCCGGCAACGCGATCGCGACGGTCGAATCGAGCGATCCCAAGCTGGTGATCACCGTGCGCGGCACCGCTTTCGCCAAGGCGGAGACGACCGGCGGTTCCGCCAGCGTCGAAGCCGCTTCGGGCCCCGGCGATGCCGGCACGTCCAGCTTCGTCGGTTCGGAACTGGCCAAGTCGGAGCGCCCGGAACTGACCAGCGCCAAGATCATCGTCTCCGGCGGCCGTGCGCTGAAGGATTCCGAAACGTTCCAGAAGGTCATCTTCCCGCTGGCCGACAAGCTCGGCGCGGGCGTCGGCGCCAGCCGCGCGGCGGTGGACGCGGGCTATGTCCCCAACGACTTCCAGGTCGGCCAGACCGGCAAGATCGTCGCTCCGGAAGTCTATATCGCGGTCGGCATCTCCGGTGCGATCCAGCACCTCGCGGGCATGAAGGATTCCAAGACGATCATCGCGATCAACAAGGACGAAGACGCGCCGATCTTCCAGGTCGCCGATATCGGCCTCGTCGCGGATCTCTACGCCGCCGTGCCGGAACTCGTCGGTAAGCTCTGAGCTTTCACGATATCCGATACAGAAGCGCCTCCGGGGAAACCCGGGGGCGTTTTTATTTGCGCAGGGACCTGCTCCCCTCCCGTTGGCGGTGCGCGCCTGCGGGAGAGAAGATTACCGGATTGGCCCGCTTCCTATCTTGGCAAACGCGAGCAATGCATGCGACATTGGCGGCGTTCGTGTGACTGGCGAGTTTCAAGGTGGAGCCACCACCGGGGAGCACGAACGGATTTGCCGCTCGCCTGGGCATCCGCAAGCAGGAGATCGCCCATGCACGTCGTGATGCTGACATATCCCGGACTTACCCAGCTGGATCTCACCGGCCCCCATGAAGTTCTGGCACGCTTTCCGGAACTGAAGCTCCATCTGGCCTGGAAGACATCGGATCCGGTCGATGACGCCTCGGGACTGCGCCTGGTCCCGAACACGACCTTCGACGCATGTCCACCGGCCGATATTCTCTTTGTGCCCGGCGGCCCTGGACAGGTTCGGCTCATGCAGGACGAGGAAGTGCTCGGTTTTCTGCGTCGCCAGGCCGATCATGCGGATTGGATCACGTCCGTGTGCACGGGGTCCTTGCTCCTTGGTTCAGCGGGACTTCTGACGGGATATCGCGCGACTTGCCATTGGCTGTCGCTTGATCAGCTTACCCTCTTCGGTGCGACGCCCGTGTCCCAGCGCGTGGTGCAGGATGGAAATCGGCTGACAGGCGCGGGTGTGACCTCGGGGATGGATTTCGCCCTCACCCTCTGCGCCGAGCTCTTTGGCGCCGATCGAGCCCGGAAGGCGCAGCTTGCGTTGGAGTACGATCCTGCCCCACCTTTTGCCAGCGGATCGCCGGCATCGGCCGATCCAACCCTGGTGGCGAAGGTTCGCGAAGCCACGGGAGCATTTCAGAGCAATCGCAAGGCAATTTCCATACGAGCCGCAAATGCTTTGGATGCGCGCACTCGCTGATCTGCTGGATGATCAGATCAACATGTTGATCGTATGGATCGTCACGCCCACCAGCCCGCCCACCAGCGTGCCGTTGATGCGGATGAACTGGAGGTCGCGGCCCACTGCGCCTTCGATCCGGCCGGTCACGGTCCGCGCGTCCCAGCGCTTCACCGTTTCGGAGACCAGCTGGACGATCTGCCCGCCATAGCGCGAGGCGATGCCGACCGTGGTGCGCCGCGCGAAGCGGTTGACCAGGAATTGCAGCCGCGGATCGCCTTCCAGCGCCTTGCCGAGTTCGGCCAGGCTGTCCCCGAACTGGCTGGCGAGCAGCTTCTCCGGATCGCGCACCAAGCCGAGCATGGCAAGCCGCGCGCGTTCCCAGAACCCGTCCAGCCACCAGGACACGGCGGCATCCGCCAACAGCTCGCGCTTCATCCGCTCCACCCGGTCGCGCATCGCGGGGTCGTGCTGGAGATCGTGGGCGAGCTGGACCAGCCCCTCCTCGATCTTGCGGCGGATCGGATGGTCCTGCTGGACGACGGTTTCGGCGAGCAGCTTGTAGATCCCGTCGAGCACGGCATTGGCGATCCGCGCATCGAGGCCGGTCAACTGGACCAGGCGGTGCGCGCGCTGGTGGATCATCGCGCGCACGAGGTCCTCATTCTCTTCCAGCGTGGTCGCCGCCCAGCGGATCGCGCTTTCCATCACCGCCATGTGCCGCCCATCCGCGATCGCTGCGCCGAGGATCTGGCCGAGCAGCGGCGCGAGATCGATCTTCTCCAGCTGCGCACGGATGCCGCCCTTGACCATCCCGCCGAGCCGCTCCTGATCCAGCGCTTCGAGCACGTCGCCCGCGAGCCGCGCCGCGCCGTCGCGCAGGCGGGGATCGCTGTCCGTTCTCGCCCCCACCAGGAAACCGCCCATCGTCGTCGCGAAATTCATCGCCCGCATGCGCCGGGCGACCACCTGGGGCGTGAGGAAATTCTCGCGCAGGAAGGCCGCCATCGTATCGGCGATGCGGTCCTTGTTCTCCGGGATGATCGCGGTGTGCGGGATCGGCAGGCCCAGCGGATGACGGAACAGGGCCGTCACCGCGAACCAGTCCGCCAGCCCGCCCACCATGGCCGCTTCGCTGAACGCCAGCAGATAACCCCAGGCGGGATGGAGATCTTCGTAGCGCCGCGCGACCAGAAACAGGCCTGCCATCAGGACCAGAAGGCCGGTGGCGACGATGCGCATGCGGCGAGCGCCCCGGAAGAGCGCGGCACTGCTCATTCCGCCGGGGCCGTCCCCTGCTCCGCAGCATGGCCGTCATGGCTCGCCTCGTCTCCGGGCCGATAGGTCAGGAAACGGGTACGCAGCCAGGGGCCGATGCGCCGTTCGAACCCGTCCGCCAGGCTGAAGCCCGCCGGCACGATCAGCAGGGTGAGCACCGTGGAGAGAAGCAGCCCGCCGATCACCGTCGTGCCCATCGGCGCACGCCAGGACCCGTCGCCCGAAAGCGACAGCGCGGTGGGCACCATGCCGGCGGTCATCGCCACGGTGGTCATGATGATCGGCTGGGCGCGCTTGTGGCCCGCATCGAGAATGGCCGGTAGCTGTTTCACGCCCTTGGCCATCTCCTCCAGAGCAAAATCGATCAGCAGGATCGAGTTCTTGGCAACGATCCCGAGCAGCATCAGGATCCCGATATAGACCGAAATCGAGACCGGCTGGCCGATCAGGCCGATCGCCAGCAGTCCGCCGAGCGGTGCGAGCAGGAGCGAGACCATGTTCACCAGCGGCGAGACGAAACGTTTGTAGAGCAGCACGAGCACCGCGAAGACGAGGAAAATCCCGCTGATCACCGCGATGATGAAATTGAGGATCAGTTCCGCCTGCCATTTCGCTTCGCCCACCGGCGCATTCGCCACGCCCGAAGGCAGGTTTCGCATGATCGGCAGCTGCTTGATCTGCTTCTCCGCCGGCCCGGCGACCGCGCCGGGCGCGAGATCCGCCCCGATGAACACGCGCCGCGCCTGGTTGTAGCGCTGGATCTGCGTCGGCCCCGCGCCGAAGCGGATTTCCGCGACACGCTTCAACGGCACGGAAGCACCGCTGGCGGTGGGCACCGGGAGATTCTCGATCGTGGCGATGTCGCGGCGCGAATCCTTCGGCAGGATCACGCGGATCGGCACCTGGCGATCGGTGAGCGAGAACTTGGCCGCGTTCTGGTCGATCTCGCCCAGCGTGGCGATGCGGATCGCCTGGCTGAGCGATGCAGTAGTGACTCCGAGCTGCGCGGCCAGATCGAAACGCGGCACGATGATCAGTTCGGGCCGCTTGAAATCGGCATCGATGCGGGGCGCGACCAGATCCTTGATCCCGCGCATCTGTTCCACCAGCGTCTGCGCCGTTTCCTGCAGCTTCGCCGGATCCGATCCCGTGAGCATCACCGTGATGTCGCGGCCGGAACCCGGCGCGCTTGTCGGCTGGGCGAAATTCACCCGCGCGTCGGGGATGGCCTGCAACTGGGGCGTCAGCCGCCGTTCGAACTGGAAGCTCTTCTCGTCCCGATCGGCGGACAGGGTGATGTAGAGATCGGCCTTGGCCTCCTCCACCACGGCGATCACCCGTTCGACTTCGGACTGCTTCTCGAGGATGGCGACGACTTCGTCCGCCACCGCTTCGGTCTGTTCCAGCGTGGTGCCCGGCACCATCTCGATCTTGGCCTGGCTCCAATCCTGGTCGGCCGTTGGCTGGAACTGCTGCGGCAGCGCGCCCATGAGGAGGAATGTGGCGAACAGCGCCACGAGCCCCACGCCGAGCATCCAGACGCGATGATCACGCAGCCTCGCGCCAAAGCGCGTGGCGAGCGTGCGACGGCCCATCCGGGCGCGATAGGCATCGGCGCGCGTGCGATCGAGCGACCAGCGCAGGATCTTCATGTAGCCGTCCATGATCCGGCCTTCGCCATGGCTTTCCTCGCCATGCGCCTTGAGGAAATAGGCCGCGACCATCGGCGTCACCATGCGCGCGACGGCCAGGCTCATCAGCACGGCCGCCACCACGCTGAGGCCGAAATTCTTGAAGAACTGGCCGGAGATGCCGGGCATCAGGCCCACGGGAAGGAACACCGCGACGATCGAGAAGGTTGTCGCCACCACGGCAAGCCCGATCTCGTCCGCCGCATCGATCGCCGCCTGATAGGCACTCTTGCCCATGCGCATGTGGCGCACGATGTTCTCGATCTCCACGATCGCATCGTCCACCAGCACGCCCGCGACCAGGCTCAGCGCCAGCAGCGAGAGCGAATTGAGCGTGAAGCCCATCAGATCCATGAACCAGAAGGTCGGAATGGCGGAAAGCGGAATGGCGATCGAGGCGATGATCGTCGCGCGCCAGTCGCGCAGGAAGAAGAACACGACGATGACGGCGAGGATCGCGCCTTCCACCATCGCTTCCATCGAACTCGCATACTGGCCCTTGGTGTAGTTCACCGTGGTGAACAGCTCGGTGAAGCGGATGCCGGGATTTTCCTTCTGGATCTGCTTCATTTCCTCCAGCGCGCCATCATAGACGCTGACATCGGATGCGCCCTTGGCCCGCTGCATGCTGAAAGTGACCACCTGCCGGCCCTGGAGCTTGGCGATCGAAGTCTGTTCCGAATAGCCGTCGGTGACGGTCGCGACATCGCTCAGCTTGATCGTGCGGCCCGCCGCGAGGCTGATCCGGGTGTTGGACAGATCATAGGCGTCGCGGGCATTGCCGAGCACGCGGACCGACTGGCGCGATCCGGCGATCTCGGCCCGGCCGCCCGCCGCATCGACATTCACCTGGCGCAGCGTGTCGTTGACCTGGGCCGCGGTGACGCCCAGCGACTGCATCCGCGCCGGATCGAGCACGACGCGAATCTCGCGATCCACCCCGCCGCCGCGCGTGACCTTGGCCATACCCTCGATGCCGAGCAGCCTGCGCGAGACCGTATCGTCGACGAACCAGCTCAGCTGCTCCATCGTCATGTCGTCGGCGCTGACCGCGAAATAGCCCATCGGCCCGCCGCCGCCCGGCTCGATCTTGGTGATCTGCGGTTCGAGGATGCCTTCCGGCAACTCGCTGCGAATCTGGTCCACCGCGTTCTTCACTTCGGCCGTCGCGTCGTTCACGTCGGTACCGATCTGGAACTGCACGATAGTGAGCGAATTGCCTTCGCTCGCGGTGGACTGGATCTCGTCCACCCCGCTGATCGAGCGGACCGCCGCTTCGACTTTCTCCGTGATCTGCGTGGTGATTTCGGAAGGGGCGGCACCCGGCTGGACCACGGTGACAGTCACGGCCGGAAAATCGACATCGGGCATGTCGTTGACGTCCATCCGCATGAACGCGACGATGCCCGCCACCAGCAGGCCGATGAACAGGATGATCGGGACGACCGGATTGCGGATCGACCAGGCGGAGATGTTGCGCATGTCCATGGCGGGGGGCCGGCGCTCAGCCGCCTCCGGACTTCGCTATACCGGCCTTCTCGCCACCAGCCTTCAACAGGCGCGGCTTGACCTTGTCACCCGGCGACAGGAAGCCCCCGGCCCGCAGCACCACGCGCTCCCTGCCCGTGAGCCCCTGGATCACCGCTATCCCGTTGGCCGTGACCGTCCCGGTCTTCACTATCCGGCGCGCAACCTTGCCGTCCTTCCCGACGACCAGCACGAAGCTGCCCTTCTCATCCGACTGGATCGCCGATTCGGGCAGCAGAGGCGCGGTCACGGCGCCGCTGCGGATCGTGGCCGAAGCGAAGCCGCCCGGCCGCAGTTCCGGCGCATAAGCCAGCGCGACTCGCGCGATGCCCTGGCGGGTCTGTTCGTCGATCGTCGGCGAAACCTGCCAGACGTGGCCGGTGAAGCTCTTCTCGCTGCCGACCGGGCGGACCTGGGCCTCTATCCCCACGGACACGTTTGCCAGATCCTCCTCGCTCAGCCGGGCGAGCAGTTCGAGCTGTCCGTCGCGCGCGATGGAAAAGAGCACGCCCGAGCCGCCGCTGACGACCTGGCCGGGTTCCACATCGCGGGTCAACACCAGTCCCGCTTCGGGCGCGACGATGTTGAGCCGGCTGGCGCTCGCCCGCAATTCACCGGTCTGCGCCTGCGCCACGCGGACGCGCGCGACGGCGGAATCGCGCGTCGCGGTCAGGCGATCGATATCGGCCTTGGAGATGAAGCCCTTGTCGACCAGCTTCAGGCCGCGATCGAGATTGGCCTGGGCCAGCTGCGCATCGGCGCGCGCCACGTCGATCTGCGCGGCCGCGCTGGCGATCTGCTGGGTCTGGACCGAGCGATCGATCACCGCCAAAACCTGGCCCTTGCGGACCCAGTCGCCAGGTTCGACCGGAACGGACATGACCCGTCCGCCTTCGCCCACCGAGCCCACCGGCATTTCGCGCCGCGCGGCGAGCGTGCCGGTCGCATCGATCGTGCCGGCAATGTTCGTGGTGCCCGGTGCGACGACCGTCACCACCGGCAATTGTTCGTTGGCGGCATCGAGTGCGGCCTGATCGTCACCGCCATGCAGCAGCAGGCCGAACAGGATCAGCGCGCCGATGACGCACGCAGCAATGATCGCGATCCGCCGGCGCGAGCCGAAGGACCGTTCGAAGCCTTCTGCAAAGCCATTCTGTTCGTCAGCGGAAACCGCTTTGGCCGGAAGGCCAGTTTCGTAGTTCATCACCCCGATTGTCCCAGCCTGCGAGGCAGACTTCCTTCCGCGGCCCCAGCCACGATGATCTCGATCCAGCGCCAAGACCGATGGGGGAATAGCCTTGGGGCAAGCGGCTGGCAATCAGCCGCTTGCCCCAAGACGAACACATTGACAAGGTTCCGCAAAGGCTGCGGAACCCGGACTCACCGTCCGCTCGCTTCCGTCAGCGGGCGAAGCGGCTTATCGAACGCGTCCACGCTGGATGAGATTGACGATCGCGAGCAGCACGACCGCGCCGACGAAAGCGATCACCAGTCCCTGAAGCGAAAAGGCCTGTACGGTGCCTCGCACGCCGAGCAACGGCCCGGCCAGCGCATTGCCGACAAGCGAGCCGACGCAACCCACTACGATATTCCAGAAAATGCCCATGGAAGCATCACGGTTCATCACCATGCTGGCAAGCCAACCTGCGATACCGCCGACGATCAGTGCGACAATCCAGCCCATCCTCAAATCCTCCTGATGTATGTTTCATTATGCGTTGAGGGTCGGCGATGAAACGCTGGAAGGGGTGGACCGTTCCCGATTCACACAACAGGCTTCGTCCCGCGGCGAAGCAGGGTTCGCCCGCAACGAAAAAGGCCGGCGAATTGCCGGCCTTTCCCTGTTCACTCTGGCACTGCTCAGTATTTGAGCTGGCGTTCGTAGAGATCGCGATAGTGCTGAATGCGCGTCACGCGCAGGCCCTGCATGCCGGAACGGTCCACGGCACGCTGCCAGGATGCGAATTCTTCCAGCGTGAGGCCATAGCGTTCGAGAACTTCCTCGATCGTCAGCAGGCCGCCATTCACGGCCGCGACGACTTCCGCCTTGCGACGCACGACCCAGCGGCGCGTATTCGCGGGAGGCAGATTCTCCAGCGTCAGCGGTTCGCCAAGCGGGCCGATCACTTGCGCGGGGCGTATTTTCTGATTCTCGATCATTCTCTTCCTCGGTCGCCGGTTTGTGACTGCCCCACAACAGTCTCCATGCCGT
The DNA here is from genome assembly GCA_946482075.1 of uncultured Erythrobacteraceae bacterium. The sequence goes on from CAMLQG010000088.1 coordinate 9,922, forward strand.
TCCCAGACTTGCCTTTGCCTAAAGCATTTGGGTTAACGTCCGGTTTGCATTCTTCCGCACCGCTCAGCGCTCGGCCCGCATGCTCCACAAAACTTCCACCATTCTCGTGACTTATTTCGATCAGCATGCGGCGCAGATCGGCTGCCGCAGCAAACCGCGCGACGAGATCGGACCAGGACAGCGCATGCAGTCGCCGCCCGGCATCCTGCCCGCGCCGGGTCGCCGTGCCGCCCTCGTCCGGAAGTTTGGGTCCTTCGAACATGGGCCTGTCCTATCCGGCAAGGGTCAAGATCGGGTAAAGCCGGGCTTTACCGTCGGTTAGGGTTGGCAAGGGAATTTCGCCGTCCGATTTTGCCGGACGGCGCCTCTTCATGTATGGGCCGCGCATGCTCGATATCCGTTCCCGCGACTCCAGCCAGTATCCCGCCGCGCTGTTCGCCTTGCAGCGGCCGGCGGCGCAAAGCCGTATCGTCGTCGCGATGTCGGGCGGGGTCGACAGCTCGGTCGTGGCGGCGCTGGCCGCGGCAAGCGGCGCCGAAGTGATCGGCATCACGCTGCAGCTCTATGATTACGGCGCAGCCACGGGGCGCAAGGGCGCGTGCTGCGCGGGCGACGACATCCGCGATGCGCGCCAGGTGGCGGACCGTCTGGGCATCGCTCATTACGTGTTCGACCACGAATCCTCTTTCCGCGAGGAGGTTGTCGAACGCTTCGCCGACGAATATCTCGCCGGGCGCACGCCGATCCCCTGCATCCGCTGCAACATGGGCCCGAAATTCACCGACCTGTTGCGCATGGCGCGCGAGCTCGGCGCGGATTGCCTGGCAACGGGCCATTACGTCCGCCGAATCGGCGCCCCGCATGGGCCGGAACTGCATCGCGCGCTCGATCCCGCGCGCGACCAGAGCTATTTCCTCTACGGCACCACGCAGGAACAGCTCGATTTCCTGCGCTTCCCGCTCGGCGGCATGCCGAAGGATGAAGTCCGCCGGATCGCGGAACGCGAAGGATTGAAAGTGGCCGCCAAGCCCGACAGCCAGGACATCTGCTTCGTGCCCGATGGCGATTATGCCGGCATGGTCCGCAAGCTCCGCCCGCAAGGTGCGGCGGCCGGCGCGATCGTCCATGCCGAAAGCGGGCGGACGCTGGGCGAGCATCCGGGCGTGATCCACTACACGGTGGGCCAGCGCCGGGGGCTGGAGATCGGCGGCCAGAAGGAACCGCTCTATGTCGTCGCGCTCGACGCGCCCAATGCCCGCGTGTTGGTGGGCCCCAAGCGCATGCTGGCGATCTCGGCGGCGCGGATCGTCGAGACGAATCGCATCGGCCCTGTTCCCGACGGGCCGCTGACCGCGAAAGTGCGGTCGCTCGCCAAGCCGGTTCCCGTCACGCTCGACGGCCCGCTGGGCGACGGCGCATCTGCGACGCTGCGCTTCGTCGAACCGGAATATGGCGTGGCGCCGGGCCAGGCGGCCGTGATCTATACCGGCGACCGGGTGGTGGGCGGCGGGTGGATCGACGGGACGGAGCCTTTCGCGACTGGATAAAACTCCCATTCGTGTCGAGCGTAGTCGAGACACGAATGGGATAGGGGAGCCCTAATCCTCCCAGGATTCCAGCACGCAACCCCAACCCTTGCGGAAATGCGCGGTCTGGCTGGCAAGCAGCGGCACGCTGGCCGTCACGCTCTGCTTCTCCTCGTCCGCGCTCAGCATCACCATGCCCAGGCCCGGCTCGGACAGATCCTTGCCGCAATCTCCCATCGGACGCCCGGCGACATAGTGGCAGGAGCAGCCGATCCGCGCGCCATAGGCCGTACCGGCAGAGAGATAACCGCCGATCGGCGCCCGATAGAAATATGCCACCGCGCCCGCCAGCAGCACCGCGACGGCGAGCGTGCGCAGGAGCCGCCGCCCGCGCTTGCGGCGCCCGAATCGGCTGCCGGATCGGCTGGACCGTAGCTTTGCGGTTGCCATGTGCCCCTGCTTGCGGAAGAGAACGTGCCGCCATGATACGGCTCCTGCGCTCCCTTATCGTTTCGCTCGCCATGCTGCCAGCCCTCGCGGCGTGCGGCAGCGCGACGCCCGAGCCTCCGCTCCCGCCGAGCGACGCGTCGCTCGCCGCGATCAGGCCCAGGCCGGGCGTGGACCGGGAAGACCTCGCCCGCCGAATCGATGCGCTCTTCGCCAAGGACGCGCCGGGCACGACCCAGGCGCTGATCGTCATGCGCGGCGGCGAGATCGTGGCGGAGCGCTATGCCAGGGGCGTGGGCCCCGAAACGCGCTTCCAGGGCTGGTCGATGTCGAAGACGGTCACTGCGATGCTCGTCGGCCTGCTAGTGTCCGAAGGGCGGCTGCGGCTCGACGAATCCGCACCGATCCCGAACTGGCAGCGCAGCGGCGATCCGCGCGGCGAGATCACCGTGCGGCAATTGCTCCAGATGCGCTCGGGCCTGCGCCATGTCGAGCAGGCCGATCCGCCGTTCGATGCCGACACTGTGCGATTGCTGTTCATGGAAGGCCGCGATGACATGGCCGCGCAGGCGGAAGCGGAACCGCTGGAAGCGGAACCCGGCCGCATGTTCAAATATTCGACCGCCAGTTCCATCATCCTGTCCGACATCATCGCGCGCGTGCTGACCGACAGCAGGGAGCCGGCCAAGCGCCGGGCGGCGGTCGATGCCTTCCTGCGCGAGCGGCTGCTCCATCCGCTGGGCCTGAAGAGCATGGTCGCGGAATACGACGCCGCCGGCACGATGATCGGCGGCAGCATGATCTGGGGGAACGCCCGCGACTGGGGCCGCTTCGGCGAATTCATGCGGCATTACGGCTCGGTCAAGGGCGCGCAGATCGTGCCCCGGCGCTGGATCGAGTTCATGCTCAAATCCTCGCCCCGCGCGCCCGATTATGGCGCGCATGTCTGGCTCAACAAGCGCTCGGGCGGGGATCGCAGCGTACTGTTCGCCGATCGGGGGCCGGGCAACGCCTTCTCGCTGGTCGGCCATCTCGGCCAATATGTGATCGTGGTGCCCGACCAGAAGCTGACGATCGTGCGGCTGGGCCTGACGCAGGAGGAAGACCGCGCCGCGCTGGTCGACCTGCTGGCCGAGATCGTCGCGCTCTATCGCAATCCCTGAGGGCCGAGGCGAAACACGCCTTCTACCACCGTGACGCAGGGGCCGGAAAGCCAGACACGCTCCCCATCCAGCCGACAGGTCAGTTTCCCGCCCCGTTCGGATGCCTGGAAGGCGGTGAAGTGCGCCCGTCCCAACCGTGCTGCCCAGAAAGGTGCCAGCACGGCATGGGCCGATCCCGTCACGCTATCCTCGTCCACGCCGGCGCCGGGCACGAAGACGCGGCTGACAACATCGGTGGCGTCGCCCGGGGCCGTGGCGATAAACTGCGTATCTCCGCCCAGTTCGACAAGCGCCGCCATGTCTGGCCGCAATTCGCGGATCGTCGTTTCGTCCTCGTAAAGGAAGAGCGCATAGCCCGCCGGATTGCGATGGACGGATTGCACGGCCCAGCCCAGCGCTGCCACGGCATCGGGCCATTCGCTTTCCGCCATCGGGATCGCCGGAAGGCTGAGCGCATAGCCGGTCGCGTCCCGCCGGACTTCGAGCACGCCGGACTTGCGTGTTCGGAAGCGGATCGCCTGGCGGCCAGGCTCCTGGCCCAGCAGGACGTGCCCGGAAGCGAGCGTGGCATGGCCGCAGAGCGCGACTTCGCAGGCCGGCGTGAACCAGCGCAATTCCCAATCGGCATCCGCTTGCCGATCAGGCACGAGGAACGCCGTCTCCGCGAACATGTTCTCCGCCGCGATCGCCCGGAGCACATCGTCCTGCGGCCAGGCCTCGAGCAGCATCACGGCCGCCTGGTTGCCGGAGAACGGCCGTCCGGCGAAAGCATCGACATGCCAATAGGGAATCACGCCGGTCATTCCGCGCGCCTCGCCACGTCCGGCAGCAATTCCTCCGCCGCGATCCCGGTTTCGTCGATCAGCCCTTCCGGATCGATATGGATCAGCACTTCGACGCCCGGAAATTCGCGCGCGAGCTTCGCCTCGATCTCCTGCGTCACGCGATGAGCCGCGGCCACGCTCATCCGCCCGTCCAGCGCAAGGTGGAATTGCGCGAAATCATGCGGCCCGCTGGTGCGGGTGCGCAGATCGTGCGCGCCACGCGTCTCGGGATGATGTCCCAGCACTTCGATGAAGCGCGCGCGCCGCTCCGCCGGCCATTCGCGATCGAGCAATTCGTCGATCGTGCGCGAGGAGGCGTTCCACGCGCCCCAGCCCAGCCAGAGCGCGATGAGCAATCCGAACGCCTGGTCCGCGCCGGTGACGCCGAGATGGAAGTCCAGCAGCAGGGCGAGGATCACCGCGCCATTGAGCAGCAGGTCCGACTGGTAGTGGACGTGGTCGGTCGCGATCGCGAGGCTGGCCGTGCGGCGAAGCACATGCCGCTGCCAGACGAGCAGGCAGAGCGTGGCAACGATGGCGATCAGCGACACCGCGATCCCGGCCTCCGCCGCTTCGGTCCGCGCCCCGCTCAGCCATTGCTCCACGGCATGAAAGCCGAGCGACAGGGCGGAAATGGAGATCAGGACGACCTGAAACAGCGCGGCGACCGCTTCCGCCTTGCCATGGCCGAAGCGATGGTACTTGTCCGATGGCTGCGCCGCCACGGATACCCCGATCAGCGTGGCCAGGCTGGCGACGAGATCGAGAATCGTGTCGGCCAGGCTGCCGAGCATGGCGGTGGAGCCGGTGGACCAGGCCGCCCAGCCCTTCAGAACGACCAGCAGCAGCGCGACACCAACGCTCGCGACGGCAGCCGAGCGGTTCAGCGTGGCGTGCTTGTGCCCTTTCATGGATAGAGCAGCGTGCTGTCCCAGCCCTCGCCGTGGCGAGTGAACCGGCGACGTTCATGCAGGCGATGATCGCGATCCTGCCAGAATTCGATCGCCTGCGGCTCCAGGCGGAAGCCCGTCCAGTGCTCCGGCCGGGGGACATCGCCGCCTTCGAACCGCTC
>CAMLQG010000089.1 GCA_946482075.1 uncultured Erythrobacteraceae bacterium
CATGGGCGCCGCCGGATCCCGCGGCGGCGGAGCGCCGGCGCCGGGAGTCGCGCCCGGTCCGCCGGGACCGCCTTCACGCCCGCCGCCAAGCGATGCGTTGAGCCAATACATGCCGGGGTTCGGCCAGGTGATCGCGAGCTTGCCGTCCTTGTCGGTCACCAGATCCATCTGGCCCAGCGCATCGCGATAGCGGATGCCGCCGGGGATCACGGTCACCTTGAGGTCGGCGGCGGGCTTGCCGTCGAGCAGGAACTGGAAATCGGCCGTCTCGCCGGAGACGAGATCATTGGGATGCGTCACCGGCACGAGTTCCAGCCCGACGCCGGTCGGTTTGAAGAGCGCCGTGGTGGGCGAACCCAGCGTCACGAAGATCTCGTTGCGGTTGCTGGTCTCCGCCGTACGCACGTCGGTCGCGCCGGCGGGGATCGCCTTGGCCAGACTTTCCTTCGTGGTGCCGCGCGGCAGGCGTTCCTGCTTGCCGTTCAGCGTGTAGCTGCCCATCACGCCGCTCATCACCGAAGCGATGCGATAGGTGCCCTGCTGGGTCAGATGGACGTCGAACGTGGAACGGTACTTGCCGGTGGCGGCGTTTTCCAGCGGCACGTCGGTTCCGTCGGGCGCGGTCGCCTTGATGTTTTCCGTGCGCATCGGATTATGTTCGAAATAGAACACGTCGTTCGACACGGCGGCATCCACCGTCACCCAGCTGTCCTGGCCCGACAGCACGGTGGAGGAGGGCAGCATCCACTGGCGGTGCGCCTGCGCCGATGCCGGAAGGAGCAGGGCGGCCAATGCGCCTGCGATCAGAAACTTGCCTTTCATTGCCTATCCCCTCTTACTTGCCGAAAGTGATCGAAACGGCCCCGAGTTCGCTCTTGCCCGAAGCGCGCATCGTGGCGCCGGTCTTGCCGGGCCAGGTGAACGGCACGCGCACCAGTTCGCGCCCGCCCACTTCGCGGGCGGCTTCCACGACCAGCGTATATTGGCCGCGCTTGATCGGACCGAGCTGCGCGGCGGTGAACCGCACGGTCTGCTGGCCCGGAGCGCGCGTCGCGCCCGTCACGCCATCCGCGGCGAGGTTCATGCTCCGTCCCGCCACGCGCCACCATTGCCGCACGTCGCGCAGCCATTTGGTGCCTTCGTTGTTCTTCTTGTCATGATCGTACCAGACCTGCAGCGTCTTGGGCGCGGCGCCTTCCTGCTCCAGCCAGATCGCCACATAGGGGCGATGATATTCGGCGACCGACAGGCGCGGGATCGTGATGGTGACCGTCATGCCCTGCGCGAAGGCGGGCTGGGCGAGGCCGCCGGCGGCTCCGGCCGCGGCGACGCCGCGCAACAGCAATCGATGGTTGACCTGCATTGGACGGGCGTCTCCTTAGTGGATGAAGATGACGGCGAGGATCGCCGGAATGCCGAAGCCGGCCGCGACCAGCGGCCAGGTGCTCCTGCGCTTGGCGGCGTGGAGCTTGAGCAGCAGCAGGCCGGTCAGCGCGAAGACGAAGCACGCCACCGCGAAGATATCGATGAACCACTTCCACACCGTGCCGGAATTGCGGCCCTTGTGGAGATCGTTGAGATAGCTGATCCACCCGCGATCGGTAGTTTCGGCGGTGACGGCCCCGCTGTGGCGGTCGATCGCGATCCAACCGTCGCCGCCGGGGCGGGGGAGGCCGAGATAGATCTCGTCGGCGGACCATTCCGCCGTGCCGGCCGCGTTCATTTTCAGCGTGTCGTTCGCCCAGCGCGCGATCTCGGGTGGGAGGGGCTTCTTCACGTCAGAGGCCTCGTTGGGCTTGATGAGCGGCAGCAGCCGGGAGGGCAGCTGCTTGGCCTGTTCCACGATCACCGGTTCGCCTTCGACGTCCGCCGCATGGTTGAGCGTGATTCCGGTCAGCGCGAACAGCAGCAGGCCGATCAGGCTGACGGCCGAACTGATCCAATGCCAGGTATGCAGCTGCTTCAGCCAGAACACCTTGTGACCGGCCTTGCGTTTGGGAAGGGAAGCGGCGGCACTTGCCATCGGATCTGTACGGAGCCCCTGAGAATCTCAGGCGGCAGATAACGAGAACCATTCGCAAAAGCAAACGGAGACGGATTGAAAATTGTATCAATTTGTATCTGCGCCGCTCAGGCCCCGTCTTGCGCTGTGCGGCGGATTTCCGCGGAAATTTGCCCAGGCAAGCGTTGTGCGGCGCAATCACTTCGAAAACCGAAGCAAAAGCGCGGATATATCGGGGGATAGGAAAATTGTTTTCGGAAACAATTTGCGAACTTGTGCACCGCACACGGGTATGATCTAGGGCGCCGTCAATGTGGAATCCGTATTCAAGCTTGAAGGAAGTCAACATGAAGAAACTGCTCATCGCCGCCAGCGTGCTGGCGTTCACCGCCGCTCCCGTCCTCGCCAACGAAGTCGCCCAGGTTTCGCAGGCTTCGGCCACCTCGGGCGCGCAGCTCAAGAAGGGCCAGGTCGTGTATGGCGGCAACGGCCGCCGCATCGGCAAGATCTTCCGCGTGAGCCCGGCTGGCGACGCGCAGATCATCATCGGCACCCGCCTGGTGACTGTCCCGGCTTCGACGATCACCGAAGCTGACGGCAAGCTTTCCACGTCGCTGACGTCGAAGGACCTCGCCAACTGATCAGGCAGGAGCGCCGGCAACCCGGCGCTGCGCTGAAACTCTTCGGGGGCGGACGCCTGGCGTCCGCCCCCGAATTGCGTCTGGGATAGATAAGTCGCTCTTTCCTCTCCCTCGTCATTCCCGCGAAAGCGGGAACCCCAGAGGAAGGCTCGAACCGGGTTCCCGCTTTCGCGGGAATGACGAGGTAAGGGGTGCAGGGCACGCTTCCGACGAGAAAACCATTTTCCTACATCGCGAAAATATGGCCTAGCCTATCGGATGACGCGCCAGCCGTACCTCCTTGCGATCCCGATCCGGAGGGAGTTTACACGAACCTCCACGAAAAGTCACATCATCGCGACCACAATCCTTTTCCTAATATACTATTTTTTAAAGAAAATTCCTGCCCTTCCCGGCAGGGCCCACCAGCGCTTTCACCCCGTTCTGCGTAAACCGGCCTCACTTCCCGGCCGGCGGCACCCATTGCATCACGCCGCCGGCGAAGGGCGTCCAGCGGCCCGTTCGGATGCCTGCGGCCGCCAGCGTGTCGCTGGTCCACTGGTTGCAGGTATTGGCGAAGCTGTAGCGTCCGCTCGTTTCGTAGAACACATCGTAGCTGTAATAGCCGGGGTGGACCTTGCGCGGCGCGGGCGGGATGACCGCCTCGATCCGCTGCACCAGCCGGCGGTATTGCTCCCTCGTGATCCGCATCGGGCGGATCGTCGCATCGGGCGCGGGATAAGCATAGTGCGCCACGTGGAGCATGCCCTGGCCGCCGTAAAACAGGATGCGCAGCACCGTGGAGGCCGAAAGATCGGCCCAGGTCGGCGTTTCGAGGAAGACCTGCCGCTCGCCCCAGCTCACCGCGACATGGCTGTAGGGCTGGGCGGGATCGGCGACGTCGCTGGCGGGAAACTCCGCCCGCCAGTCCTTCACCTCCGTCGAAAGCGGCATGACCAGCGCGGTATGGACGCCGTTCGTCTCCACCATGATCGTCACGCCTTCGTCCGGTTCCTTCCAGCCGGCGTTGCGGGGAATGGCCGCTCCGATCGAACCCGTGGCGAGAAAGATGGCGGGCACGGCAAGTATCGCGATGAGCGCGCTGTGCAGCACGGTCAGCGCGCGCCTGCCCGTCCTTCCTTCCTGCATGGCCATCTTTCCGGGGCTCCTCCTTCCCGAATGGACAAGTATATTCGATGGACGCGGAATATCGACCTGCTAACATTGCTGCAGTGCCGCGATGCGGCTCGGCGCATCGCCTGAGCCCGGCGGCAGATTTCCGGATGGGATGGATAGAATGCAGTCAGACAAAACGCGACTCGTCGCCTTCAAGGGCGCGCATAATTTTCGCGACATGGGCGGTTATCCGGCGGCGGATGGCAAGCACACCGCCTGGGGCCGCCTCTATCGCTCGGGCACGATGGTCGAACTCAGCGATGAGGATCACGGCCTGCTCCACCAGCTCGAATTGCGGCTGATCTGCGATCTGCGCTCCACGCGGGAAAGGACGGCCAAGCCGTCGCGCCTGCCTGCCGCGCCGAGCTTCGAGGTTTGGGCGCGCGAGCATCGCACCAGCGCTGCCGACGTGGTGGAAGCCATCCAGTCTCCGCAAGCGCATGACGGGCTCGGGGTGGAGCTGATGACCGAACTCTATCGCGAGCTGCCCTACGAGCAGTCGGACAGCTACACGGTGCTGTTCGAGCGGATCGCGCAGGGCGATCTGCCGCTGGTGTTCCACTGCACCGCCGGCAAGGACCGCACCGGCGTGGCCGCCGCACTGCTGCTCGACCTGCTGGGCGTGCCGCGCGACATCATCGTCGAGGATTACGTGCTGACCGACCATAGCTTCGACAATCTGCGGCGCATCGTGCTCAGCGATCCCGAGATGAGCGCGCTCAAGGATTACGACCAGCGCCTGTGGGAGCCGCTGCTGCGCGCGAACCCCGCCTATCTGGATGCGCTGTTCGAGACGATCGAGACCTGCCACGGCACGACCGGAGATTATGTCCGCGAAGTGCTGGACCTCTCGACCGAACAGGTGGCGGCGATCCGCCAGGCGCTCCTGGTCTGATCACCGTAACGAAAAAGGCCGCCGATGCTTTCGCACCGGCGGCCCGATTTGGTCTCCAGGCTTTCCTCAGAAGCGATAGGTGGCCTGCAGGCGCAATTCGCGGCCGCGCGGCGTGGCGGCGTGGAGATTATCCTGCGTCTGGGCGAAGGTCGCCGAGGAGCTCACCTGGATGTAGCGCTTGTCGGCCAGGTTGCGGCCGATGAAGGCGATCTCGTAATGATCGTCTTCCGAGTAGAAGCGCACGCCGGCGTTCCACAGCGCGAAGCCCTTCTGATAGGCGAACGGCGCCTGGTTTTCCTGGGTCACGTAGCCCGACGTGTAGTTCACGTCGCCATTGATGCCGACCATCCAGCCGCTGCTGACCGGCGTGTCGAACACGAAGCCGGCATTGGCGTTCCACTTCGGCGCGCGGGGCAGGCGGACGCCCGCGAGGTCCTGGTAGCGCGAGGGAAGCGAGGTCGGATCGTCGACGCAGCCCTGGGCCACCGTCTGGCCGGTCCAGCAGCCGCCCTTGTCGAACGAGGTATACTTCGCATCATTATAGGCCACCGCTGCGTTCAGGCGCAGGCCCGGGACGGGGACATAGGCCGCCGACAGTTCGACGCCGCGAACCTTGGCATCGGCATTCGTCACGATGTAGCTGAAGGTCGCCGCGTTGAAGAGCGACTGCTGCAGGTCCTTGTACTTGTAGTTGTAGGCGGTTGCCTGGAGCAGCAGCGAATTGTTGAGCAGGCGGGCCTTGACGCCGACTTCGAAGCCTTTCGCGGTTTCGGAATCATAGGCGAACTTCGCTCCGCCGATCGCTTCTGCGCTCACCGGAACGCCGCCCGGATTGTTCACGAAGAGGTTGGTCGAAGGGAAGCCGCCGGTCTTGTAGCCGGTCTTGTAGGCGGCATAGACCATCAGGCCCGGATTGGGCTTGTAGGTCAGCGTGACTTCCGGCGAGTAGTTCGACGTCGTGGTCGACGCGGTCAGCGCTTCACCCACGGGCACGAAGCCGAATGCCGGGAAGCCCTGGCCGAAAGTGTGGATGTAGTCGTTGACCACCCGCTGCGTGCGCTTTTCCTGCGTGTAGCGGACACCGCCGGCAAGCTCGAGCTCTTCCACGATGTTCCAGCGCAGCTGGCCGAAGGCCGACAGCGTGCGGCCGCTGGCGCGGTTGCTGTTCTTGAACGTGTCGTAACGGCCGGTCACCGGGTCTTCGCCCAGGAAGACGAGCAGGGAGTCGGTCGAGTTGCGGCGCTTCGACTTCTCGTAATAGGCGCCGAGCGTGAAGTTCAACGGGCCGTCATACGAGCTGGTCAGGCGCAGTTCCTGCGAGAAGACGTTGTTCTTCTCCGCGATGGCCGAGGTCGCGAGGCCGTAGCTCGTGAAGTCGTAATTGCTCATCTGGCCGAACTTCAGATAGAGATAGGTCGACACCGATGCGAGCGAGAGGTCGCCCATGTCGTAGTTCATGTTCAGGGTCGTCAGCATCGCGTCGACCTTGCCGTAGGGCCGGCCGCTCTCGCTGAAACCGCCATCGACCATCTCCGGCGTGATGTACTGCTTCGGCACGTTCGGGTTGTAGATCTTGTTGTCGAACTTGCAGTCCTGGTCCGGAACCGGGCCGGCGGCGGACATCGGCGCGCTGCTGATGTCGGGGTCGCAGAACTGCTGGGTCGTGGTGGCGTTGTCCTTGTGCTTGCTGCCCATGACCTTGAGGTTCGCGCTGAAATCGCTCGACGGTTCCCAGATGAGCGTCACGCGGCCCGCGATGTCGCGCGTGCCCGGGCCCCATTTGTAGCCGGCGCCGCCGGATACCGGGAAGTAGGTGGCGAATTCAGGCGGAAGCGGGGACGCGAGCGGGGTCGCCATGTTCTTGACCCAGCCGCGCATGTCGGAACCACGGATGGCGACGCGAGCCTTGAGCGTGTCCGACAGCGGGCCGCCGATCGCGGCTTCGACATATTTCTCGCGGGCTTCGAATTCGTAGCCTGCGCGGACATAGCCTTCCAGCTCGTCCGTGGGATTGGCGGAACTGATCGAGACCACGCCTGCGGGCGAGTTCTTGCCGAAGAACAGCGCCTGCGGGCCCTTGAGCACTTCGATCTGCGCCATGTCGAACATGGCGGTCAGCACGATCTGGCCGCGCGAGATCTGCGCGCCGTCGAGATTCACGATGACGCTCTGGTCGAAGCCGGCGTCAAGGAACGACGTGCCGAGGCCGCGGATGGAGAAAGCGGCGCCGGTGCCGCTGTCGGCCTGGGCCAGCACGACCTGCGGGGCCAGCTGCGCGATGCGGGAAAGATCGGTTACGCCGGTGCGCTGCAGTTCCTCGCCACCGATCGCGGTGACGGCCACTGGCACGTCGAGCAGCGATTCCGACTGCTTGCGCGCCGTGACGATGATTTCGCCGAGCCCGGTTCCGGGCGCGCTCGCGCCTTCCTGGTCCTGCGCGAAGGCGGCCGACCCGAAGGTCGACAGGGTAAGCGCCGTCGCCGACAACAGCAGAGGACGAGATGCGCGATAAGCCATAGGTATCAACTCCCTGTAAACGCAATAGTTTGAAATCCGCCTGTTGAAATCCAGGCGATCAACGCGCCGCCGCTAGCATAATCGGTCCGTGGGATGATTATTCGTTACGAGATGAAAATTGATTGTGGATGCATCGCATATGATTGTTGCTCAGTGGCAACAGATCATGACTCGTCTCTCGCTGCATGAGTTTTGAAACCGGCCCCGAATAGATCGAAGCCCCTCTTGGCGACGCGATAGGGTTGAGGCACAGCCTACATGCGGCGGGTCCGATCGGTCGGGTTCGACGGGCAGCAAGAAGACGAGGACTGGGACGGATGGAATTCTGGAATCTGCTGGCGTTCGTGGAAGACGAGCAATTGCTGGAGGCCGCCAAGGCCGTGGAGGAATTCGGCTTCCACACGGTGGGCGTGTCGGATCACCTGTTCATTCCCGAGGAGATCCACTCGCCCTATCCGGGCTCGAAGGGAGAGAATTCGAAGCCCTTCTTCACGATCGAGCAGAAGTGGTCCTTCCCTGATCCCTTCGTCGCCCTCGGCATGATTGCGGCGTCGACGCAGCGCATCAAGCTCTACCAGAGCATCTACATCATGCCCGTGCGCAACCCCATCGAAGTGGCAAAGGCCACCGGCACGCTGGCGACGCTGGCGCCTGACCGGCTCTATCTCTGCCCGGCCGTGGGCTGGATGAAGGACGAATTCGACGTTTATGGCGTGGAATTCTCCAAGCGCGGCAAGCGTGCGGACGAGATGATCGAGGTCCTGCGCAAGCTGTGGAGCGGCGAGATCGTCGAACATCATGGCGAGTTCTTCGATTTCCCGCGCATGCGATCGATGCCGTGCCCCGGGAATGTCCCGATTATCGCCGCGGGTCCGAGCGAGCCGGTCATGCGTCGTGCGGCCACCTTGTGCGACGGCTGGATGGACGCGCTGACGGACTTCGCGACGCTGCCCGATCGGCTGGCCAAGCTGAAGCAGATGCGGGCCGAGGCAGGTCGCGAGAGCGAGCCGTTCGAGATCGTGATCATCCCCGGCGCGCAGATGGACGGCACGCTGTCGGTGGATGACCTCAAGCGAGCCGAAGATATGGGCGTCACGGCGATGCAGTTCCAGCCGCCCTTCTTCTATTTCGGCAAACGCTCCTCCCTCGACGAGAAAAAACGCCTCTGGGAAGATTTCGCCGAAAAGATCATGCGCCACTTCTGAGCCGAAGCGGCGGCGGGCTCACCACCGCCGCCGCATCTGCGCCCCGATGCGGCGCGCGCGCATCAGGTCCAGCCGTTCTTCCGCGGACACGGTCGGCGTGTCGGCCGGCAAATGTCGGCGCAACTCGGCAAGCTTGATCCGCTTCAGGGTGGGCACGGGCGCAGAGCTGCATTGCAGCCAGCGGCCGAAAATCGTGCCTTCGGTGAAACCGCCCGTGTCCAGCCAGTTATGGACTCCCGGATCGACATGCGCGATCACGCCGCGATAATGCCCGTCGCTGTCGAGCCTGGCATAGTGGCCATTGGTGCTGGCCTGGCGATACACATATTCGACCGCGTTGAAATAGGGGTCGTTCATCTGGATGTTCCAATAGGGCCGCACTTCGGGCATCTCGGTTTCCAGGATCAGCGCCTCGTCCTCGTCCACCTCGAACTTGGCGAACCAGTATTCCTGGTTCGGCATGCCCTGCATGTTGGTATACCGTTCGTGGCGGAATATGTTGGTGCCGACTTCCTCCACGAACTTGTTCTGCATGTCGAACCACAGCCGGCTGAACCGCTCGGGCAGGGTGAGTGCGCGTTCCAGCCGCTCGTGGATTTCCTCGATCCCCATGCGGCGCTTCTGCAGCGGCGCGTTGAGGCATTCGATCGCCATTCGCGGATCGATCTCATTGCCCCAGTCATAGGAGCGCAGGCGGACGATGACGTGGTCCACGCGCGGGTCGAGCTGGTACCAGTGGCCGGCATGGCCGGCGGGCTTCCGCGTCCCGAAGAAGATCTCGAAGGTGCCGTCTTCGCGGACCGGGATCTCCTTGTCGTCGATATATCCGGTACTGCCTGCGGGCGGTTCGACCATGCCGATCATGTCGTGGCCGAACAGGAAGTTGACCATGTGCATCGTCCCTCGCGTACCGACGATGCGATAGGTGCGCGCGGCATCCAGCGGCGCGTAGTAATAGACGTCGTCCGGATTGGGCTGGAGCAGGAAGACCGAGTTCCACAGCGGCATGAATTCCGGATGCTCGGCGTTCGACTGGAAATATTGGAAATAGGCGTAGGCGATGCTCATGATCATCTGCCGGTAGAGGTCCGCCCGGTAATGGTCGTCATCCGGCTTCCAGGTCTTCCCGATCAGATCGCCTGCGGGGCGCAGCAGGTCGAGATAATGGCTCCAGTCGCGCAGGCTGGACGTCATGGCTTTTCCTCTCCGATGGCATTGCGTTTCGGACCGCAGGATTTCCTGGCTTCGCGCGCCCATGCAAGCATGCAAATTTGATGGCTCGCCCGAAACTTCCTAAATTCGGATCGGGCTGCTGCGCCAGACAAGACGGGCCTGACGACAGGCCCGCTGGGCGTCAGGCCAACAAGGGAGCCGTACCTTCGGAACACCGCTGGCGATTGGCTGGGTCGCACAGCCACCGTTCGATCTCGCGAGCCTTCTCGGGCACCAGGATGCCGAGCAGGATTGTGCCGTTCCCCAGCACGAGTTTCTCGTAGAGCTGGGACAGATCGTCATTCTCCGCCCATTCCAGCAGGCCGAACGTGTTCACATAGGCGATTTGTTCGGCCGCGATGCGCGGATTGACGCAAGGCTTGAGGAGGTTGCGGCGGGCCATCGCGTTCAGCATCTGGGTCTTCAGATCGATGCCGAACTTCATCAGGGAATCGCGCAGCGGCTGCCTGGGCGAGAAGGTAGTGAACATGAATTCCCGCAGGAAATCGGGCCGCTCCAGCGCGCTCTGATAATAGGCGATGGCCAGCATCAGGAAAGCGGCGGGATTTCGTGTTTGCCGCAGCGCATGGGAATCGATCATCAGCGTATGTTCGTTGAGCGCGGTACGCAGCAGATCCACCTTGCAGCCGAAGCTGTTATGGATCGTCTGCGCCGTCAGGCTGCACGCTTCCGAGACGGAGCGGATCGTGAATCTCTGATGTCCATCCGCGGCGAGCAGGCGACGGGTGGCCGCGAGGATTTCCGCGCGGCGGCGGTGCTGCGCGTTGAAATCTCCGCTAGCTTCAGAACTGCCGCTCAGCTTCAACCCCATGACAGCCTGAAAGGGATCGGGCGCTCCTGTCGAGACTACCATCTCCATTCGTACCTCTCCATGCCGTCACCGGCTCTGGCGGGAAGTATCAATTCCCGGCTCGTTCTCTTCTGGATTGCTGCAGTATGTCGACAGGCCTTGCCTGCAAAGTCAAGCAGCGGGGGCTCAACGCTCAGCTTTTGATGCGCGGGCCCCAATATCAAAGTTTTCGCGATGATAATGATGGCATCACGTTATTTGGGGCTGTTACCTCGCATCCAGCGAGTGTTCGGGCAGTCAGTTCGCGTTCTGTCGCTTGCGTATCGGGGCGATGTTCCCGACGATGATGCTTGCGGTCGGCCGAGTCTTCGATGTCGTGCTGGATTGAAATGATCATCCGCCAACGCTCCCAAGGGGGTAGGGTGGGAAATGGTCGACGAGTTGGGAGAGTTTGGATGCCGGGCGAGCTTGAGAGCTGGGATGCGTATGTTGATCTGCTGAAGCCGGCGGGGACGGACCTGCTGCAGCTGTTGTGGAAGCCGGAGGACGAGCATTACCGGGCGGATCTGTACCGCCAGCTGGTGATGAACATCTCCTACGCCTATTTCCAGTATTTCCAGTCGAACGCCGAGCATCCGGAATTCATGCCGCTGTGGAACTCGGTCTTCCTGCTCCAGCCCAATCCGGACGACGTCTATTACTATGCGCCGCTCGACGGCACGAAACGCTACCGCATCGTGGGCGACCGGGGCACGATCCACATGGTCAATTTCCAGTTCGGCCATGGCATGATGGGCATGGTCGAGGAAGTCGGCCAGCAGCATTCGAGCTATCTCGACGACGAGGAGATCGAGGTCGGGCCGGACGGCAGGTTCGAGATCCTGCTGTCGGCCAGCGAGCCGGAGCCGGGCTATCAGGGCACCTGGCACCGGATTCAGGAGGATGTCGACTATGTGATCGTGCGGATGCGGTCCTACGACTGGGGCAACGAGGTCGACACGCGCATGGCGATCGAATGCCTCGATGCGCCGCTCCAGAAGCGCCGCATGCCGATCCCGGAGATCGACGAGCGGCTGAGAGGCGCGCTGACCCTGTCGGAACGGCTGTGCAAGCTGTTCTACGGCTTCCAGAACCGCACGCTGGCGCGTTCGGGCAAGAACAGGTTCGAGTTCGAGACCTATCAGGGGGTGGGGCTGGTCAAGCAGGTCTACTGGAACGCGGTGTTCGAGGTCGAGGAGGACGAGGCGCTGATCATCGAGACCGAGCTGCCCGCGGTCCGGCGCTATTGGAACATCCAGGTCAACGATCCCTATTTCAACCAGGTCGAGTTCGTCTACCGCCAGGCCAGCCTCAACGGGCACCAGGCGCGGATCGACAGCGACGGGAAGTTCCGCGCGGTGCTGTCGCACAGCGATCCGGGAATCCACAACTGGCTCGACACGGGCGGGTTCCGGGAAGGGACGCTGTTCGGCCGCTGGACCCAATGCGACAGCTGGCCGATGCCCGAAGCCAGGCTCGTCAAGCTCGCCGACATCCGCAACCATCTGCCCGCCGACACGCCGGTGGTGAGCGAGGAGGAGAGGCGCGAGGCGCTGGTCAAGCGCCGCATCGGCGCGCAGCTCCGGCGGCGCTGGTAAGCGAAGGGGAAGGGGGATGCAGGACGTGAAAGAAGGCAAGGCGCACCCCGCGCCGGAAAGCTTCCGCACGAGCTGGGACTATGTCCACGAAGCCGCCATCGCGCGCTGCGGACTGACCGATTTCGGCGAGGACGACTACAGCACCGGCTTGTCGGTATTGCTGGAGTCGCTGGACATCGATCCGCATCTGACGCCCATGGGCCGCGAGATGGTGTGGGACACGGTCGTCACCTACCTCACCGCGCGTCTGTATGCGGCGGAGAACTGGAAGCGCTATCCCGAATGGAAAGACTTCCGGCTGAAAGCCCCGATCATCATTTGCGGCCACCCGCGAACGGGCACTACGGTGCTGCACAAGCTGATGAGCGCGGACCCGCAGTTCCAGGGTATCCAGAACTGGCTCACCAAAGCGCCGCAGCCCCGCCCGCCGCGCGCGCAATGGGCGAACCATCCGGCCTTCCAGCGCCAGGTGCAATGGCTTGCCAACCAGCATGCCCAATCGCCGGACATCGCCCACGCCCATCTCGTGGTCGCGGACGAGGTGGACGAGGAGAACGAGATCCAGGCCGGGACCTTCTCCAGCAACATCTTCGCGTCGATCTGGTATTGCGCCGGCTACGATGCGTGGTGGGCGACGCGCAGCGAGCGGCCCGACGTGATGCGCGAGATGAATATTCTCAAGCTGATCGGCTGCCACGAACCGGACAAGACCTTCCTGCTGAAGAACCCCGCCAGCATCGGCCAGCTCGATTACTGGTTCGAGCTGGTCCCGGACGTGCGCGTGATCCAGACGCATCGCGATCCGCTGAAAGCCGTGCCTTCCATCGCCAGCACGATCCATTTCTACAAGACCGCGCATGAAGGCGAAGCGGCGAAGCTCACCCAGAAGATCCTCGGACCGCGCGAATTGGAGAAATGGGCGGCGATGACCGACCGTGGCATGGTGACGCGCAAGCGGGAGACGGGCAGGGAAAGCCAGTTCTTCGATCTCTACCACCCGGAATTCCATGCCAGGCCGATGGAAGTGATCGGGCGGATCTACGATCATTTCGGGCTGACCATGAGCGCGCAAGCCGAAACGGCGATCGCCGCGCGGATCGAGAAAAATCCGGAAGGCCATGGCCTGCACAGATATGAGATGGAGGATTTCGGCCTGACGCCGTCCATGATCCTGGACCGCCACGCCGAATATATCGAAACATACGGGCTCGGGAAGAAGTAGGAGAACGCATGCGCGCCGCAGTATTCAACAAGCCGGGCGAGAAACTGGAAATCCGGGAAGTCGCCGATCCGGAACCGGGCGAGGGCGAAGTCCTGCTGCGCGTCCATCGTTGCGGCATCTGCGGCACGGACCTCCACATGACCGACGAACACAACAGCATGTGCGCGCCGCCGGGCTTCATCCTGGGCCATGAGCGGTCGGCCGAAGTGGTGGCGGTGGGCAAGGGCGTGGAACGGCTCAAGGTCGGCGACCATGTCGTTCCGCATCCGACCAGGGGCTGCGGCCAATGTGCATCCTGCAAGGGCGGTTCGCCCTATTTCTGCGTTCAAGGCCCGGTGCCGTGGTTCGGCGGATTTGCCGATTACATGACCGCGCTGGATGCCAGCTGTGCGCGGTTGCCCAAGACGCTTTCGCTCGACGATGCCGCGATCATCGAACCGCTGGCGGTGGGACTGCTCGGCATTCAGAGCAATCCGTTCGAGCCGGGTTCCGACGTGCTGGTGATCGGCACGGGCCCGATCGGGATCGCCGCCGCCTTCTGGGCACGGCAGGCCAGCGCGGGGAAGATCGTCGCGGTCGCTTCCAGCCGGACTCGCGAACATATCGCGCGGGCCGTGGGCGTGGACGAGTTCTTCGTCACCGACGACAGCCTTCCGGGCAATCTCGCCGAATTCTTCGGCGGCATGCCGGATGTCGTGCTCGAATGCGCAGGCTTTCCGGGCGCGATCCAGATGGCGGTGGATGCCGTCAGGCCCCAAGGCCTGGTGACCGTCCTCGGCATCTGCGAGCATGACGGCCCCTGGATGCCGGCGATGGCGGTTTACAAGCAGGTTCGGATGCAGTTCGCGGTAGGCACGCATCTCGCGATGTTCGAACATGCCGCCAACACGCTCGATCGCGGAATCGTCGATCCGGTCGCGATGGTGACGGACGTGATTTCCTACGCGCAGCTGCCCGACGCGTTCGAGGCGCTCAAGAAGCGCGGAACGCAGTGCAAGGTAGTATTGGATCCGAAGCTCTAGGGCCGATCTCCTCTCCCCTCGGGGGAGGGGGATTGCTCATCGCCCTTCACCCCACCATCCGCACCGGATCGCTGCCGTCCCAATCGATGGACGCTTCGGCGATCATCGCGAACATGCCTTCGACGTTTTCATCATGCTCCATCACTTCGGTCATGCAGCCGATCAGGTGGCGCGTGTCGAAATAGGCGTAGCGCATCGGGCCGAAAGTCGCTTCGACAGCCACATCCGCGCCCAGCGCCTTGTAATGCGCGTAATCCGCATCGAGGTCGTGCGTGAAGTAGCAGATGTGGTGATAGGCATCGGTGCCGGCAGGCACGCTGTCGCTGTAGACGTTGGGGCCCTCGC
Source organism: uncultured Erythrobacteraceae bacterium (assembly GCA_946482075.1). Next base: position 14,665 of record CAMLQG010000089.1, read on the forward strand.
TCTTCACCTGGATCAGTTCGATCTGGACACCGCCGGCCTGACAGAAAGCCAGATCCATGGTGAGCGGCGCAGGCCGGCCGCGATAGCGGACGTTCTCGGGCGAGATGTTCTCCATGATATAGAACGGGCCGATATTGGCCGTCTTCATCCAG
>CAMLQG010000090.1 GCA_946482075.1 uncultured Erythrobacteraceae bacterium
GCTCCTCACCCGCGACGATGAAGAAGGCAAGGATGGGGATCACCGCGCCGTTCATGGTCATGGAGACCGACATCTGATCGAGCGGGATGCCGTCGAACAGGATCTTCATGTCCTCCAGCGTATCGATCGCCACGCCGGCCTTGCCCACATCGCCCGTCACGCGCGGGTGGTCGCTGTCATAGCCGCGATGGGTCGCGAGGTCGAAAGCGACCGAGAGGCCCTTCTGGCCGGCGGCGAGATTGCGCTTGTAGAACGCGTTCGATTCCTCGGCGGTGGAGAAACCGGCATATTGGCGGATCGTCCAGGGGCGGCCGGCATACATGCTGGCGCGCACGCCGCGCGTGAACGGAGCATAACCCGGCAGGCCCGGATCGACCGTGACGTCTTCCGCCGTGTAGAGCGGCTTCACATCGATCCCTTCGGGCGTATGCCAAGTCAGGTCCTTGCCCTTCACCTCCTTGTCGGCGGCGGCTTTCCAGCTATCGAGAGTGGGCTTGTCGGTCATCTTACTTACCTTTGAATTGAGCCGGACGACGCTCCATGAAGGCGGCGACGCCTTCATGACAGTCCTCCGAAGTGGCGAGCACGGGTGCGATGCTCTGCTCCATCACGAACATGTCTTCCAAAGTGCCGGTCAGCGCCTGGGCGACTTCGCGGCGAATGGCCGCCAGGGAGAGCGGTGGCCCCTTGGCGAGACGGGCCGCGAGCACATCGACTTCGGCGGCCAGCGCATCATCTTCCACCACGCGGGCGATCAGACCCCAATCCAGCGCCTTTTCCGCGGACAGCTTGTCACCCAGCAATGCGAGTTCCAGAACACGGGCCCGTCCGACGCTTTTCGCCACCAGCCATGCCGAGCCCATTTCCGGCGCAAGGCCCACCTGGACGAAAGCCAGCATGAAATAGGCCGACCGGGCCGCCACCACCATGTCGGCAGCCAGCGCCAGACCCACGCCACCGCCCGCTACGGCACCCTGCACCGCAGCGATCACGGGCATCGGGAGTTCGGCGATCTTGCGGATCGGCCCTTGAAGGTCGAGCAGGAAACCATGGGCCACGGCCGGATCGGTCGGAAAGCCCTCCGATAAATCGCCGCCGGCGGAAAACGCGCGCCCCTCTCCCGCCAGCACCACCACCCGCGCGCCGTCAGCCTCCGCCCTTTCCAGCGCGGAAGTCAGCTCCACGCCCACCTTGGCGGACAGCGCGTTGAGCAGTTCCGGCCGCGCCAGAGTGATGCGGGCGATGCCGTCTGCCAGAGCGTAGGTGAGGAAGCGGAACATGGCTTAATGCGCGCCTTTCGGGCTCTCCATGATCTCGGTCAGCTGGCCGCCCATGTCCTTGGGATGGACAAAGAAGATCAGCGTTCCATGCGCGCCGATACGCGGTTCGCCCAACACTCGCTTGCCGAGCTTCTCGAACCACGCCTTGGCGGCTTGGATGTCCGGCACTTCGTAGCAGATGTGGTGCTGCCCGCCGAGCGGGTTCTTTTCCAGCCACTTACCGACCGCGGAATCCGGCGTGGTCGGCTGGAGCAGTTCGACCTGCGTGCCTGCCGTGCCGTTCTCGCCCGGCGTGTTGACGAAGCACACGCGGACCTGCTGGCTTTCCAGCACGAAAGGCTCGGTGATGTCCTTGGCGCCCATCACGTCACGATAGAAGGCGATGGAAGCGTCGAGATCCGGCGTCGCGACGCCGATATGGTTCATGCGGCCCAGTTTCATGGCTCGATCCGATCTTAGAGCGGGATGTTGTCGTGCTTCTTCCAGGGATTCTCCAGCTCCTTGTTGCGGAGCTTGCGGAGGCCCAGCGCGATGCGGCGGCGGGTGGAATGGGGCATAATCACTTCATCGACGAAGCCTTTGCTCGCAGCCACGAAGGGGTTGGCGAAGCGGTCTTCATATTCCTTGGTGCGGGCCGCGATCTTGTCCGGATCGCCCATGTCCTTGCGGAAGATGATCTCCACCGCACCCTTGGCGCCCATCACCGCTATTTCGGCCGTGGGCCAGGCATAGTTTAGATCGCCGCGCAGATGCTTGGAGCTCATCACGTCATACGCGCCGCCATAGGCCTTGCGGGTGATGACGGTGATCTTCGGCACGGTGGCTTCGGCATAGGCGAAGAGCAGCTTCGCGCCGTGCTTGATGATGCCGTTGTGCTCCTGGTCGGTGCCGGGCAGGAAGCCGGGCACGTCCACCAGCGTGATGATCGGGATATTGAAGCAGTCGCAGAAGCGCACGAAGCGCGCGGCCTTCTTGGAGCTGTTGATGTCGAGGCAGCCCGCCAGCACCATCGGCTGGTTGGCGACGATGCCCACCGTGCGGCCTTCCACCCGGCCGAAACCGACAATGATATTCGCCGCATGACCCGGCTGCACTTCGAAGAAGTCGCCTTCGTCGATGCACTTACGGATGATCTCGTGCATGTCATAGGGCTGGTTGGCGTTGGCCGGGATGATCGTGTCCAGGCTGTCTTCGATCCGCTCCCAATCGTCCGAGGTCGGGCGTTCCGGCACGTCCTCCTTGTTGGAGAGCGGCAGGAAGTCGAAGAAATCGCGCACCGAGAGCAGCGCTTCGATGTCGTTCTCGAACGCGTTGTCGGCGACCGAGGTCTTGGTGGTATGCGTCACCGCGCCACCGAGCTCGTCCTGCGTGACGACTTCGTTGGTGACGGTCTTCACCACGTCCGGACCGGTCACGAACATGAAGGAGCTGTCCTTCACCATGAAGATGAAGTCGGTCATCGCCGGCGAATAGACCGCGCCGCCGGCACACGGGCCCATGATGACCGAGATCTGCGGGATCACGCCGCTGGCGTTCACGTTGCGCTGGAACACTTCGGCATAGCCCGCGAGGCTGGCCACGCCTTCCTGGATGCGCGCGCCGCCGGAATCGTTGAGGCCGATCACCGGCGCACCGACCTTCATCGCCATGTCCATGATCTTGCAGATCTTCTGCGCATGCCGTTCGGACAATGCGCCGCCATAGACGGTGAAGTCCTGGCTGAAGATGAAGACCAGGCGACCATTGATCGTGCCCGAACCGGTGACCACACCGTCACCCGGGATGTGATCCTCGTTCATGCCGAAATCGACGCAGTTGTGCTCGACATACATGTCGTATTCTTCGAAGCTGCCGTGATCGAGCAGCACTTCGATGCGCTCGCGCGCGGTCAGCTTGCCCTTGGCGTGCTGCGCATCGATGCGCGCTTGCCCGCCGCCCAGCTTTGCACCGGCGCGACGACGTTCGAGTTCGGCGATATTTGCGGACATGGATGCCCCTTCTTGGCCCGTGAAATCCAAGCAACCGCCATGCTGCGATGCGGCGCGTGAGTCCAATGTTAATTTGCGAAGTTGCAAACCGGCCCTTTGCAAACTAGTCCGTTTCATTGGCGGCACCCCGCATCCCATTGCGAAGCGCTGCCGGCAGGACACGGAGAGCCATGGTCGCCAGACGCCGCATTTTCGCAGGCCGCCAGTTGCGGACGATCCGCGAGGGCCGCGCGCTGCGCCAGGGCGAGATGGCCGCGCGGCTGGAGATCAGCACTTCCTATCTTTCGCAGCTGGAGAATGATGATCGCCCGCTGACCCCAGCCCTGCTGGAGCGGCTGGCGCGCGAATTCCCGCTGGACTGGCAGGATGTCGGCGCGGACAGCGCAGAGCGGCGCCTCGTCGCCCTGCGCGAGGCGACCGCGGACCCGCTCTTCGCCGATCAGCTTCCGGCGGAACAGCTTGCCCGCATCGCGGAACAGCAGCCCGCCTTCGCCGAACGCTTCATCATGCTGCACGAAGCCTATCGCCGCACAGGACAGCGGCTGGAGATGGTCGACGATGCGCTGTCGGCCGACAATGCCGGCGGGCCACGCCTCCCGTGGGAGGAAGTGCGCGACTGGTTCCATTTCCAGAACAACTATGTCGACACGATCGACCGCGCGGCGGAGGAACTGGCGCAGCGGCTGCGCGGGCGGATGCTGTCGCCCGATGCGGAAACGATCGAAACCTACCTCAAAGGCGCGCTCTCCATCTCGCTGCGCTATGCGAGCGACCGGGGCCTGCGCGAATTCGACGCGCAGATGCGCCATCTGGTGGTCGATGCCGGGCAGCCGCCGGAAAGCCGCCGTTTTCAGCTCGCCCACCAGCTAGCCGCGATCGACCTGAAGGACGAGATCGCGGCGGTCGTGGAAACCGCGACCGCCCGCAGCGCGGCCGGGCGGCAATTGCTGTTCATCGGCCTGTGCAACTACGCCGCCGGCGCGATCCTGATGCCCTATCGCATCTTCCGGGAGGAAGCCCGGCGGCATCGCCATGATATCGACCGGCTGCGGCAGGTCTTCGGCACCAGCTTCGAACAGACCTGCCACCGGCTCTCCACGCTCCAGCGGGCGGACGCCAAGGGCGTGCCGGTGTTCTTCTGCCGGGTGGACATGGCCGGCAACGTGACCAAGCGCCATTCCGCCACCCGCCTGCAATTCGCCCGCTTCGGCGGCGCCTGCCCGCTGTGGATCATGCATGAGGCGGTCGCGATCCCCGACCGGATCCTGGTGCAGCTGGCCGAGACGCCGGACGGCGTACGCTACATCTCGATGGCCAAGGGGCTGGTGAAGCCTTCGGGCAGCTTCCAGCGAAGCCCCCGGCGCTATGCCGTGGCGCTGGGCTGCGAAACCATCCATGCGGACGAGTTCATCTATGCCGACGGCATGGATCTCGGCGCGCCCAACACCGCGACCCGGATCGGCGTATCCTGCCGCATCTGCCCGCGCCCGGATTGCGACCAGCGCGCCTTCCCGCCCAGCGACCGCGCGATCGTCGTCGATCCCGATCAGCGCGGCGTGGTGCCTTATCGGATCGAATAGCTCCTATCCCGAAACAGCCGGTCGCAAGCCCGTATTACCCTCGCCTACCTTCTCCCGCGCCGGGAAGGTCTGGTAATAGAGCGCATAGCCGAAGCTCACCGCGCAGTTCGCCACGCCGAACAGGTAGGTCCAGATATTGTCCATCTTCGGATTGATCGCCGGCAGGCAGAAGAACCAGTAGCAGACCGGCGTCAAGGCCAGCGCCCAGACCAGCAGCTGCGACTGCCCCCTCCGGCTGCCCCGCCGGTAGAGGAAATGGAAGTTGAACAGCAGGCAGGCGGTGTAGGTGGTGGCGATCAGGATGTAGAAGAACGGATCGTCCAGCGTCACGCGCAGCCACATCACCATCAGCCAGATGAAGGCCTGGCAGCCGAGATATACCGGCAGGAAAGCGGAAGCCGGCACCATCGGGAACATCTCCTGCCGGCTCCATCTAATCGTCTGGTAGTGGACGACCATCTCCATGCAGAGCCACACCACGATCCCGCCCCAGAAGATCTGCGCGAGGATGTGATTTGTAGGCGATCCGGCGGCGAACCAGTTGGCGAAGGAGAGCACGTAGATGCTGTCATGCGCGACATTGTACATGTTGGTCTGCCACGGCATCCCGGCGCATTTATCGCGGAAACCGCAGCGGATCGCTTCGACATAATAGATGTAGAAACACAGCCCGCCGATCCCGAGACCGCCCAGGAACCGCCAGTTCAGCGTGTCCCATGCGGTGATGATGTCCTGCGCGGAATAGCCCAGATCCGATGGCTGCATGCCCTGCTCCTCCCTGTTGCGCCGCTGTTCTCGCGGCGTCTGGTGCGAGCGTATCACATAAAGCGCCACATTCCAGCGAATGTCCTGCCCCCTCCGTCGGCGGCAGGGGCAGGCATCACTTCATCAGGACAAGCTCTTCCGCCATGCTGGGATGCAGCGCCACGGTCGCGTCGAAATCCGCCTTGGTGAGCCCAGCCTTCACCGCGATCGCGGCCGCCTGGAGGATCTCCGGCGCTTCCGGGCCGATCATATGCAGCCCTACGATCCTGCCCGTGGCATCGTCCACGACCATCTTGTAGATGCCGCGTTCCTGCCGCCCGGCGAGCACGTTCTTCATCGGCCGGAAATCGGCCGAATAGACCGCGATCTTGCCCAGCGTGTTGCGCGCCTGGCCTTCGGTCAGCCCCACCGAGGCGAGCGGCGGGTGCGAGAAGACCGCGCTCGGGATGCAGCCGTAATCGACCGTGGTCGGCCTGTCGCCGAACAGCGTATCGGCAAAGGCCTGGCCTTCGCGGATCGCGACGGGGGTGAGCTGCACCCGGTCGGTTACGTCGCCCACGGCATAGATGCTCTTGCAGCTGGTCGCGCCATTCTCGTCGACCTTGATCTCGCCCTTTTCGCCAAGCTCGATCCCGGCATTCTCCAGCCCCAGCCCATCGGTCTTGGGGTGCCGTCCCACGGCTACAAGCACGACATCTGCCGGGGTGGGTTCCGCCCGCCCATGATGGACGAGCAGGCAATCCTTGGTCTTCTCCACTTTCTCGATCGGGCAGTTCAGGCGAAAGTCGACGCCGCGTGCCATCATCAGCTGGGTCAACCGGTCGGTCAGCGTCTCGTCATAGCCGCGCAGGATGCGTTCGCTGCGATGGATCACCGTGACCTGGCTGCCGAGTGCTGCAAACACGCCCGCGAATTCCATCGCGATATAGCCCGCACCGACCACCACCAGCCGCTTGGGCAGTTCTTCCAGATGGAACATCTCGTTGGATGTGACGCAATGCTCGATCCCCGGCAGGTCCGGCATGGTCGGCCAGGCCCCCACCGCAATCAGGATGTACTTCGCGGTCACATCCTTGCCCGAGGCAAGCTTCACGCTGTTCGGCCCGATGACGGTCGCGCGTTCCAGGAAGCGTTCGACCTGATGGTTCTCCAGCGTCTGGGTGTAGAGGCCGTTCAGCCGCTCGACATCGTTGAGCACATTGTCGCGCAGTACCGGCCAGTCGAACGCCTTGCCTTCCACCGTCCAGCCGAAATTGCGGGCATCTTCCAGATCCTCGGCGAAATGCGATCCATAGACCAGCATCTTCTTGGGCACGCAGCCCCGGATCACGCAGGTTCCTCCGACCTTGTATTCCTCCGCCACGGCCACTTTCGCGCCATGCGCCGCCGCCACGCGGCTCGCCCGCACGCCGCCGGACCCTGCGCCTATCACAAAGAGATCGTAATCGAACCTGGCCATGAAGTGCTCCTCACATACGGACCGGCGATATGGGACGGCCCGCGCGCGAAAGCCAGCCCCGTGGGGTAATGCATCTGGTTGACGCAGAATGGAGTGAAAGCGCCCTCGTCACCCTTTCTAAATCCGGTTTAACTATCTGTTTTTTTGCAAAATCCTTTGGAGCGATCGTGTGACCTTTCGCAAAACGTGCAGCTTCGGCCGTCCGGCGGGCGGAGGTATGGGCAACACGGATGGCGGGGAAGCGCATCTGCAAGGTTAAGCCACATTCCACCGCTGTAGGACAGCGTTTTGTCTCAAGGGATATATCGGAAAGCCGTTCGCCCTGAGTTTGTCGAAGAGCCGTCCTTCCTTTCTTATCTTGCTGAAGAGAAAAGCGGTCCTTCGACAAGCTCAGGACGAACGGGCTAGCAGGGTCGACTGCCCATGACACCTATGACGCACCGCACAATATTATGACACATCCCTGTCAGCACAATGCCATTTGAACGTAAGCCGCGCTGCCTATCGGCCCCTTCGACACAGCTAGGGGTCGTCCATGTTTCCTTCTTCCCAATTCACCTCCCGCACCGGGATCAGCGCAATTTCCGCGGTTCTTGCGCTCGCCACCAGCAGCGCAGCCTTGGCCGATACCGCAGCCGATCAGACCGCCGATTCGAGCACTGACGCCGATGCCGGCCTGCGCGAGATCGTCGTCACCGCGCAGAAGCGTGAAACCAATCTCCAGCAGACCCCGATCGCCATTTCGGTCATGGATAGCGAAGACCTTCGCAATCGCGGCGTGAAGAGCCTGACCGACCTGATGGACGGCAGCATCCCCTCGCTGCGCATCGCGCCGTTCGCCACGCGCACCTCGGCGCTCACGGTCGGCATTCGCGGCATCGTGCCGTTCGACGCCAACCAGCCCAGCCGCGACGCCGGCGTGGGCATCTATATCGATGGCGTCTATCTCGGCCGCTCGCAGGGTCTCGGCTCCGCGCTCTACGACATCGAACGGATCGAAGTGCTGAAGGGCCCGCAAGGCACGCTGTTCGGCCGCAACTCCACGGGCGGCGCGGTCAGCATCGTGACGCGCAAGCCCAGCGGCGAATTCGAGACGCGGGCCATTTTCGGCATGGGCAATTACGGCAGCTACAAGGGCGAGATCCACGTGGACCTGCCCGAATGGAACAATTTCTCGCTCAAGCTCGACGGCGTGATCGCCAAGCGCAACGGCACGGTGAAGAACCCGCTGGAATCGGCGGAGGACTTCAACAAATACGACAAGCAGGGTTTCCATCTCGGGCTGCGCTGGTCGCCCTCGCCCGAATTCGAGGCGCTCTACAATTTCGACGTCTCGCGCGACATCACGACGCCGTTCTATATCCAGCTGCTGAATACCTCGCCCACCGCCGGCCCTCTGGCGAAGCTGATCCAGGTCCAGGCCGATCGCGCCAAGACCGCCGATATCGGCCTGCCGCAGCAGGACAGCGTCGGCCACACGCACGGCCATATGCTCAGCATGAGCTGGAAGCCGTCCGAGGTACTCGAACTGCGCTCGATCTCATCCTACCGCAAGCTGGACCAGAGCCAGTATGACGCCGGGTTCGGCGCGCATTCCGGGCCTTTCACGGCCAATGCCACTTTCGCCCGCTACAGCCTCGCATCCCTCCGCCAGGAGCAATGGAGCCAGGAAGTCCAGCTTCTCGGCAATTTCGACAAGTTCAACTTCGTCGGCGGGTTCTTCTACTACCACGAAAAGGGCGATGATGACGCCTGGACGCCGAACGTCGCCAAGTGGAATGCGGATGGTTCGGCCTATACGCTGCTCCCGACGCTGCGCGAAGGCGCCCGGTGGGACTTCCCCGATCGCGCGAGCACGGCCAAGGCCGACAGTTACGCCTTCTTCGGCCAGGCGACCTGGTCGCCGATCGACATTCTCCATATCACCGGCGGCGCTCGCTGGACCAAGGACAAGAAGAGCGGCTCGCTCTACAAGGTCAATGGCGCCGACACGGATTACACCTTCAAGATTTCCGGCGATCGGATCGACCCGATGGTGACGATCGCGCTGGATCCGGTGGACGGGCTGCACCTCTACGGCAAGTGGAGCACTGCCTATCGTGCCGGCGGCGCGAATTCCCGTTCGGTCAATTACCGCGCTTTCGACGAAGAGACGGTGGAAAGCTGGGAACTCGGCTTCAAGAGCGAGTTCTGGGACCGCCGCGTCCGCCTGAACGTCGCCGCCTGGAAAACGACCTACAACGACATCCAGATCGACTTCAACGCGGTCAATCTCGCCACCAACAATCGCGGCACGATCGAAACGGTCAACGCGCCGGGCAAGGGCAAGCTGAAAGGCATCGAGGCAGACCTGACCTTCGCGCCGATCGAAGGGCTGACCCTGTCCGCCGCCTATGCCTATACCAAGACCCACCTGCCCGACGCGACCAACCCGTTCAGCGGCGCGATCCAGCATGTCTACATCGTCTATACGCCGAAGAACGCGGCCAGCGGCGCGATCGACTATTCGGTGCCGGTCGGCAATGCGACGCTGAAGGCGCATCTCGATGCGGCCTATGCGGACGGCTATCGTTCCAACTCGGGCGAGCCGACGCTGACCGACAGTTCGTTCATCGTGAACGGGCGGCTCGGCGTGGTGGACATCCCGATGAACGGCGTCGCCACGCTCGGGGTCTCGGTGTGGGCCCGCAACCTGTTCAATGCGCAGCACGTCTTCTACAAAAGCCACGGCTCCTATAAGGCCCTCGGCGATTACGGCATCTTCAACGAGCCCAGGACGTTCGGCGCTGAACTGAGCGTGTCGTTCTAACCGATGACCGTTCTTGCCTTCCTCCTTCGCCATTGCGAGACCGGCGAAGCCGGTAGCAGCAATCCAGAGCACCACGTGAAGGCGCTGGATTGCTTCGTCGCTGCGCTCCTCGCAAGGACGATTCCCCTCAAACGGATCATGCTCTAGAGAGGATACCCGATGAAAACCCATCTCAAAGCCGCCGCCTTCCTCCTTCCGCTCCTGCTGGCGGGCACCCCGCTGGCCGCCAGGACGCCGGTCGCCACGGCGGAACACGCCGCTCACGCCGAAGTCGCGCAGAAACGCGAACGCGTCCTCGTGCTCGAAGGCGGCTCCAACTTCCGCGACGTGGGCGGCTATCCGGCAGCGGACGGCAAGCGTGTCGCCTGGGGCAAGATCTACCGCTCGGGCGGCACGGCGCTGCTGACGCCGGCCGACCTCGACAAGATCAAGGCGCTCGATCTCGCCAACATGGTCGATCTGCGCTCGGACGAGGAACGCGTGCTGGCCCCGTCGAAGATCGATGGCGTGCCTTACACGGCGGTCGGCTATTCGATGAAGAACATGAACCTGCCGGGCGGTATCGAAGGTGTCTATCGCGCTTTCCCGACCGGCCTCGCCCCGCAGCTGAAGCAGGTCTTCGCCAAGCTGCTGCGCGACGAACAGCCGATCGCCTACAACTGCTCGGCCGGGCAGGACCGCACCGGCTTCGTCACCGCCATGGTGCTCTCCGCGCTCGGCACGCCGCGCGACGTGATTATCCAGGATTACCACCTCTCCACCCAGTATCGCCAGCCGAAGAACGAGATGCCGAAGATCGACGAAGCCACCGTCGCGAAGGACCCGGTGGCGGCGATGTTCGCCGGCTACCAGAAGGACCCGGTGGCCAGGCCGCTCTACACCAAAGACGGCAAATCCTACCTCACCATCTCCTTCGAGGAGATCGATACGAAGTGGGGCTCGGTTGACAATTACCTGAAGACCGAGATCGGCATCGGCCCGGAAGAGATCAAGCGGCTGCGCGCGCTCTACACCGAATAGGAGAGGACCGGGCGGCGGAGGATACAAGCTGCCGCCCGGTACATGCCGATTGGCGGTAGGATGTTGCGGCGCAGCATGGTAGGCTGGCGCAGCCCTGGAAGGAGGCCCGCCATGCCTGCAACGCCCTGGTCGCTCTTCTCGCCCTTCGCCCAGACGATCGGGCGCTTCGTGAACAACCCGGTCACGGACTGGCAGCGCTTCTACAGCCCGCAGGTAATCTTCAACTACAATCCCGAGGACGAGCCGGTGGAGGCCCACGTCCTGTCCAAGGTCGGCAGTTACGGCAGCCAGCTCAGCACGCTGATCGACGTGATCGACGTACTGGTGACGAAGATGGGCGCCAAGGGCCTGACGGACGAGCAGAAGGCTGCGGTCGAGGCGTTCACCGATCTGCGGGAAAAGGCCGACAAGGCGGTGGACGAAGCACGCGGCCTGGCCACGCCCGAAGCCATCGTGGACGCAGTCGAGGCGCTGGCGAAGCGGCATCCGGACCAGCTGCCGGAACTGAAGGCAAAGCTGGAAGCGGCGCTGAGGTGAAGTACGCCGTCATCGCGAGGACCGCAGGTCCGAAGCGGTCCAAACCCGGCGTGATCCGCTCTGGATTGCTTCTCCCGGCTTTCCCGGGCTCGCAATGACGATACAGATCTAAATCCTACTTCACCCAGTCGAGCCCGATCTCCTCGAATATCTCGCGGCTTTCCGCCCAGTTCTCTTCCACCTTCACATGGAGGAAGAGGTGGACCTTCACGCCCAGCAGCTCGCTCAGCTCCTTGCGGGACGCTTCGCCGATCGTCTTGATCCTCGCGCCGCGCTTGCCGAGCACGATCGGCCGCTGGCTTTCGCGCCCGACCACGATCTGCTGGTGAATCTCCACCGATCCATCCTTGCGCGTCTGGTAGCTTTCCGGCCGCACCGCGCTGTCATAGGGCAGTTCCTCATGCAGCTGGCGATAGAGCTGCTCGCGCGTGATCTCGGCGGCGAGCAGCCGTTCGCTCGCATCGCTGACCTGGTCTTCGGGATAGTGCCACACCCCTTCCGGCATGAGCGACGCGAGATGCGTCTTGAGGCCCGCCACCCCGTCGCCGGTCAGTGCGGAAATGAAGAACACCTCGTCGAACCCGCCCTGCGCGGTCAGTTCCTGCGCCAGCGCCAGCAAGGGCTCCTTCTTCGACGCATCGACCTTGTTCAGCACCAGCAGCTTGCGTTCCGGCCGGTTCTGCAAGGCGTCGAGGATCGGCATCAGCTCGTGCTTGCGCTGCTTGACGCTGTCCACCACCAGCAGGATCGCATCGGCCGCATGCGCGCCTTCCCAGGCGGCGCTGACCATCGCGCGATCGAGCCGCCGCTTGGGCGCGAAAATGCCGGGCGTGTCCGCCAGGATCATCTGCACTTCGCCCTCCAGCGCGATCCCCAGCAGGCGTGCCCGCGTGGTCTGCGCCTTGGCCGAGGTGATGGCGACCTTCTGGCCGACCAGCGCATTCACGAGCGTGGACTTGCCCGCATTCGGCGCACCGATCACCGCGACCACGCCGCATCTGGGATTCTGGGTATCAGTCATTTCCGTTCGCCCTGAGCTTGTCGAAGGGCCACTTTCCTACTTGAAGTGAAGAACCGTCCTTCGACAAGCTCAGGACGAACGGGGAGGGAAACGGATTCAAGCGAACTTCTCCAGGAACACGCGCGCCGCCGCCGTTTCGGCTTCCTGCTTGCTCGATCCCGTGGCTTCCGCCTCGCCCACGCCCTTGATCGAGACGGAGACGGTGAAGCGCGCCGCATGATCGGGGCCGGAACGATCGACCAGGCGATAGTCCGGCATCTTGCGACGATTGCCCGCCGCCCATTCCTGCAACGCCGATTTGGGATGCTTGATCTGTCCGGCATGGCCGGCGACCGCATTGGCCCAGATTGTCCGCACCATGTCACGCGTCGGTTCGTAACCGCGGGAGATCAGGCTTGCGCCCAAGAGCGCTTCCATCACGTCGCCGAGGATATTGTCGCTGTCCGCGCCGCCGTCCTCGCGTGCCTGCTTGCCCAGGCGGATATGCGCCGGCAGGCCGATGCTGCGCGCCATCTGCGCGCACATCTCGCGGCTCACCAGCGCGTTCAGCCGCTGCGAAAGCTTGCCTTCCGCATCATCCGCCTGCTCGTACAGCCATTCGGCGATCGCAAGACCCAGCACCCGGTCTCCCAGGAATTCGAGCCTTTCGTAATCCCGCTGCGCGCCGAAGCTGCCATGGGTCAGCGCTTCCAGCCAGAGCGTCTCATCCGTGACCTCCGCGACGCCGAGCCCCTTCAGGAAGGCCAGGGTCGCGGGCGGGAGAGACTTGTCCTTGCTCAAAAAGTGCCCCCGATCCGGCTCCAGCGGGCGGCGGTGAACCAGGTCCACGGCTTCAGCCATTCGACCGATCCATCGGTGGACCACATCATGATCGCCGCGCGGCCGACGAGATTGTCCTGCGGGACCAGCCCGATCCCACCGCCGGCGCGCGCGGGGAAGCGGCTATCCTGGGAATTGTCGCGATTGTCGCCCATCAGGAACAGCATGCCTTCGGGCACCACCACGGGTACCGTGTCGTCCTGCGGGGTTGGGCCGAAATCGAGCACGTCATAGCTGCGCCCGCCCGGCAGCGTTTCCCGATAGCGCGGATAGCGACAGATCGGCGTGCCGTCCTTCGCCTTGTCGATGAAGCCGACCGAGGCGCAGTCCGTGTTGGGAGTGATCGGCACGACGAAATCGGCGATCTTCTGCTTGGGCACGGGTTTGCCGTTCAGGTGCAGCACGCCGCCGATCATCTGCACCTGATCGCCCGGCAGGCCGATCACGCGCTTGATATAGTCGATATCGTTGTTGGGCGGCGCCTTGAAGATGACGATATCGCCACGTTCCGGCTGGCCCGCCAGGATACGGCCGGGGATCACCGGTGCGCTGAACGGCATCGAGTATTTCGAGTAGCCATAGGGCCATTTGGCGGCGAGCAGGTAATCCCCATCCAGCAGGCGCGGCAGCATGCTCTCGCTCGGGATGTTGAACGGCGAGAAGAAGAAGCTGCGGAACACCAGAACGATGGTGACGAGCTTCAGGAGGAAGACGACGAAGCTTTCCTCCTTCTTCTGCGGTTCGATTTTCTCAGGCGCGGAGTCGAGCTCGTTCGCGGCGGGAGGAGTCTCTGTCATCGAAGCGTCCATGTTGGGCGGTACGGTTCTCGTCAAGGGCCTGCAACGATCGGAACCGGGGACTGGTTTACACAGTTGACACTGTCCAGAGGCAAAACCTTCTCTCCCTCCAAGCGGCCGGGATTCGCGGCGTGTTGCACGTGCGAAAGCTTGATATGGCGAGAACGGTGGGTCATCGATACACTCCCTAGTCCGCCGAGGCGGCTGTAGGAAAGGAGAATCCATGAAAGAAGCGGTCAATGCAGCATGGGCGAAGCTCGCCGGCCACCCTTCCCGCAGCCTGACCGACCTTTTCGATAATCCCGACCGACTATCGCTCCTTTCCACCCGGCTCGATCTCGAAGTTGGCGATATCAGGGGCGGTATCCTGTTCGACTGGTCCAAGACGCATCTGACTGCGGAACTGTTGGCCGATTTCGAAGCGCTTGCCGAGGCTTCCGGCTTTGCCGAGGCGCGCCGCACTCTCTTCGCCGGAGAAGAAATCAACCGCACCGAAAGCCGCGCGGCGGAACATGCCGCCCAGCGCGGCTATGGCCGCGACAGCAGCGTCGAGGAAGCACAGGCCCTGCATGACCGGATGCGATTGCT
>CAMLQG010000091.1 GCA_946482075.1 uncultured Erythrobacteraceae bacterium
ATCGAGATCATCCGCACCGAGGACGAGCCCAAGCCGGTGATGATGGCCGAGTTCAACCTGACCGACCGGCAGGCCGAAGCGATTCTCAACATGCGGCTGCGCAGTCTGCGCAAGCTGGAAGAGATGGAGCTGCGGCAGGAGCGGGACGATCTGCTGGCGGAACGCGACGAGCTCGAAAAGCTGCTTGCAAGCCCCGCGCGCCAGCGCACGCGGCTGAAGCGGGATCTGAACCAGCTGCGCGCCGAATATGCGGGAGACACGCCGCTCGGCCGCCGCCGAACGCTGATCGCCGAAGCTCGCCCGACCGTCGAGTTCAGCATGGATGCGATGATCGAGAAGGAGCCGGTGACAGTGATCCTCTCCCAGCGCGGCTGGATCAGGGCGGCGCGGGGGCATGTGCCGCTGGATGGCGATTTCAAGTTCAAGGAAGGCGATGGCCCGGCCTTCGCGCTCCATGCGCAGACCACCGACAAGCTGCTGATCGCGGCTGCCAACGGCCGGTTCTACACCCTCGGTGCGGACAAGCTGCCGG
The DNA here is from genome assembly GCA_946482075.1 of uncultured Erythrobacteraceae bacterium. The sequence continues at coordinate 533 of CAMLQG010000091.1, forward strand.
GCGCGCGCGGTTTCGGTGAGCCGATCCGCACGATGGTCGATATCGACGCCGAAGCGCAGATCGTCGCTTTGCTGGTATTCCGGCCGAAGGGGCAGGTCCTGCTCGCCAGCAGCGCGGGCAAGGGTTTCGCTGCCGAGATGGATGAACTGCTCGCCGAGACGCGCAAGGGCCGTCAGGTTGTCAATGTGAAGCCCGGCGTAAAGCTTGCCGTGGTGCGCGAGATCGCGGCGGAGCACGATCATGTCGCCGTAGTGGGCGACAATCGCAAGCTGGTGATCTTCAGCCTCGAGGAACTTCCCGTGCTCGGGCGCGGGCAGGGTGTGGGGCTTCAGCGTTATCGCGACGGTGGTCTGTCGGATGCGATCACGCTCCGGCTGGAAGATGGCCTCAGTTGGACGATGGGCGGCGAAAGCGGACGCGTGCGCACCGAAAAGGACGTGATGCTGTGGAAAGTCGCTCGCGGCGCCGCCGGCCGTCTGCCGCCGAACGGCTTCCCCCGCGACAACAAATTCTGATCAGGAGAGACGCCATTACCGACAATCCCTCCAATAATCCCTACGCCGATCTGGTGTTCGAAGATCTGAAGGTCGGCGATCGTTTCCCATTGGGCGAGATGCTGATCACGCGCGAGGACGTGATCGCATTCGCTTCGAAATACGATCCGCAGCCCTACCATCTCGATGATGCGGCAGCGGAAGCGAGCCCGGTCTTCAAGCGCCTGTCGGCCAGCGGCTGGCACACGACGGTAATCTCCTCGCTGTTGATGGATACGTTCTGGAAAGGTACGCGCGTGCGTGGGATCGCCGGGGGTGGGGCGGACGAACTGCGCTGGCTGAGCCCGGTCTATCCGGGCGACACGCTGACCGGCGAGATCGAGATGACGTCCGTCCGGGTGTCGGAATCGAAGCCGGATCGCGGCATCGCCTCCATGCAGACCGAGCTGCGCAACCAGGACGGCGTGCCCGTGCTGCGCGTGAAGATGACCGGGGTTTTCGCGAGAGCGCCAGCGGAGGGGTGATGGTCTGAACACAAATTCCCGTTCGTCCTGAGCTTGTCGAAGGACCGCTTTTCCCTTCAGCGATGGAGAAAGTGAAGAACGGTCCTTCGACAAGCTCAGGACGAACGGTATTGTTGTTCATCCACTCTCCTTCACCCGCCGCACTGCCTGTCTTAGCAATCCCCGCGCTTCCTCGTCCGCCGCGATGATGTGGGAGACTTCGCCCGCCACCCGCAGGAAGCGCGGATCGTTGGCGAGCCCATCGCCGAACTCATCAGCCAGCAGCGCCCGGACGAGCGATTGTTCCAGCTCGCTTTCCGGCAGGTCCTCCAGCCGGCTGAGCGCCGACAGGCGGCCGAGCGCGGACTGGCGCTGCGGTCCTCGCGCGCTGGTGGCGCGTGCCTTGCGGGCGGGTGCACCGTTCCCGGACAGGCGTTGCAGCTGCTGGCGGATCAGCAGCAGCACTTGATCGACATTGGTGATGCGGGTCATGCGTGGCGCCAGTCAGTGGCGGCTGCCGGGGATGAACTGGCCAAGCAGCAATGATGTCGCCGAAAGGTCGCCATCGCCGCCCGGACCTTTGCCTGCGCTGTCGGCCGCCAGTTTCCGGCATTCCGCGAGCAGCAGCCTTATGTCGTTGTTCAGCGGCTCGTTTTCCTGGTTGAGGGTTATGCCCTGTTCCATTTCCGTGATCGCCTCGTCGAACTCGTCGCGCACCAGATGGATCAGCCCTTCGACGAAGCGCCGCAGGTAGTGATCCTCCGCCAGGCGCAGCAACGGGCCCCAGGTGGAGAGCGCGCGGTCCGCCTCGCCTGAAGTCAGCTCGAAGAAGCCGAGCTGGTAGCGCGCGAGGTGGAAATCGGGCGCGAGCTCCACTGCGCGGGCTAGCGCATCATGCGCCAGGATCGCCTGCTGCCGCCCGGCCAGGATCGAACCTCTCATGAAATGGAGACGCGGATCGTCGGGAAAACGGGTGAGGAGGCGATCGACCTCGTGCAGGTCGTTCGCATCGTCGCTCTGGATCGCGGCGACCAGGGTCTGCAGGTCCGAATCATGGCACAGCGTCATGGAATTCTCCGCTATCGATATTGGGCGAGGTGGCTGCGCAGACGCAACAGCGCGGTACGATGGATCTGGGATATGCGGCCTTTGCTGAGGCCCAGCACCGCGGCGATCTGCTGGAAGCTGACGCCATGCTGGTAATGCTGGCGGATGACATAGGCTTCCTGCGCCGGAAGGCCGTCGAGCTGATCCGCGAGCCGGGTCGAAAGCTCGTGCCAGGCGAGACTCTCATAGGCCGAAGGCTGCGGATCGGGCAAGGTTTCCAGATCGAACGGGCGCTCTTCCTCCAGCATCAGGCCTAGCGCGAGCGTGGCGGCGAGTTCGGACAGCGCGCTCAGCGGATCGGAGCTGTCCGCGCTTGCGCGTAGGGATCGCAACCGATCGCGCTCCGCCCGATGACGATAGCGGTAATGGGCAGCGGCTTCACTCATCTGCGCGAGCCCGTTGCTGATATGGCCGTTGATGCGCGATCGGGCGAAAGCCTCGAACGGCGCACCGCGCGCCGGGTCGTAGCGCGCGATGGCGTGGAGCAGGGCCTCATAGGCCAATTGCTCCACATCGCCGCGTTCGTCTGCGCCGAGACGCTGCTTGGCCTGGCGCGCACGGGCGATCCGGCGCGCGAAGGGGCGGTAGTGGTCGAACAGGCAGCGCCGTGTCTCGTCATCGGGGGCCTGGCGGTGCGCGCGCCAGAGCGAGGCTTCCACCCGCTCGGGCTGGACCAGCAGAGCCAAGCCGCGAGAGCACGGCGCGCTCATCCGAAGCTACCGAGCAGCCCTTCCAGCACCAGGCTCCACCCGTCGATCAGCACGAACATCAGAACTTTGACCGGCAGGGAGATCGTGGCCGGCGGAACCATCATCATGCCCAATGACAGGAGGATGCTGGCCACCACGAGATCGATCAGCAGGAAGGGGAGCAGGATGACGAAGCCGATCGTGAAGGCTACGCGCAGCTCGTTCAGCATGAAAGCCGGCGTCAGCTTGAACAGCTCGACATCTTCCGTGCGTTGCGGAACCGGGCTGTTGGCCATGCGATAGATCATCTCGATATCGCTGTCCTTCGTCTGGCGCAGCATGAAGGTCTTGAGCGGGGCAGCGCCGCTTTCCAGCGCCTTGCCGATCTGCGCTTCGCCTGAAAGCAGCGGCTGGAGCGATTTTGCGTTCAGTTCCGACAGGGTGGGCCCCATCACGAAGGCGGTCATGAACAAGGCCAGGCTGGTAAGGACGGCGTTGGGCGGGGTCTGCGGCATGCCGAAAGCGTGGCGGACCATGGCCAGCACCACGACGATGCGAATGAAGCTCGTCGTGCTGATGAGGATCGCCGGGACCACAGCGAGCACCGAGAGGATCACGGCGACGCGTACCGCTTCCGTGGTGCCTTCCGCGCCGGCCTGGGCGATGGCGGGGGCCGCATGACAGCCGATCAGAGCGATCGCGCCACGCAGCGGCCAGCGGAGCGCGACGCTCATTCCGCACCTTCCGCGAAGCTGTCTAGCACCGCGACCTGGTGTGGGGTGACCAGCAGGAGATAGGCCTTGCCCCGGCAACGCAGCAGGCACGCATCGCCATGCTGGCTGACACGGCGAGTCTCGATCACGCCGATCGCGCGTTCCGGTGCGCGGGGCAGGGCGAAGCGGGTCGAGAATAGGGAGCCCCCCGCCTGATGGCGCCGCAGAAGCATGATCGCGCCCCATGCCACGCCGGTGCAGGCGAGCAGGGAAAGGGCGATTCGTAACCAGGGAATCGAGACATCCTCGCCCTCGCCGAGTCCGGCTGCGATAGCGGGAGTGGCAAGCAGGACAGCCGCGATGCCCAAAAAGATGCGGCGACCGGTCCGATACAACCATTCGTGTCGAGCGAAGTCGAGACGCACATTTCGACATCGCTCGATGCGAACGGAGGAAAGCTTGCTCATTGGTCAGCCGCCGATCTCGGTGACGCGCACGGCAAAGCTGTTGCCGACGGTCACGATCTCACCGCGAGCGATCACTTTGCCGTTCACGCGGATATCGGCCGCTTCGCTAAGCTTGCGGTCGATCGTCAGGACATCGCCCTGCGCCAGCCGGTTGAGTTCGGCGACGGTCAGGCGCGCTTCGCCCAGCATGACTTCGACATCGACTGCGATATGGTCAATAAGTCTTTGTTCAAGCTGGAGAGGGTTGGATGTCAAGGCAGGGTTGTCCGCCATTCGCTTGCGGGCCTTTCGATGTGGAGAATGAAATGGTCGCCTTCCTGCGCGAGAGTGGCGCCAGCGGGAATGCGGGCCGTGCCCACCACGATGTCGAGCGCGGCGGTGGCATCGGACATCAGCGGCAGCACATCGCCGACGCCGAGATCCTCGAGGTCGGAAAGCAGCAGGCGATTACAGCCGAGCAGCCCGGCGATGCCGACGCTTTGCACCCGGATCGCATCGGCGCGCTTCGCTGGCTCGGTGCGCGTCCGCGGGGTGTCCGCAAGCGCGATCGCCATGGCGATGATGCAGGCTCGCGGAGCTTCGATCGCGAGCAAGCGCTGCCCCTGCAGACCGATCGGCAGGATATGGGTCGGATCGTCTCCCCCGGCAGAGAGGATGACGGCGAATGCCTCGATGCGCTGCGCGAGATCCTCCAGCGCGCGATGGAGCAGATGGTCGACGACAGTCCGATCGGCGGTGCTCCTGAAGTCCCGCTCGCTCGGCTGCCGCCCGAGAATGGCGCCCGCCAGCCCACGGAGTTCCTCGGCTTCGGCGCAGAGTACGAGGCCGCTCGCGCCGCAATCGCGGCGATTGGCGGGAGGGAGGGACAGGCCGGTTCTTGCCCGCCAGCCCTCCAGGGGTTCAAGCGATCCGGCAGCGAGCCAGGCAGCGGACCATTCGGCGAGGCAGGGCGTGATCCAGGCGGCCACTTCCGCGCATTCCAGCGCGGAACGCGGCAGCCAGCGCGATGCTCCGCTCATCCCTGGCCCCTTATGCCGAAGAGTTGCTGGATCATGTCGTTGCTGACGCTGATGATCTGCGAGGAGGCCTGGAAGCCGCGCTGGATCAGGATCAGATCACCGAACTGCGCGCCGAGATCGACGTTGGACGCTTCCAGCCGGCGCGAAAGGATGGAGCCCACCCGCCCGTCTTCCGCCGTGAGATACTGGACCTGCCCGAAGCCATCATGCATGAACAAGCCGCTGCTGCGCTGCTCGAGCCGTTGCGGATCGCGGAAATCGGCCAGCGCGATCGCACCCAGTTCCAGGGTTTCCTCATTGGAATAAGCCACTTCGAAGTGGCCCTTCTCATTCACTGTAAGAGTGGCGATCGATCCTGTGCCGTGCCCGTCGATCTCCGAAGCGCGCAGGTTGGAGACGGTGCCGGACGAGTAGGAGGATGCTTCGGTGAAATCGAGATCGACCGACAGTCCGCTTTCCGTGAAAGTCAGTACATCGGTGGTCGGATCGACCGTGCCGGCAGCGAATTTCAGTGTCTGGCTGCCGATCTCGGTGCCGGCCTTGTTGGTCACTTTCAGCGTCCAGACATCGAACACAGTCGCGTCGCGCGTGAAAGTGAGCGTCCAGAGATGTTCCGTACCGCGTTCGTCATACACTTTCAGATCGGGGATCGTGTAGGTCGTTGCGGTGGAGGAGAGGTTGTCCGAAAAGGCGATCTTCGTGGTCTTCGCCGGCGCACTGGTGCGCATGGCATCGACATTGAGAGCGACGGGCCGCCCGCCCGCATCCAGCACGGCCAGCCTGTAATCCGTGCCCTGCAGCACGAGGAAGCCTTCGTCGTTCACCGCGAAGCTGCCGGTTCGCGTGTAGTATGTCTGGTCCCCGTCCAGCAGGACGAAGAAGCCGCTGCCGTCTATCGCGAGGTCCAGATCGCGGTCCGTCTGACGCAATTCGCCCTGGGCGAAATTGATGCTGGCCTCGTCGATGTTGACGCCGTGGCCCCGGCCGGATGTGCCCGAACCATATTGCAGCCCGCCCCTGCTATCCGCGCCGTGAATGTCGGAGAAGGAGACGTCCGCCGCCTTGAACCCCGATGTGTTGAGGTTGTTGACATTGTTGCTGACCGTTTTCAGTCCCTGCGAATAGGCATTCAGGCCGCTCAGCCCGATATAGATTGAACCGAACATATCAATTCGCCTCCCTGATCTGTGACACGCTGGCCAAGGCAATGTTGCTGATGGTCTGATTGTCGGGCGTGAGGATGGTGAGGCGCGGTGCGCCGTTCACGAAGGCGACCGCGGTGACCTTGCCGGTCAGCGTGAAGCCTTCCGCCGGGATATCCACCGCGCGGCCCAGCAGGCTGGCAGCCTGCGCGGTCGACTGGGCGGAGACCAGCGTCTGCAGGCTGGCCGCCATTTCCTGGGTCTGCTGAATCTGCGAGAATTGCGCGAGCTGCGAGACGAACTCGAAATTCTCCATCGGCTTCAGCGGGTCCTGATAAGTGAGCTGGGTCAGGACGATCTTGAGCAGATCCTCGAAGCCCAGACCGAACGCGTCGGTCGCATTGCGGACGCCGTTGCCGGCGTTGCTGCTGGCGGAAGGCCCGGTGATGCTTTCGATCGGGACGGGATCAGCCATGGCTGGGCCCCCCGGCGCTGTCGCGGATCACCAGTTCGGAGCCGTGATGGCCGAATTCCTCGAGCAATTGGCGCAAACGGGTTTCAAGCTCCTGCCGCTCGCTTTCCAGCAGGCGGGGAAGCCTGACGACCAGCCGCAACTGTCCTTCGAGGTCGAGCAGATGTGCGGTGAACGGACTGATGGCTGCCGGCGCGGGCAGTTCCGTCCCCGAGGTGCGAGCCGGTAGGCGCAGCGAGGCAAGGAGCCCGCTTGTCCGCTCGGGCTGCATGTTGGCGCGGATCTGCGCGATAGGTGTAGCGGATGACGCCGGTTGTTCGGGCGCGATGGGCCCCGGCCGGCTGGTCGGTATCGTGACGGCGATGGGAGCATTTGCGGCCGTCGGCGTGCCGGCTGCCGGGTCGCGGTGGAGCGCTTCCGCCACGCGAGCGAGGATGTGTATGGCCTGTTCGACGGCGGGAAGGCTGCGAACATCCTCGATCGCGGTCGAGATCTGTTCTGCCACTTCCTGCCAGATCCGCGATGCGGGAAGCGGCAGGGCGGTATGTATCGGCAGCGCGGCTTCCAGGAAGCTGTCCGCGCTCTGGCCGATTACGGGCATGATCGATTTCTGCCCGTCATCTTTGAAATTCAGCTGATTATCGAAGCCTTTCAACAAGGATTCGAACGGAATATCAGCGCTCCCGATTGCGGTCGAACCTCCGGTGAGTGGCTGATCGCCGAGCGGCAGCGGCCGAGTGGATGACGGCGTGACGGTCATCGGCGCGCCTCCGTGACGTCGATAGCAATCGGGCGGGAAGCCAGCGCGCGTTCTTCCGCCTTGCGGGCAAGCCGGCGGTCCACGGCACGGCGGGCGTCCAGCAATTGCTCATATTGGTGGCGGCTCGCGTGCCAGCTTTGCGTCTGTGCGCGTTCGGCCAGAGCTGCGGCATCCATGCGGGCTTTCGCGTCCTTGGCGAACACTTCTTCGATCGTCAGCAATTCCGCTTGCAGGCAATAACGCTCCGCCGCAAAGTTTCCGCCGGCGAGGAGGCCGGCCAGCTCTTCCTCGCGCGCGATCGCGGCCCTGTGCGCGGCTTGTGCGTCGCATTCCGCCTCGCGCAGCGCCGTGCGCGCGTCTCTCAGCGCGATCTCGTCATGAGCGAGGCGAAGGCGCTGCAATTTCGCAAGCGTGGCGAACCGATTGCGATCGGCGCGGTCAAGCGGCATGGGCGCCTCCGCAGATCCGCGTCAATCCGGCTATCGTTTCCGCATGCTCGCTGAAGCTGGTGCCGTCCTGCTGCAGGAACGCGGCCAAGGGCTCGGCCCAGGCGATCGCGCGGTCGATTTCCGCGCTGCTGCCTGCGCGATAGAGCCCGCTTTCGATCATCGGCCGCGCTTCCGCGTGGCGGGCGAGGGCGGCATGGGCCTTGCGCGCCAGTTCGGCCTCGCGCGGAGACGCGATCTCGCCCGCCAGCCGGCTGACGCTGCGCGCCATGTCGATCGCGGGGAAATGGCGTCGTTCCGCCAGCGTGCGCGAGAGCACGATATGCCCGTCCAGCACCGATTTCATCAGCTCGACGATCGGATCGTCGACATCGTCGGTCTCGCTCAGCACGGTCACGATCGCGGTGATCGCCCCGCCGCCGCGCGCCGCGCCGCAACGCTCGACGATATGGGGCAGCGTCGCGAACACATTGGGCGTGAAGGCGCGCAGCGATGGCGGTTCGCCCGAGGCGAGGCCCAGCTCCCTGAGCGCCAGCGCCACTCGCGTGATCGAATCCACCATCAGCAGCACATGCTCGCCCCGGTCGCGCCAATATTCGGCGAGCGCCATCGCCTGTTCGACCGACCGGGCGCGCAGGCTGGCGCTTTCATCCGCGGTCGCGGCGACAAGCGTAAAGCGCTTGCCGTCCTCTCCGGCGCCATGAGTGCGCCAGAGTTTCTCCACTTCGCGCCCACGTTCGCCCACCAGGCAGAGGATCACCCGGTCGCACGCGATATGGCGCGCGAGCTGATCCACGAGGCTGGTCTTGCCGACGCCGCTCGCCGCGAAGATGCCCACGCGTTGTCCCTTGCCGAGCGCGAGGAGCCCGTCGATCGCGCGCAGTCCGGTGACGAGCCTTTTGCCCGGCATCACCCGATCCAGTGGGCGCAGGGGCTTCCCGCCGCGCGGCCAGAGTGCATCGGGCAGGATCGGCGCGCCATCGTCCAACGGGCGGCCGAAGCTGTCCACCGCGCGACCGGCGAAGCCGTCGCCCACCGGCAGCGTGCCGGCATGGGCGGAGCGGGTAACCATTGCGCCTAGGCGGAGCGAGTGGATCGGCATGCACGGCATCAGCCGCACGCGATCCTGTTCCACTACGACAACTTCCGCGAGCACGGGAGCAGTGCCGGCATCGCCGATCTCGCAATAGTCACCCACGCGCGAGAGCGGCCCATCGGCTTCGACATGGCCGGTGCCGATGCGGGTCACCATGCCGGAATGATGCGTGAATTCCGCCCTTTCCAGCGCCCGGATGAAGGAATGCGTCCTCATGCATCGACCCCTTCATGCACGAGAGTGTCGATCAGCGCGGAAAGGCGCGCCCATTGCCCGCCGATCCCCGCGTCGAGCCGGCCGAGCCGCAATTCTATCCGGCAGCCGCCCGGATCGAGCGCGGGATCGCATGCCAATTCCAGCCTAGGATGTTCGGCCGCTAGCGCGTCGAACGCCGCCTGATCCGCGAAATCCGCAGGCGAAACGCAGGCGCGGATCACGATCGTATCCTGCAATTCCGCTATCTGGCGCCGTAATGTCGCTGCGACCATCCCGGCATACAGCGCCTCGTCCCCGAAGATCCCGGCGAGCGCTGTCTGCGCAACTTCGAGCGCGAGGATATCCAGCCGCACGAGCCCGGCGGAAAGCTCCTCCTGTGCGGCGGCGAGGCCGTCATTGAGCATTTTCAGCCGCTCATCGTCGCGGGAGGCAGCACGCCGTGCGCCCTCGGCCAACCCGCGATCATAGGCGCCGGCTTCGCGCAGGGCGGAAGCTTCGGCCGCATCCTTCGCCTGCGTTTCCAATACCGCGACCTCCGCCTCCAGCTCTACGATGCGGAGAGCTTCCGGGGGCGGCGACAGCGTGGCCTCCAAAGGTGTGGCGAGAGGGACGAGGCGTGTTGCTTGCGCACCATCCGCCAGGCTCCGTACGCCTGCCTGCGCCTGCAAATCAGCCGCCTTGAGCAGGGACTTCATGGCAGCAATCCCCTCTCGGTCAGGCCCGCACGGATGAGGTCCAACAGCGAGGAAGGCTTGCCGGCGCCGGCGGCTTCTTCCGCCTTGGCCTGGCCTTCGCGCAGCGCCTCGCGCGCCAGCGGGCGGAGCGGGGAATTTTCCGTGAGCGACGCATCCGTCGCGCAGGACAGCAGAAGCTCGGCGAGCCATGGCGAGTAGGCGGCATAGTGCCCGCGAGCCGATTGTCCTTCCGCCCGGACTCGCGCGAGGGCCTGCGACAGCTCCGCCTGCCGGTCCGACGGAAGATGGCGCAGGATCGCCGTGCGGTCCGCCTGCGAGAAGGTGCGCCAGCGCAGCAGGAGCGCATCGAGCGGGACGGCGCTAGCGGACATGGCCGCCGGCTCCTTCCTGCGACAGGCTGTCGCTCAGCATCTGGGCGAAGCTTTGCCGGTCTTCGGCGCTCAATCGGCCGCGGCGGCGGCGCAACCAGATCACGACCGCGCCGATCAGTGCGGCAATCGCGATCAACCAGCCGCCGGAGAGAGTCGCCAGCGTGTCGTCCAGCGCCGAACGCCGCGGTGCGGAGGGAGTGGTGGGAGCGCTGTCGCCGGACCATTCATGCCCGCTCGCTTCGGGCAGGCCCTGCGCCTGGATCATGCCCAGCGGCCCGGTTTCGAAACGGAGGATATCGCCATTCTCGGGCGCGAGCGCGACAGCGTGGCCGATCGTCTCGCTGAGCAGCGTGCGGTTCTCCTCGTTGAGATCGTTTTCGGTGCGCAGCGCGATGCGGAGGCTGAAATTGCGCTTGGCCCGTTTGGCGGTAGAGGGCACGGCGGCGTCGTTTTCCGCTGCGGCTTCGGTGCGAGGCGCCAGCAGGGCGGGTTCGCCGCTGTCCGCGCCGATGGCGGTGACACGCAGTTCGAAGGGAATGCCGGGCAGAATAGTATCCGCGGCGGCTTGCGCCCGGGCGCGGAAATAGGCTTCGAGCGCGGAGCGTTCGTCCAGCGCGCCGCTTGCCCCGGCTTCCGGCGCGGCGGGGCTCAGCAGGTCGCCGCGCGCGTCGAGCACGGCCACGTCCTGCGCGGCGAGGCCGCTGACGGCGGAGGCGAGCAGGCGCTGGATGCCGGTCACCCGGTCCAGGCCGAGCCTGTCGCCAGCCCGCGTCTCCACCGTTACTGCCGCTTTGGGCGCGGTGCGATCCGCGCGGAACAGGCTGCGTTCCGGCAAGGAGAGATGGACCCGGGCGAAAGCGATGCCGTCCATCCCCATGATCGTGCGCGCCAACTCGCCCTGCAATGCGCGCTGATAGTTCACTTTCTGCGCGAATTCCGTGAGGCCCATGTCGGTCTCGTTGAACAGCTCGAAACCGACCACGCCCCCCATCGCCACGCCGGAGCCGGCGATCGCCACGCGGGCGCGGTTCGCCTCATCCTCCGGCACCAGCACGCTGTGGCCGCCATCGGCGAGCGCGTAGGGGATGCCGTCCTTGTCCAACTGGGCGACGATGGCTGCCGCATCCGCTTCACGCAGATCCTGGTAGAGTACGGCGTAGCCCGGCCGCAGGAAGGCGAAATAGCCAGCTGCGAGCACGCCGATCAGCCCCGCGAAGATCGCGCCGAACAGGAAGATCTGTCGTCGTTCCATGCGTCAGAGCTGCATGTTCATGAGTTCGCGGTAGCTTTCGACAAGGCGCTGCCGAACCTGCATTGCCAGTTCCAGCGAAAGCCGCGCTTCCTCCAGCGCGAACGTGACGCGGTGAACAGGAATGTTGTCATCCAGAGCGAATTGCCGGGCGAGCGCATCGGCATGGGCGACCTTCTGTTCGACCGCTTCCATGCCGCTGGAAAGGATCGCGGCGAAATCGCCTGTCGTGGCGGGTGGCTGGATGATAGGCGCAGCGCCGCCCAGCCGGTCGAGCACGGGCGCGGCGCTGGCGGAGCCCAGCACGCTGATCGCGGTCAGTTCGATCATCCCTGCCTCCCGATCTGCAGCGCGCTCGAATAGATCTGCCGCGCCGCCGCCATGGCGACGAGATTGGCTTCGTAGGCGCGTGTCGCCTTGATCATCAGCGTCATTTCTTCCGCCTGGCTGATATCGGGATAGGTCACGAAGCCGTCCGGATCGGCATGGGGATGGCCGGGCTCATAGACTTGGCGCACGCCGCCCTTGGCGGGCTCGATCCCGTAGATCCGAACGCCCAAGGGGTTGACCGGAGCTTCCGCCCGCGCATCGTCCAGCCGCCGCTGGAAGTTCTCGACCGGGCCGGAAAGTAGGCGCAGCGGGCGGTAGCTGCCGCCATCGGCCGTGCGCGTGGTGCCCGCATTGGCGAGGTTCTGCGCAATCACTTGCAGGCGGCGCCATTCGACATCCATGCCGCTGCGGCTGATTTCCATCGCGTCCATTATTGGGCCCCCATCGCGGCAATCCGGTGGAGTTGCATCTGGCGTCCGAGCAGGTCGACCAGCGCGGCGTAGCGCAGTGCCGTGGCGGACGCGCTTTCCATCTCCAGATCGAGCCGCACTTCCGCCGAGCCCAAACCGCCGGCCTGCGAAGGGTCGGGCAGGCGGCGGATGAATCCGGGCTGCAACGCGCGCACGGCGTCCATTCCCGCCGCGGCCGCCGCTTTCAGCTTCTCCTCGAAACTGACGCCGATCGGCACGTAGCCGGGCGAATTGGCGTTCGCGATGTTCTGCGCGATGGCGGCGCTGCGCATCGCGAGGCCGTCCAGCGCCTTGGTCAGCAGCAGGGCTGTCAACTGTTCCAACCGTTCCTCCTATTGCACCAGAATGTCGGCATGGAGCGCGCCCGCGGCTTTCATCGCCTGCAGGATCGAGATGATGCGCCGCGTATCGACGCGCGCTCTGGCCAGCGCTTGCACCAGCGCGCCTACGCGCGTGTCGGGCATGCTCAGCATCGCGTCTTTGCCGCCCTGTTCCACTTCCAGCCTGGTGTTGGTCACGATCAGGCTGGAAATGTCGCTCGCGAAGCCCCCGATGAAACTGGGCTGCGAGGCGTAGTTCTCGCTCGTCACCGTGACCTTGATGTCGCCTTGCGAGATCACCGCGCTCGATATCCGGACATCCGCGCCGGCCACGATCGTGCCCGTGCGCTCGTTGATCACGATGCGGGCCGAGCGGCCGGGGTCGACGGAGAGGTTCTCGATCTGCGAGAGGAAGCCGGCCAGATCGCCACGGGGGCGGTTGAAGGCGATCGACACTTCGTCCGCATTGCGCACTTCGGCGAGGCCGAAGCCTTCCGCCGCGTTGATCGCGCCCGCGATGCGCTGCGCGGTGGTGAAGTCGGGTTCCGCCAGGATGAATGAGATCCGCCCATCCGCGCCCAGGATCGCGGCATCGACACTCTGTTCCACCGTCGCTCCGCCGGGCAGCACGGCGCTGGTCGGATAGTTGCGCTGTTGGCGATTAAGATTGGCTTCGAAATCATAGCCGCCCACGGTCAACGAGCCTTGCGCCAGCGCATAGGGTCGCTGGTCCGGTCCCATCAGCGGGGTCATCAGCAGCGTGCCGCCGGCCAGCGAGCGCGCATCGCCGATGGAGGAGACGACCGCATCGATCCGGTCGCCCATATTGGCGGAAGGCGGCAGCTTGGCCGTGACGATCACCACCGCCACGTTGCGGCTGGAGATATCCTCTTCCGTCACCGCGCTGCCGAGGCGGGAAAGTACGTTGCGCAGCGCCTGGCGCGTCACGACGTTGCGGCGCGTGTCACCCGATCCGGCAAGGCCCGTGACGATGCCGTAGCCGATCAACGCATTGTCCCGCCACCCGCCGAAGCGGCCCAAGCCCTTGAGCGGCACGTCCTGCGCCATGGCGGGCGCGGAGGCGAGCAGGGCGGCAACCAGCAGTATGAACGCACGCCAGGCCATCAGCCGATCCCCAGGAAGCCGAGGATGCGGTTGACGATGCCGGGCTTGGCGCTGCGGCTGACGAAGCCCTTGCCGTCGTAATCGATCTCCGCATCGGCGATGCGGGAGGAGAGCAC
>CAMLQG010000092.1 GCA_946482075.1 uncultured Erythrobacteraceae bacterium
AGCTGTCGTCATAGCGGCCGTCGGGCGAATAGATCGCCATATAAGCGACCGCCGTCCAGTTGAGCTTCTTCACCACCACGCCCTGCCGGCGCACTTCTTCCGGCAGCAGCGGCAGGGCCGCCTGCACCCGGTTCTGCACGTCGATCACGGCGACATCGGGATCGGTTCCGATCGCGAAGGTCGGGATCACCTGCACCACTCCGCTCGGCGTCGCGCCCGAGCGGAGATAGATCATACCCTGCGATCCGTTGATCTGCTGTTCGAGCGGTGCCGCCACCGTATCCGCGATCACATCAGGCGTCGCGCCGGGATAGGCGGTCGATACTTCGATCATCGGCGGCAGGATGTCGGGATAGAGCGAGACGGGCAGCGCCCGCATCGAGATCAGCCCGGCGATCAGGATGAAGGCCGACAGCACGCACGCGAAAAGCGGCCGATCGACGAAGCGGTTGGCGAAGTTCATGGCTACCGCCTCCCCTCCCCTTCAGGGGAGAGGCCGGGGGTGGGGCCCATCCTTTGCGCGCAATGTTGGCGAGAGAGGCGCCGCCCCTCCCCCTGCCCCCTCCCCCGATGGGGAGGGGAGAAGGTTGTGCCCCATTTCACTGCGCGGCTGCCGCCTTCGGCTTTTCGGGCTTCACTGCCATGCCCGGCTGCAGCTTCAGCACGCCGTCCACGATCACCCGGTCGCCTTTGCGCAAGCCCTTGGCGACATGCATCAGATTGCCGTTCGCCAGCCCGAGCGTCACGGCACGGATCTGCGCGCCGCCTTTCCTGTCGATGATCCACACGAAGGGCCCGTCGGCCCCATGCATTACCGCGCGGGCGGGGACATAAGCGCCCGAACGGCTGGCGATGCCGGTGATCTCGGCCCGCACGAACTGCCCGGCGGACAAGGCGCCCGCCCCGTTCGCGAATGTCGCGCGCGCATCCACCGTGCCGGTATTGGGATTGACCGTGGTGCTGATGAAATCGATTGTCGCCATATCGGCCAGCGCGGAGCCGCCTTCGGGCACCAGCCGCACGCGGACCGTGCCGGGATCCGCGGCCAGCGCTTCGCGCACCATGCGCGCTTCCTCGTCCGGCATCGCGAAATGGATCTGCAGCCTGTCGGACTGGGTGATCGTGGTCAGCAGGGCGGATTCGCCCGTCGCATCCACCAGGCTGCCTTCGGAACGCGCCTCGCGCCCCGTCATCCCGCTGATCGGCGCGCGCACGCTGGTATAGCCGAGATCGAGCTGGGCCCGCGCCAGTTCTGCGCGCGCCGCATTCACGGAGGCCTGGCCTGCCTTGTAATCCGCTTCCGCATCATCGCGCGCCCGGCCGCTGGCGAAACCGCGTTCCGCGAGCTGCTCTATCCGGCGCCAGTGGCGCGTGGTGGCGTTCAGCCGCGCCTGCTCCACGCCAAGTCGCCCCTGCGCGCTACGCACTTCGGCGGCAAAGGGCGCGGGATCGATCAGAAACAGTCGGTCGCCCTGCCGCACGGGCTCGCCTTCACGGTAGTAGCGACGCTGGAGAATGCCGGAAACGCGGGCGCGCACTTCCACCTGGCGCTCGCCCTGGGTGCGCGCGGTGTAGGCAAGGAGCAGCGGCTGCGGCTTGTCGTCCACGGTGACGATGGGAAGTTCGACCGCCTGCTGCGCATCGTCGGAAGAACCACCACACGCAGTCAGAAGGAGAAGAAACGGCAGTCCCGAACGCATCCGCGCGTTCCGCAAACCCTTTCGCACGGCCCCTCCGGACATACATCCCCCATCCATCCCCCGCATTGTCAGGGGAATGCAGGGAACCGCCCTGCCCGATCAAGGCGAAACTCTAGGCGAGGCAGCCGCTTACTTCCAGCGTTCACTTTTGCCTGAACGGGGCACCACAGCCGAATCGCTGTCGCGCTTTCGCCCGTCTTTGCAGGAGGGGTGGCCGGAAAACGGCGGAGAATGGTGCTGCCGGGGAGGATTGAACTCCCGACCTCAGCCTTACCAAGGATGCGCTCTACCACTGAGCTACGGCAGCAAGACCATTCGCAATGCCGGAGCGGACAAGTCCCAAGCCCGGCAGGCGCGCGCTATTGGCGGCGGGGGGCAGTCTTGTCAAGCACGGCGCGGCACGGCAGGAGGACCGGATGAGCGACAGACCCGCCAAACCATCCCGGGAGGAACGGCTGGCCGCGCGGCTGCGGGAAAACCTGCACCGCCGCAAGGCGCAGACGAGAGCGTTGGATAGTGCGCGGAGCGAGCCGCAAAGCGACCTTTCCAAACCGGACGCATCCCGCTAACGGGTGCCGCTCCCGAACCACTCCGCAGGAGCCGATCCGCCTTGCCGACCCTGATTCTCGTTCGCCACGGCCAGAGCCAGTGGAACCTTGAAAACCGCTTCACCGGCTGGTGGGACGTGAACCTGACCGATCAGGGCGTGGCCGAAGCGCAAGCCGCCGGCCGTCTGCTGGCCGAACGCGGCGTCCTGCCGACCCGCGCCTTCACCTCCTTCCAGACCCGCGCGATCCGCACGCTGCATCTGGCGCTGGAAGCGGCCGACCGCTTGTGGATCCCGGAAACCAAGGACTGGCGCCTGAACGAACGGCACTATGGCGGCCTGACCGGTCTCGACAAGGCGGAGACGGCGGCGAAGCACGGGGACGACCAGGTCAAGATCTGGCGCCGCAGCTTCGACACCCCACCGCCGGTGCTCGAGACGGGCAGCGAATTCGATCTCGGCAAGGACCCGCGCTATGCCGGGATCGCGATCCCGCAGACGGAAAGCCTGAAGGACACGATCGCGCGCGTCCTGCCCTATTACGAAAGCGACATCCGCCCGGCGCTCGAAGCCGGCCAGACGGTGCTGGTCGCCGCCCACGGCAATTCGCTGCGCGCTTTGGTGAAACATCTCTCCGGCATATCGGACGCCGATATCACGGAGCTGGAGATTCCCACCGGCCAGCCCATCGTCTATGAGTTCGGCCCCGACATGCAGCCGGGCGAGCGCTTTTACCTGAAGGATCGGTAAACATGGCCAGCGTCGCGATCATCATGGGCAGCCAGTCGGACTGGCCGACGATGAAGCGCGCCGCCGAAGTGCTGGACGAACTGGGCGTCGCCTATGACGCGCGCATCGTCTCGGCCCACCGCACGCCAGACCGGATGTATGATTTCGCCAAGGGCGCGGCCGAAGCCGGCTTCAAGGTGATCATCGCCGGCGCCGGCGGCGCTGCGCATCTGCCGGGCATGGTCGCTTCGCTCACCCATCTGCCGGTGCTGGGCGTGCCGGTACAGTCGAAAGCGCTTTCCGGGCAGGACAGCCTGCTGTCGATCGTCCAGATGCCCGCAGGCATCCCCGTGGGCACGCTCGCCATCGGCGAAGCGGGCGCGACCAATGCGGCGCTGCTCGCCGCCGCGATCCTGGCGACCCGGGACGAGACGCTGGAAGGCCGGCTCAAGGCCTGGCGCGCGGCCCGCACCGCCTCGGTCTCCGAACGGCCCTTCGACGGCTGAACACGTCCCGATGATCCTCCCCGGCGCGACGATCGGCATATTGGGCGGCGGCCAGCTCGGCCGGATGCTGGCGATCGCCGCGGCCCAGCTCGGCTATCGCTGCCACATCTACGCACCAGAGCCGGACAGCGTGGCGGCCGAAGTCAGCGCGCGGTTCACTTGCGCGGACTGGGACGATGCCGATGCGCTGGCCGATTTCGCACGGTCCTGCGACGTGATCACCTACGAGTTCGAGAACGTGCCGGTGGCCCCTCTGGCGGCGATCCCGGCGGGCCGGCTGCACCCGCTGCCGCAAGCGCTGGAAACCGCGCAGGATCGCCTGAACGAGAAGCGCTTCGTGGAAGAGCTCGGCGGCCGTGCCGCACCGTTCCAGGCGGTTGATTCGGCCGAAGATCTGGCGCGCGCGATCGACCGGATCGGCACGCCCGGCATCCTCAAGACAAGGCGCGACGGCTATGACGGCAAGGGCCAGTGGCGCATCGGATCGGCGCATGAGGCCGATGGCATCGCATTGCCCGAAGTTCCGCTGGTCTACGAAGGCTTCGTGCGCTTCGAAGCGGAATTCTCCGTGATCCTCGCGCGCGGCGACGATGGCGCGATCCGCTTCTGGGACAGCGCGCAGAATGTGCATGAGAACGGCATCCTCGCACTCTGCACCGTGCCCGCATCGCCCGCTGTCCAGGCACAGGTGGGAGCAGCCCGCGCGATCGCAAAGCACGTGGCCGACGCGCTCGACTATGTCGGCGTGCTGACGCTGGAATTCTTCGCCACCGCCAACGGCCCCGTCTTCAACGAGATGGCGCCTCGCGTGCATAATTCCGGCCACTGGACGATCGAAGGGGCGCTCACCAGCCAGTTCGAGAACCATATCCGCGCGATCTGCGGCCTTCCGCTGGGCGACACGGCTCTGGCCGCGCGCCAGGTCGAGATGCGCAACCTCATCGGCGAAGGGCTGGACGCCGCGGCGATCCTCGCCGACCCGGCGAACCATCTCCATCTCTACGGCAAGAGCGAAGCACGCAACGGACGCAAGATGGGCCATGTCACCCGGCTGATGCTATGAGCCGCGCGATCTCCCTGGTGGTGGCCCGCGCCGAGAACGGCGTGATCGGGCGTGAGGGCAGTCTGCCCTGGCACATCCCTGCCGATCTCAAGCACTTCAAGGGGCTGACCATCGGCAAGCCCATGATCATGGGCCGCAAGACCTTCGAAAGCCTGCCGGGCCTGCTTCCCGGCCGCCGCCATATCGTGCTGACGCGCGATGCCGGCTGGACGGCGGAAGGCGCGGGAGTGGTCCATTCCCCCGGTGACGCGCTGCAGCTTGCGGGCGAAAGCGACGTCGCCGTGATCGGCGGCGCGCAGATCTATGCCCTGTTCCTGCCGCTCGCCAACCGCATCGAACTGACGCAAGTGCATGCCGAAGTGGCGGGCGACACGCTTATGCCCCATATCGGGGACGAATGGGAGGAGACGGCACGCATTCGCCACGAAGCGCAGGACGGGCGTCCGGCCTTCTCCTTCATCACGCTGGAGCGCAGGGCATGACCCGGCTGGACCATCGCGAGACAGTGCCCGAGGGCTTGCGCGGCGCGATCGTGGCGTTGGGCAATTTCGACGGGTTCCATCTCGGCCATCAGAGCGTGGTGCGCCAGGCGAGCGACTGGGCGCGGCTGGAAGGCCGCCCGGTGATCGTCGGCACATTCGACCCGCATCCGGCGCGCTTCTTCAAGCCCGACATCCCGCCCTTCCGTCTGACCACGCTGGACCAGCGCGAGGAATTGTTCGCCGAGGCCGGTGCCGATGCGATGCTCGTCTTCCATTTCGGCCCTGAACTGGCGGAAACAACCGCAGACGGCTTCGCGCGCGACGTCATGCTGGAAACCATCGGTGCAGCCGGCATCGTGACGGGGGAGGATTTCTCCTTCGCCAAGGGCCGCAGCGGCAATTCCACCCTGCTCAGCAGCCTCGGCCAGCAATATGGCTTCGGTGTGCGTACGGTCGGCCCGATCGAGGAAGGAGGGGAAGTCGTCTCCTCCAGCCGTATCCGCAAGGCGCTGGCCGCTGGTGACTGCGAAACCGCCACGCGGCTGATGACCCGGCCCTTCGCGATTCGCGGGACCGTGCAGCATGGCGACAAGCTCGGCCGCGCGATCGGCTTTCCAACCGCCAATCTGCCGCTCGGCAGCTACCTGCGCCCGCGCTACGGCATCTATGCCGTCACCGGCCGCGTGCTCGCCACCGGCCAGGAATTGAAAGGCGCGGCCAATCTCGGCATCCGGCCGACTTTCGATCCGCCCAAGGAACTGCTCGAGCCCTATTTCTTCGACTTCTCCGGCGATCTCTACGACCAGGAGATCGAAGTCCGCTTCCACCATTTCCTGCGGCCGGAAGCCAAGTTCGACAGCCTGGACGCGCTGACTGAACAGATGCAGCGCGATTGCGACGAGGCCCGGAGATTGCTTTCGGCGTGAGAATTGGGTTCGCGCGGAGGCGCGGGACGCGGAGAGTGTTTGATCTTCTCCGTTCGTCCTGAGCTTGTCGAAGGACCGTTTTTCTTCCAGCAACCTCAAAGAGAAAAGCTGCCCTTCGACAAGCTCAGGACGAACGGTGTCCGGGGAGCCCCCTCCGCGCCTCCGCGTGAACCTGCTTCTTCCCACCACCCTCGCTTTGCTCTAACGGCGGCGGACCATGAGCGAACCGCGCGATTACAGAGACACCGTCTTCCTCCCGAAGACCGATTTCCCCATGAAGGCCGGCCTGCCGCAGAAGGAGCCGGGCATCCTCGCGCGCTGGCAGGCAATCGACCTCTATCAGCGCATCCGCGAAGCGCGCGAAGGCCGCGAGAAGTTCATCCTGCATGACGGCCCGCCCTACGCGAACGGGGACATGCATATCGGCCATGCGCTGAACCACATCCTCAAGGACATGGTGATCCGCACCCAGACGCTGCTCGGCAAGGACGCGCCCTATGTGCCCGGCTGGGACTGCCATGGCCTGCCGATCGAATGGAAGATCGAGGAGCAGTACCGCAAGCAGAAGCGCAACAAGGACGAGGTTCCGCCGAAGGAATTCCGCGCCGAATGCCGCGCCTATGCCCAGCAATGGGTGGACACGCAGCGCGAGCAACTGAAGCGCTTGGGCATCGGCGGCAATTGGGACAAGCCCTATTTGACGATGGATTTCCAGGCGGAAGCGACGATCGTTTCCGAGCTGCTGAAATTCGCGGAAAGCAACCAGCTCTATCGCGGCGCGAAACCGGTGATGTGGTCGCCCGTGGAGAAGACCGCGCTGGCCGAGGCGGAGGTGGAGTACGAGGACATCACCTCGACCCAAGTCGATATCGCGTTCGAGATCGTGGAAAGCCCGATCCCCGAGCTGGTTGGTGCTTATGCGGTGATCTGGACGACCACGCCCTGGACGATCCCGGTGAACCAGGCCTTGGCCTATGGGCCCGAGGTGGAATATCATTTGGTGGAGCTTGGTTTCGCTGACGGAAGTTCAACCAAAATCCTAGTCTGTCCGACGAACGATCTATGGTTGAATTTTCTAGACCGAATTCGGGACGAAGATGACTTTCCTTCCATTCACGGCAAACGGGTGGTCAGCACTACCGCGATGTGGTGGGGGAAAGGCTCCGAACTCGCCGGCACTATCGCCCAACACCCGATGGCTAACCTCTTCCGTCACCCCGGGCTTGACCCGGGGTCCCGCTCATCCTCGAACGCAGCGCCGGAAGGTAGCGGGACCCCGGGTCAAGCCCGGGGTGACGAGGTTGGAGTTAACTACGATCCTTCCTCGCCGCTGGCCGAATTCTTCCTCCGCCCCCGCCCGTTCCTGCCGGGCGATTTCGTCACCACCGACAGCGGCACCGGCCTCGTCCACATGGCCCCTGACCATGGCGAGGACGATTTCCTGCTGTGCAAGGAACACGGCATCAATCCGGTCTTCGTGGTCGAAGGTGACGGCAAGTATCGCCCGGACTGGGCCTGGCTCGGCGGGCAGGGCTCGGTCATCAATCCGAAATTCAACGCGCCCGATGGCCCGATCTGTTCCGATTTGCGCGAAGCGGGCGCTCTCCTCAGCGCGTCCACCGATTATCAACACAGCTATCCCCATAGCTGGCGCTCCAAGGCCAAGGTGATCTTCCGCTGTACGCCGCAATGGTTCGTGCCGATGGACAAGCCCATCGACCGCCAGACGCCGCTCTGCGCCACCGAAGAAGCGATCCGCACCGAGCAGGGCGCGGGCGAGACGCTGCGCCAGACCGCCATCGCCGCCATCGCCGCCACGCGCTTCGTGCCCGACAAGGGCCGCAACCGTATCGGATCGATGGTGGAAGGCCGCCCGGACTGGGTGCTGTCCCGCCAGCGCGCTTGGGGCGTGCCGATCACGCTGTTCGTCGATCGCGCCACCGGCCAGTATCTCAACGATCCGGCCGTGAACGCCCGCATCATCGCTGCCATCCGCGAGGGCGGGGTGGACGCGTGGAGCGAGGATAACGCGCAAGCCCTGCTGGGCGATGCCTACAAGCTCGCCGATTACGAGCAGGTCACCGACATCCTGGACGTGTGGTTCGATTCCGGCTCCACCCATGCTTTCGTGCTGGAAAGCGGGCGCTGGCCCGAACTCAGCTGGCCGGCCGATCTCTATCTCGAAGGGTCGGACCAGCATCGCGGCTGGTTCCAGTCCTCGCTGCTGGAAAGCTGCGCCACGCGCGGCCGCGCGCCTTACAACGCGGTCCTCACCCATGGCTTCACGATGGATGCCAAGGGCGAGAAGATGTCCAAGTCCAAGGGCAACACGGTGAGCCCGCTGAAAGTGATGGAGGAATTCGGCGCCGACATCATCCGCCTGTGGGCGCTGTCGGTCGATTACACCGAAGACCACCGTATCGGGCCGGAGATACTCAAGGGCGTGGCCGACCAGTATCGCAAGCTCAGGAACACCTTCCGCTACATGCTGGGCGCGCTGGAAGGCTATGCGGCGGACGAAGCGCTGAACGTTTCCGACATGCCGGAGCTCGACCGCTACATGCTGGCGCTGCTCGGCCAGCTCGACACCACGCTGCGCCAGGCAGTCGCCGATTTCGACTTCAACACCTATGTCCGCGCGCTGGCCGATTTTGCGAACGAGGACCTTTCGGCCTTCTATTTCGATATCCGCAAGGACTGCCTCTATTGCGACGCGCCGTCCGACCCGCGCCGCCGCGCCTATCGCACGGTGCTGGACACGCTGTTCCAGGCGCTGATCCGCTATGCCGCGCCGGTGCTGGTCTTCACGGCCGAGGAAGTGTGGCAGAGCCGCTATCCCGAGGGGACGAGCGTCCATCTGCTCGAATGGCCGGAAATCCCGGCCGCCGAAGCCGCCCTCGAACGCTGGGCCGCCGCGCGCGCGCTGCGCGACCGGGTGAACGAGGCGATCGAGCCGCTGCGGCGTGAAAAGCAGGTCCGTTCCGGCCTCGAAGCGCAAGTCGCGGTGCCGGCGGCCGACGTGCCGGAAGGCTTCGCCAATGCCGCGCTGACCGAGTTGTTCATCACTTCGACAGTGTCCTGCGGCGATAGCGGCGAAGTGACCGTGACGCCCACCGCCCACCATAAATGCGGCCGCTGCTGGCGGCACCTGCCCGACGTGCCGGCCGATGACGGCCTGTGCGGACGCTGCGAAGAGGCGGTGGCCGTGCTCGAAGGCGCGGCATGAGCGGCCCGGCGCGCAATCGCCTGATCGGGCTGGCGATCGCCGTGCTGGTGTTCGTCGTGGACCAGGCGGTCAAATGGTACGTGACCGGCCCCCTGGGCGTGAGCGGCGAAGGCGACGCGATCGAGCTTCTGCCCTTCTTCGACCTGCGCTTCACGCCCAATTTCGGCGTCTCGCTGGGCATGTTCACCGCGACATCGCAGGAAATGCGCTATCTGCTGGTCGCGGCTACGGCAGGGATCGCGCTGGTCGTGTTCATCTGGATGTTGCGCGAGAAGATCTTCGGCGAAATCCTCGCTCTCGCGCTCGTCCTCGGCGGCGCGCTGGGGAACATCCGCGACCGGGCGACCTATGGCCACGTGATCGATTATGCCGACTTCCATATCGGCAGCTTCCGCCCGTTCCTGATTTTCAACATCGCGGACGCGGCGATCACCATCGGCGTCGTGATTATCCTTGCCCGCTCGCTCTTCATGCGCGAAAAGCGCCCGGACACGACTGCCAACCAAACGAATGACGACGATACGGCCCACCCGGCCGCGGAGATTTGAGCCCATGCGCAAGACCCACGCCATCATCCTCCTCATCGCCGGTTCGGCCGCGCTGTCCGCCTGCGGCGGCGGCGGGCTGTTCAACCGCGACCGGCCGGACGAGATGGCCGTTCAGCGCCAAGCCCCGCTCGCCGTTCCGCCCGATTTCAGCCTCGCCCCGCCGGCGCCCGGCGCCCCGCGCCCGACCGAAGGCTCCGCCAGCCAGCAAGCGCTCGAAGCTCTGTTCGGCGGCGAACAGCCGCGCAGCGAGATCGAATCCCAGACGATCGGCCAGGCCGGCCAGGCCGCGCCCGGCATCCGCTCCGCCGTGGGCAGCGAAACCACCAATACCGTCGCCAAGGGCACGGTGACGCGCGATATCCTGTCCGCTCCCCAAGGCGACGGTCAGGCCGGTCGCGCAGTGATTCCGGGCTAAAAGCCTCATCCCGATATAATTGCGTCATCCCAGCGCAGGCTGGGATGACGAGCAGTTTTACGCCTCTTCGAAGAGCGCTTTCGGATCGGTACTAATCAGCAGCTTGTCGATCTTGCGGCCGTCCATGTCGACGACTTCGAAGCGCCAGCCCTGGTGGGTGAAGTGTTCGCCTTCGACCGGCAGCTTCTTCAGCCGCCACAGGACGAAGCCGGCGGCAGTCGCGAATTCGCGATCATCCGGCAGGTCGAGCGCCAGACGTTCGGCCAGCATATCGGCGGGAAGCGCGCCGGCGATCAGCAGCGAGCCATCCTCGCGCTCCACCAGCAGCGGCGTGTCGTCGGCATCCTGATGGCTCACGAAATTGCCGACGATCGCGGCCAGAAGGTCGTTGGGCGTGACGATACCTTCAAGATGGCCATATTCGTCATGCACCATCGCCATCGGCACGTCCGCCTGCTGGAGAATGCGCAGCGCGTCCATCGCGTCGAGCTGGTCGGGGATGATCTCGGGCTTGCGCATCAGCCGGCCGACCTGGAGCCGCTTGCCGGCCAGCAGCATGCCCAGCACTTCGCGCACTTTCACCACGCCGATGATCCGATCGGGCGAGCCGTCCGCCACCGGCAGCATCGCATGGGGCGATTCGCCGATGATCTTGCGGATCTCCTCCGCCGTCGCGCGGCGATCGATCCAGTCGAGTTCGATGCGCGGAGTCATCAGTTCGCGCACCGGACGGTCGGCCAGGCGCATGATGCCGCTCATGATCGCGCGTTCGTCCTCCTCGATAACGCCGGAGCGGGTGGCTTCGGCGAAGATCATGTGCAGCTCGTCGGCCGTCACGCCTTCCTCGCTGCTCTTGCTGATGCCGAGCGAGCGCAGGATGACGCTGGAAGACTTGTCGAGCAGCCATACGAAGGGCGCGGCTATCCGCGCCAGGATCGCCATCGGCCGCGCCATGAGCAGCGCGATCGGCATCGAATTGCGCAACGCGACCTGCTTGGGCACGAGTTCGCCCACCACCACGCTGAAATAGGTGGTCAGGATGATGACCAGCGCGAAGCCCGCCTCATCGGCGTAGCGTTCGGGCAGGCCCGCCGCCTGCAGCAGGCCGCTCGCCGGCCCGCCGAGGCTCGCGCCCGAATAGGCGCCGGCGATGATGCCCACCAGCGTGATGCCGATCTGCACCGTGGAGAGGAACTTGCCCGGATCGGCCGCGAGCGCCAGCGCGGTGCGCGCGGCGCCGCTTCCCCTTTCGGCGGCGCTGCGCAACGCCGCCGGGCGGGCCGAGACGATTGCGAGTTCGGACATGGCAAAGACGCCGTTCACAAGAATCAGCGCGGCGATGATGATCAAGTCAGGCCAGGGAAAGGAAGTCACGATTAGGCGGTGCTAGCAGAACTACGCGGGCTCAGCCAATCAGGAACAGGCGGCATGCCCGCGCGTTCTGCTTTCCAATGATGCGGAATGGGCCGCATCAGGACCCGTATTCGCTCTCCACGGGCAGGTGCGGGGCATAATGAGGATCGTCGTCCATGAAAAAATCCCGCATCGTTCTCTCGACCGTCGCCGTCTCGGCTCTGCTGGTGACCTCGGCCTGCGTCACCGATCCGAATACAGGCGAACAGAAGGTTTCCCGAACGGCCATCGGCGGCGCCGGCGGCGCGCTGGCCGGCTATCTCCTGGGCGGCCTGATCGGCGGCAAGACCGCGCGAATCGTGGGCGCGGGCATCGGCGGCGTGGCCGGTGGCGTAGTCGGCTACAAGATGGACCAGCAGATCCGCGAACTGAAAGAAAAGACCGCCGGCAGCGGCGTGGATGTCAGCGAAGTCGATGGCGGCAAGGCGATCCTCGTCAACCTGCCCGACGGGGTGACTTTCGCGGTCGACAGCACGACCATCACGCCCGCCTTCCAGACGACGCTGAACGAGATCGCGCAGAGCATGCAGACCTATCCGGACAGCCTGATCGACGTCTATGGCCACACCGATTCGACCGGTTCGGACGCCTATAATCAGAGCCTGTCGGAACGGCGCGCCCAGTCGGTCGCGAACTATCTGATCATGCGCGGCGTCTCCGCTTCGCGCATCCGTTCGCAGGGCTTCGGCGAAAGCTATCCGGTGGCCAGCAACGACACGCCCGAAGGCCGCCAGCGCAATCGCCGCGTGGAAATCAAGATCACCCCGATCAGCCAGGAGGAAGTGAGCGCCGCGCGCAGCGGGAACTGAGGCCCGGCGCGTCATTGCGAGGCCAACGGCCGAAGAGCAATCCAGAGCGGTTACGCGTTGACGCGCTGGATTGCTTCCTCGGCTTCGCCTCCTCGCAATGACGAGGAAGCGATGAGGATCATCCCCGCCCGCTGATTTCTCTTGCCCTGCCCGCAAGGCGCTCCACCGCCGCACCGTGGATCGCGGGCGCGGTCGCCAGCAGGCCGAAGGCGCGCGGATCGCGCTTGTTGTAATTGAGCGGCTTGCCGAACGCATCGCTGACCGCCGCGCCGGCTTCCCGCGCGATCAGCGCGGCTGCCGCTATATCCCATTCGAAGCCCCAGCGCAGAGTCGCTACGAGATCGGCCCGGTCGGCGGCGACCATCGCCACGCGCAAGGCGATGGAATTGGGCTTCTCCACCACGGTCAGATCGCTGTCGCTGTCGGGCAGCCAGTCCGCGGGCACGCGCGAGCCGGTGAATTCCGTGCGCCGGCTGGCTTGCAGCGCTTTCCCGTTGCGCCATGCTCCCCGGCCTGCGACCGCGTGCCAGAATTCATCGCGCGCGGGCGCAGCGAGCATGCCGATCAGCGGCCTTCCGGCGCTGACCAGCGCGACCGACACTGCCCAGCCCGGTTTTCCGCCGAGATAATCGCGCGTTCCGTCTATCGGATCGACCAGCCAGATGAGATCCCGGCCCAGCCGCTCCGTCGTGTCGGCGGTTTCCTCGGACAGCCAGCCCGCGGATGGCAGCAACGCTGCCAGTTCCCCGCGCAGGAAGCTGTCGATCGCGATATCCGCGGCGCACACCGGATGGCCCGGTTCCTTCTCCCAGCTTTCCACCTGATGGCCCGCTCCGGGCCAGGTCGCGAGCGCGATCCGTCCGGCTTCGCGGAGGATTTCTTCAAGGCGTGCGCTGTCGATCATGGAATACATTCGCAATGGGAGCAGACGGGGCACTTTTCAAGACGGTCAAGCTGTGCTTAGGGGCGCTGCAAAATCTTTCGCGAATTCTCCGCCCGATACCGGGCCGCCACTCATCAGGAAAGCGAGCCTCATGAACATTCACGAGTACCAGGCCAAGGAACTGCTTGCAAAATTCGGCGTCGCCATACCCGCGGGCTATGCCGCACTCTCGGTGGAAGAAGCCGTTGAAGGCGCCAAGAAGCTGCCTGGGCCACTTTACGTCGTGAAAGCGCAGATCCACGCCGGCGGCCGCGGCAAGGGCAAGTTCAAGGAGCTCGGCCCCGATGCGAAGGGCGGCGTCCGCCTCTCCAAGACGCTCGAGGAAGTCGAAGCCAACGCCAAGGAAATGCTCGGCAACACGCTGGTCACCATCCAAACGGGCGAAGCCGGCAAGCAGGTCAACCGTCTCTATGTGACGGACGGCGCCGACATCGCGAAGGAATACTACCTCTCGATGGTCGTTGACCGCGCGAGCGGCCGCATCGCCATGATCGTATCCACCGAAGGCGGTATGGACATCGAGGAAGTGGCTCATTCCACGCCGGAGAAGATCACCACCATCGTGATCGATCCGGTCGAAGGCTTCATGCCGCACCACGGCCGCGCCGTGGCTTTCGCGCTCAAGCTCTCGGGCGATCTCAACAAGCAGGCTCAGAAGGTCGCCGCGCAGCTTTACGAAGCGTTCAACGCGACCGACATGTCCATGCTCGAGATCAACCCGCTGATCGAGACGACCGATGGAAAGATCCTGGTGCTCGACGCCAAGGTCAGCTTCGATTCGAACTCGCTCTACCGCCATCCCGACGTGGAAGCGCTGCGCGACGAGACAGAAGAAGATCCGGCCGAAGTCGAGGCCAGCAAGTACGACCTCGCCTACATCAAGCTCGACGGCAATATCGGCTGCATGGTGAACGGCGCGGGCCTGGCCATGGCGACGATGGACATCATCAAGCTGAACGGCG
>CAMLQG010000093.1 GCA_946482075.1 uncultured Erythrobacteraceae bacterium
CGTTGCGAAAAGAGCGGGAAGCCACAGCACCTCCGCGATCATTGCTTGCGGCCGCAGCGCCTTTCGCTCCGGCGGACAGGAAGTGCCGCAGAACGGGCGCGCGGCACAAGAGGCGCGGCCCGTCAGCGTCCGAACGGGGCAATCGCGGGCGCCGATTTTGGCCCTCCCGCGATCCGCAAGGTTACTTTACCGTCAAATCCACAGCGCCTGCCCGATCCATTCTCCATTGCATGCGAAGAGCAAAGGCCGATCGGCCATGCTTTCCGGCCTCATCACACCGGCGAAGCCACCGGGAGCTCGTCCATGCGCGGCAGCCGGGTGAGCTGGTTGCCGCCGCTGACCGGCAGGGCAACGCCGGTTATGTAGTTGGGTGCCGAGAGCCACATGATCACGTCGGAAATGTCCTGCGGCACGCCGCAGCGCCCCATCGGCACTTCGCGCGAGAATGCTTCCAGCGCGCCGGGCACGTCCATCATCGGCGCGGTGAGATCGGTCAGGATCAGGCCGGGGATCACGGCATTCACGCGGATGCCGCGCGCACCATATTCGACGGCCGCATAGCGCGCGAGGCATTCCGTGGCCGATTTGGCGCAGGCATAGGAGAAATTCGGCGGCATGATGCGGTCGACCGCGGTCGAGGAAATCAGCGTGATCGCGCCGCCGTCGTTCATGATCTCCGCCATGCGGCGCGTGAAGACGACATTGCCGATATAGTTCGCCGCCAGCGACGGCATCAGGCTCTCGACCGTGGCCGACGCGATATCGCCGTTGGTGGGCAGGCCGGCGCAATTGACTGCGAAATCGATCCGCCCGTGGCGCTCCGCGACCGACGCGGCGAGCGCGACGATATCTTCTTCCTGCGCCCCGTCGCAGACATGGGCATCGGCGCCGATCCGCGCCGCCAGTTCCTGCAACGGCGCGATCCGCCGCGCGGCGACGACCACCTTGGCGCCTCTCGCGGCATAGGCTTCCGCCGTCGCCCAGCCGATCCCGCCCGACGCGGAGGCGCCGATGACCACCGCCGTCTTCCCCGTGAAATCCATGCATCCTCTCCCATTCGCGACCCTTCATCCGCCGGCGCAGTCTTGCGCAGTTCCGGCCGGACAACAACCGGCGAGAATTGCCTTCCTCGTCCCGAACACATCTCGCCTCATCGTTTCGCGCTTCCGCGGGATCGAAATTCGATCATCCGAGTTGGACGGATTGCGCAGCCGTAAACTGTAAGCGGCGATGGATAAGGGCTGAGCCTTGGGACTTCGGACGGAACAGCATCTGCTGGCTGAGCTGTGGCTCGACGAACTGCAGAAACTTCGCGAAACCTGTTCGCGCGGGAGCGGCGAAGACGGCGAACGGGCGGTTCGCCGCGCCTTCCATCTCCGGACTTTGAGCCCAAAGCCGCTACAGCGGATTCTTCCGCTCGATGTCGCCGAAGACGAGCTCGAAGAGCTGCTCGATCAGGGCGACATCGAAGCAGCCGCGCGGGCGCTGGTGGGGCGCGACTGGACGATCCTGATCTCCCCGTCACCGATCAAGGGGCGCGTGGTCGCCAAGCTGACCGGGCGCAGAAACCAGGTTCTCGAAGCAGCCGGCAGTTGCCCGGCCATGGCGATGATCGGAGCATGGGTTCAATTGCTGACAGGTGCGCCCTCGGACGCGATGGAACCGGCCCGGAAGACCGGGCGTCCGACTGCGAATGGCGGCCCAGGCAAAACCCTCCTGCACACCGCCTGAGGCCGGTCAGCCTCTTCCGTAGGACGGGATTGCCAGACCCCAGTGTATCGCCGCTCCACGCAGCGCGAAGCCGGCGGCGGCGGCCACGCTCCAGACCAGCCATTCATCGAGCCCGAACAGCGTTCCGGCGACGCACAGCATCGCGGAAAGCGCCGCAGCCGTCACGTAGA
The DNA here is from genome assembly GCA_946482075.1 of uncultured Erythrobacteraceae bacterium. The sequence continues at coordinate 1,902 of CAMLQG010000093.1, forward strand.
GTTCCGGACGCATCAGGATCGAAGGCCGGCCGGCGAGCACGTCGCGTATGATGCCGCCGACGCAACCGGTGATGACGCCCATCAGGGCGGCCGTCACGGGGGGAACGCCGTAACCGAGCGCCTTGGCCGTGCCGAGGACGGCATAGGCTGCGAGCCCGATCGCATCGGCCCATTCGAGCAGCCTGCCTTCCCACAGGCGATGCGGCGTGAACCAGACGAGCAGCGCCGCGCCCAGGCAAACCGGCGCTACCCAGGCGTCACGCACCCAGAAGACCGGTGCGCCGATCAGCAGATCGCGGACGGAACCGCCGCCCACGCCGGTGACCAGCGCGAAAAAGGCCAGCGTGACGAAAGTCAGACGCAGCCGCGCGGCCAGAACCGCGCCGGACAGGGCAAAGATGGCGATGCCGGCAAGATCCAGCACGCCGAGTATCGCGGGCAGATCGGACGGTGACATCGAATTGGCGCTCCCGACTGTCTGTATGCCCTATGACCGGGAAACGGGCGGGACAACCGCGATCAGGCCGAACCCATCATCTCGCGCGCGCCATATTCCATGTCGCCCTCGATCTCGAGCCGCCCCATGCCGCCGAGAAAGACCAGAATCCCGCGGTGGATATGCGGCGCGAGCTCTTCGCCCGCGGGTACCTTGAAGCCATGGACGATCGCGACATGGACTGCCTGGAAGACCAGGCCGAGGAACACTTCGGCTGCCTTCTCGCAATTGTTGATGCTGATCATCCCCTTCCGCATCCGCAGCTCGAAATAGGCCTTGATGTGGGAAACGTAGAAGTGCCACGCGGATTGCAGCGCTTCGTTGATCGCTTCGTTGCGCGGCGCATCGCGGATGATGATGTCGTACAGCGCGGTCGCTCCCGGATGCGTCGAGACCGAGATGATCTGGGCCGCCTGGTTGTAAAGGCTGTCGCGCAGGGGCAGATCGTCGTCGATCGCCAGGAATTTGCGCGTGCACATCAGATTGATCTCGGTCTTCACGACTTCGGCGAACAGGGCGACCTTGTCCGGGAAGCGCGTATAGAGCGCACCGCGCGAGGTGCCGACTTCCGCGGCGATCGTTTCGAAGGTCGTGTCGTTGTAGCCGCGCTCGAGGAACTGGCGCTTCGCCTCCACGAGTATTCTTTTGGAAAGCAGCCGCGTTCCCTCGGACGTGGGCCGTCCGCCACGGCGCTCCTGATTCAATTCGGACATTCAGCCCCATCCCTTCGATCCAGGAGGCCCTTATAACCGTGTCGTTCTTGCTACGCTATCGACAGATTCGCACAAAAACATGCTTCAAGTCGCATTTTCAGGGCCAAATGAGACTCGTTTCCGACCCTGCCGCAGTTGACATCCGTACAAAAGCTAACATAGCGTCGCGTTACTGGAGAGTTGCGTGCCGCAATGATGCCTCCGCATCGACAGACTGTTTTCCTATTCGGAAGACAGGGGACGATCAGGCTTCCCCCGGGCGCGACGTGAATATGAGGCCAACAGGAATTTCACGTACCGGCGCCTAGAATTGCTTCAAGGCCCCAAGCATTTCACTTATAATGTATTCTTATTAAATAACATCAAACCCCAAGGGAGCTTCCATGCCAAAGGCATTCTTCTTGAAATCGTCGCTTTTGTTTTCGGCCGCCGGCGCAGCCTTGCTTCCCGTTGCTGCGCAGGCCCAGAGCGGCGCGCAGTCGGGCGCCAATTCGAACGACACGGGCGAGATCCTGGTTACCGCGCGTAAGCGCGAAGAAACGCTGATCGAAGTTCCGGTGGTGGTCACCGCGGTCGGTGGCGAGACGCTGCGCGCGCAGGGCATCACCAATGTCGACGGCATCGCGCGCATGGTGCCGCAACTGCTGATCGCCAACCAGGGTGGTTCCGTGCAGGGTGGCAACATCGCCATCCGCGGCGTCTCCGGCCCTGACTCGAACCCGTTCGGCGACCAGGCGGTTTCGTTCAACATCGACGGCGTGCAGGTGGCCAAGGCGACCGTGCGCCGCATGGCCGACATCGATCTCGCCCAGGTCGAAGTGCTCAAGGGCCCGCAGGCCCTGTTCTTCGGCAAGAACTCGCCCGCAGGCATCATCTCCATCCGCACGCGCGATCCAGGCGATCGGTTCGAAGCGGGCATCAGCGGCGGCTATGAATTCGAAGCACGCGAAAAGCGCATCGAAGGCTACGTCTCCACGCCGCTCGGCGAGGGGATCGGCTTCCGCCTTGCCGGTATCTATTCCGACATGAAGGGCTGGCTGAAGGATATCACGCCCGAAACCGCCCCCTACAACTACCAGCCCAAGGACGGCCGCAATCCGCGCTCGAAGGACTGGGCGCTGCGCGGCACGCTGCTGTTCGAACCGAGTTCGGACTTCACGGCGCGCCTGAAGGTCAACTATGCGCAGACCCGCAACAATGGTCCGCAGTCGACCGGTGCGTTCATCTCCTGCGCAACGCCCGGCGTACGGGGTACGCTCAGCGGCATCCCGCAGTGCTCGCGCAAGGACGGGACGAACACGAATGCCACTTACGGCACTGTGGTCGCGACCATTCCCGGCACGCTCAACGGCTTCCGCGAGGATGGCGAGAATTACCAGAAGCAGAACCAGTTCTTGGCCAGCCTGGAAATGAACTACGACCTGTCGGACAGCATCCGCCTGACCTCGGTCACGGGCTATTACGACGTCAAGCTGCGCCAGTGCCAGAACTACGAAAGCGATCCGTCCTTCATCCTGCCGAGCTGCAACCCCTATGAGGGCCACGAGTTCTCGCAGGAACTGCGCCTCGCGACTGATTTCGACGGCATCTTCAATTTCACGGCCGGCGCGTATTATTCGAAGACCAATTACAAGACCGGCTCGATCACCTATCTGTTCGGCGGCAATTTCGATCTCCTGGCGCCGGGCTTTGGTGGTCCGACCACGCCTGCTCAGGTCAACAACTACTATCTCGAGCAGAAGGGTACCGCCTGGTCCGTCTACGGGCAGGTCAGCCTGAAGCCGAGCGAGCAGTTCGAAATCACCGCCGGTGGCCGCTATTCCTACGAGAAGAAGCGCCTCCCGCTGGTGATGAGCGGCGGCGGTCTGGGTGAAACCTTCCCGGCCGGCGGCGCGACGCCGATCCTGGACGACAGCACCATCGTTTCCCTGGACAAGACCAAGGACAGCTGGAAGGATTTCTCGCCGGAAATCACCGCCTCGTTCCGTCCGGTGCAGAACGTGAACATCTTCGCTTCCTACAAGCAGGGCTTCCTGTCGGGCGGCTTCAACTCCAGTTCGGTCAGCTTCAGCGTGCCGAACCTCGATCTCAGCTACGATCCGCAGACGATCGAAGGCTTCGAAGCCGGCATCAAGGCCGAGCTGTTCGACCGCCGCCTGTTCGTGAACTTCGCCGCCTATACCTACAAGGTCGACGACCTGCAGGTGACGCAGTTCACCAACGCCACGTCCACCATCCGCAATGCGGGCGCGGTGAAGGTCAAGGGTGTCGAAGCGGACTTCACCTATCGTACGCCGGTGGACGGCCTCACCATCCGCGGCGCTGTCGCCTATAATGACGGCAAGTACAGCAGCTTCCCGAACGCGCCGTGCTATAACGGCCAGCCTGTCGGCCCGAACGGCTGCTTCATCAACAGCGCCGGCAATCCCGTGCAGAACCTCGACGGTACGGAACTGATCCGCGCACCGAGTTGGAACCTGTCGGGCGGGTTTGATTACACCACGCCGATCGGCGGCAATCTCAAGCTCGGTCTTTCGGGCAGCGCGAACTACACGTCGAGCTTCCTGACCGACGCCAGCTCCGCACCGCAGAGCCGCATGCCGAAATACACGCTGCTGGATGCGAGCATCCGGATCGGCGCGGAAGACGACAAGTGGGAACTGGCCCTGATCGGCAAGAACCTCACCAATGAATGGATCTTCGTCGCATCGCCGAACGTGCCCTTCACGGGCACCCCTCCGGGCGTGACGCCGGAAGTGCTGGGCGATCGCTTCGCCGCGATCGGCCGCGGCCGCGAGATCATGGTGCGCGCCAGCTTCAAATATTGACGCCGACAGGGTGATCGGCCGGGTACGTCCCGGCCGGCGCCCGGCGTCGATCCTGCGAACCAGCCATCGGGCCCGACACCCGATGGCTGGTTTTCTTTTTCCGGCAACGGCGTTTGCCATCCTGCCCATGGCCCGATGCGCCGTCGCGCGATAAGACCGTGCCCATAAGACGACATTGTGGGACGGATACCAGGCATGAAGATCACCGACGTAAAGCTGACCGCATTCGCCCGCCCTTCCCCGCCGGACGCGAAGGACGTCATGGTCAAGGGCTTCTCCGCCCAGTCCCTGCTGTCGGAAAGCACCGCGATCGAGATCGTCACCGATGAAGGCCTGACCGGAGAAGTGATCTCGCTCGGCGGCGGGCTCGGCCTTGCCCACTACATCGCCAAGAACATCAAGCCGATGCTGATCGGGCGCGATCCGGAATATCTCGAAGCGCTGTGGCAGGACATGTGGGAATTGCAGCGGTTGTGGTTCGCGCCGCAATTCGCGATCGGCACGATCGACGTCGCGCTGTGGGACTTGTTCGGCAAGATCGTGAACAAGCCGATCGCCACGATCCTCGGCCGTTATCGCGACAGGCTGCCGGTCTATGCCAGCTCCTTCGCCAAGCCTACGCCGGAAGCCTATGCGGAGGACGCGCTCAAATACAAGGCGCGCAGCTTCCACGGCTTCAAGCTGTTCTCCAAGGGCGATCCCAAGGCCGACGTCGCGGCCTGCCAGGCGGTGCGCAAGGCGGTGGGCGACGATTACATGCTGATGTTCGACGCCGTATCCGCCTATGACGCGCACCAGGCGCTCTATGTCGGCCGGGCTCTGCAGGAGATGGGCTTCCGCTGGTTCGAGGAACCGGTGCGCGAATATCTCCTCGACACCTATCGCATGCTGTCGGCCAAGCTCGACATCCCCATCTGCGCGACGGAGAACAATGAAGGCGGGATCTACACCACCGCCGAATTCATCAAGAGCGGCGCGGTCGGTATCGCCCGGTCCGATGTCAGCCTCAAATACGGCGTGATGCATGTGAAGAAGACCGCCACGCTGGCGGAGGCCTTCGGCATGAACCTGGAAGTCCACACCAACCCCAACCCGATGCTGGACGCCGCCAATCTCCACGTGGCGCTGAGCCTGAAGAACACGGAGTTCTTCGAGCAATTCGTGCCCGAAGCCAATGTCCGCTATGCCACGGATACATGGGCCCAGATCGATGCGGACGGCTATGTCCATGCGCCGAGCGGCCCCGGCCATGGCATTTCGATCGACTGGGACTACGTCAGCGCGAACAAGATAGCGGAGCTTTAAGCGCCCATATCGCGCCTTGATGGAAATTTGCTTTCGCCTGTTTTACGATGGGGCGAATGCAGCAGAAGAATGCCCTGATCATCCGCCATGTACCCTATGAAGGCGTCGCCGGATATCGCGACCCGATCGAGGCGGCCGGCTATCACGTGGACCGGATCGACGTGACCGATCCTGCTTTCGCCACGCTCGATTTCACCCAGCCGGACCTGCTGATCATGATGGGCGGGCCGATGGGGGTCTACGAGCGGGAACGCTATGGCTGGATCGCCTGCCAGCTTGAACGGCTGACCCATCGCCTGGAAGCGAACCGGCCCACTCTGGGCGTGTGCTTCGGCGCACAGATGATCGCGGCCGCACTGGGCGCCGATGTCTATGCCGGTCCGGTGAAGGAAGTGGGCTTCCACCCGATAGCGATCCACGATCACGCCCGCGAAGGGCCGCTGCGCCATCTGGTGGACGTGCCGATCCTCCACTGGCACGGGGACACGTTCACGCTGCCACGGGGTGTGGAACTGCTGGCCTCCAGCCATGTATACGATCACCAAGCCTTCCGGCGGGGCAACAACCTGCTGGCGCTCCAGTTCCACGCCGAGATGGGGCTCGATCCCCGGTTCGACGCCTGGATCGAGGAATGGCCGGAATCGGTGATCGAGGCGGGCGGCGACGAGGCCGCGCTGCGCCGGGCCCATCGCGATCATGGCCCCGCGGCCGTCGCAGCGGGCCAGGCCATGATCGCGGAATGGCTGAGCCAGCTGGATCAGTAGACCAGTTCGCGTTCCGCCCCTTGCGCGGCCGAGACGGAGTTCGGCCGGTCGGGTCCGATGGAAAGCCTGTATTCGCGCAGCATCCGCTTCAGCAGGCGTTCGCCGAAAGCCCAATGGAGATTGCCGCCCCTGGCGCCCCCTTCCCCGCTGCTGTCGATGAAGCGCGCATCCCAGTCGCGCGCAAGGCTGTACGCCGTGCGGGCATTGCAGAGAGGATCGTCCCGGCTCGCGACCACGAAGCTCGAGAACGGCAAGCGCTTGCGCGGCACCGTGCCGAATTTGGCCAGCCGCGGATCGAGGCCGGGCCTTTCCACGTCGGGCGGCGCGACCAGCAGCGCGCCGATCACGGGATCGCCGAAATCCGGCTGTTCATATTCCGCCCACCAGGCGACCGCGAGGCAGGCGAGGCGATCGGCGACGAGGACGACCGGGCGTTCGGCCCGGCAAATGGCCAGATTGATCTTGTTGACCCAGGTGTTGCGATGCGGATCGTGCCACAGGCCGAGATCGACGGATTCGGCATCGGGCAGATTGCGCTCCCATGTGCGCAGCCACCGATTGGCTTCGGGCGTATCGTCGCCCGCGATCAGGAGAATGAGAGGATCTTTGTGATGTTCGGATCGTCGATTGGTGAATTGCGTGGTCATGGCGTGTTCTCCAGCTGACGTGCTCCCCCAGGAGCGTGGCCGGTCGACTCGGAATACGTCCCGACGAATGCAGGCAGTGTAAGTCTATTGTAGCGGTAGACAATATCCCTGCGTCCGATCGGACAGGATGAGAGGCAGGCCGAGAGAAGCGAAGCGCCGCTTCTCTCTTCCCAAACGGGAAAGTTGCAGCGCAGCGGGGAACCGCGAGCATGCACGGCGATTGGAACAGGGTCATCCCCTTGTCCCCGAAAGTCTGCCGCATGCTCGATAGCCTCACCGATATGCCGCCCCACGATGCGCCAAGTGCAGACATTCATTCGATTTTCAAGGATGTTCGCCCTAGCGCGGATTTCGCGAGGATCGCGCTGGTCGGCACATTCGCGCCTCGCAAATGCGGCATCGCAACATTCACGACCGATCTTTTCGGAACGCTGGCCGCCTACCATCCCGAATTCTCGATCGACGTCTTCGCACTCGACGATCCGGCCGACCGGACCGAATATGCGGATAACGTCTTTGCGCTGACCAGCGACGATCCCGAAGCTTTCGCATGCGCCGCCGCCATGATCAATCAGACGGCGCCCGATGCCGTCTGGCTGCAGCATGAATACGGCATCTATGGCGGCGAATGCGGGGAGATGGTGTGTGATTTCGTCGATCGCCTCGCCCCACCGCTGATCCTGACCCTGCATACGGTGCTGGAGAATCCTTCCGACAAGCAACGGGCCATTCTCGATCATCTGGTCACGCGCGCGTCACGGATCGTGGTGATGTCGCGCCAATCCCGCGATCTGCTGCATGACCGTCACGACGCGCCGCTCGAACGCATCGCGGTGATCGAACATGGCGCACCGGACCGCCCGTTCGGCCGTGAGGAGGAGTTCAAGGCGAAGCTCGGCCTGGAAGGCCGCACCGTGCTGATGACATTCGGCCTGCTTGGGCCGGGAAAGGGACTGGAACGCGTCATCGAAGCGATGCCGTCGATGATCTCGCGCCATCCGCAGCTGATCTATCGCATCGTCGGCGCCACACATCCCAATCTCGTCGCGCAGGAAGGCGAAGCCTATCGCGAGCGGCTGATGGCGCTGGCCGAGAAGCTGGGCGTCCAGAACCATATCCAGTGGGACAACCGCTTCCTGGAGATCGAGGAACTGCTCGACCAGTTGGAAGCCTGCGACATTTACATCACTCCCTATTTCAACCTGCAGCAATCCACCTCGGGCACGCTGAGCTATGCGGTGGCGCTGGGCAAGGCGGTGATCGCCACGCCCTATGTCCATGCCCGCGAATTGCTGGACGACGGGGTGGGACATCTCATCCGGCCGGATTGCGCGAAGGACATCGCCGAAGCGGTCTGCGGCCTGCTCGACCGACCCGATGCGCTGAATGCGATGAAGCGGGCGGCCTATGCCAGGGGGCGCAAAACGATCTGGCCGCGCTTCGCCGACGCGTCCGCCCGGCTGGTGCGCGAAGCGATGGCGCCGCGTGCCGGTATCGCGCAATTCGCCATCGCGCCCAACGCGCACGCGATCTGGGCCATGAGCGACGCCACCGGGATGCTGCAGCATTCCATCGGGATCGTCCCGGACCGCCGCCATGGCTATTGCCTGGACGACAATGCGCGCGCGCTGATGTTCGTGAATCAGAGCGAGAATTTGACCGAAGCGGACCGCGTGACCAAAAGCCAGATCTATGCCTCCTTCATCCAACATGCCTGGAACCCGGAGGCGCGGCATTTCCGCAATTTCATGGGTTTCGACCGCACCTGGCTGGAAGAAGCAGGCTCGGAGGATTCGAATGGCCGGGCGCTGTGGGCGCTGGGCCATACGGTGGAGAACGCTCCCGATCCTGACCTTGCCGCCTGGGCGCGCTCCTGGTTCGACAAGGCGCTCCCGGCCCTGGGTGCACTCCAGTCGCCCCGCGCGATCGCCTTTTCCATGCTGGGGGCCGCAGCGGTGCTGCGCAGCGCCCCCGATCACAAGGGTGCACGCGATCTGTGCATGACGGGCGGGCAATTTCTGGCCGGCGTGCTCGGCGGGGGAAGACGGCCCGACTGGGCCTGGTTCGAAGCCGTGCTGGGCTACGACAATCCCCGTCTGTGCCAGGCGCTGCTGGAAGCGGGCGCCGCCCTTGGCGAAACCGAATGGCTTGCCGCCGGGATTGAAACGCTGGAGTGGATAGCGACGAAGCAGACCGCGGCCAACGGCACTTTCCGGCCGATCGGTTCGGAAAGCTTCGGCAGGGAGCAGGCCTATCTGCCGTTCGACCAGCAGCCGCTGGAAGCGCAGGCCGCGATCGACGCCGCGCGGACCGCCTACGAGGTCACGGGCGATCCGAAGTGGCCCCAGCATGCAAATGCCGCCTGGGAGTGGTTCTTCGGGAGCAACGATCGCGGGGTCAGACTCGCCGATCTCCGTACCGGCCGATGCCGGGACGGAATCACGCCGAGGGGAGCGAACGAAAATTGCGGTGCAGAATCGATCTTGGCCTTTCATCTCTCCTATTGTTCCATGCTAGCCTTGGGCAGGATCCAGCCCGGCACGGATATGGTGGGAGGAATTGTTGAAGGCCCTGAAAAGCAGTCCGTCTAGCCCGTCCGGCCCGTTGCACATCTTCGAGACTCGCCTGCACGCCGACCCGTCGCGCGTGGTGCTGCGGCCGTTCCATCTCGGCTGGCAGGCGCAGAAGGCGCAGGGCCACCGCGCGCTTCGCCTGATCGAGGATATCGCCAATCTCGATGAGGAAGCGGTGGGCCACGAATATGCGAAAGTCCTGTGCGATTTCGAGGGGCGGCACTGGCAGACCCAGACGATGTTCGAAGAGCGTTATGCCGAAGTGGAAGCGGCGCTCGGGCTGGAACACGCCGGCTTCTCCGAAGAACGCAAGCGCCTGATCGGCGCCTATTTCTGCCACGAATACACCTATGCGGCCGCGGCCCTGATGAACCCGTCGATCGTACCGCATCCCGATCAGAGCGGAATGGTCGACGGCGCCTGCCGCTTCGTGATGAGTCTGCGGGCCGTGGGTGAAGGGCATATCAGCTCCGTGGCCTTTCGCGAGGGCATCGCCAATGCGGATGGCAGCTTCACGCTCTGGCCGCAAAGTGCGTTCGCCACTTCCGTCGAGCTGGACGATGCCTCCCTGACCGATGCGGATCATTCCGTGATGGTGCACCGCCATCTGGAAAGCAGCCTTTCCAACACGGTCATCTTCCCCATCACCGAACAGCAGCGCAACGGGCTGGAGGATCTCCGCCTCGTGCGCTTCGACCATGGCGGCGGGGAATATGAGTGGATCGGAACCTATACTGCCTATTCGGGCACTTCGATCCGGTCGGAACTGCTCCGCACCAGGGATTTCACCCGCTTTCTGCTCGAACCGATCGAAGGACGCGCAGGGCGCAACAAGGGCATGGCGCTGTTCCCGCGCAAGGTCGGCGGGCAATACGCCATGGTCAGCCGGCAGGACGGCAAGAACCTGTTCCTGCTCCGCTCCAACCGGATCGACCGGTGGGATAGCGAGGGCGCCTTGCTGATGGAGCCCAGATATCCTTGGGAATTCATCCAGATCGGCAATTGCGGCAGCCCGATCGAGATCGACGAAGGCTGGCTTCTTTTCACCCATGGCGTGGGCGCGATGCGCAAATACGCATTGGGTGCGGCGCTGCTCGATCGCGAAGACCCTTCCAGAGTGATCGGACGTACGGCTGAACCCGTGCTATCTGCGGTTGATGCGGATCGATCGGGCTATGTGCCCAACGTGATCTATACTTGCGGAGCACTACGTATAGGCGACAGATTATTGATACCTTATGGTATTTCCGACAGTGCGGTGGGCTTCGCGACTGTCCGGATCAAGGACCTTCTCGGCCTGATGCAGTGATTTGCCCAGGCTGCGGGAACATCTTCCGCCATGCCTTGTTCTATTCGACTGGGTCCGTGCGCGGGGGCGCGCGGAAGTGGGGCAATTCGAGATCGCGAGGACAATGCCGTGTCCTGGAACGCTTTGGCGGACATACTCGAGGAAACGAAAGCGCTGCTGGCCCGGCCCGGCACCATTTTTTCCTGGTCGCATTGGCGCGACCAATCCGAAGCAATCGCCGATCTCGAACGGCTCAAGCTCGCGATCGCCGAGCGCCGCCATGATGATCTGAGCCGTGTGCGGCTCCTGTTCGCACCACGCGGTCCGATCCAGCAGGTGAGCATCGCGACCGGTTGGGGAGTAGAATTCCTCAAGCTGGCTGACCGGCTCGATCGTGCGGTCGAAACCATCCTGTTCTCCCGCAACGGCGGCGGGAAAAGACTGGCCGGCTGACCGGAACTCACCCCTTTCCCGGCGCGTTTCCTGCTAAACCATAAAGGAAATCGCCGCTTGAGGACAGGATACGCGTTCGCCCTTGGGCTGTTGCTGGCAAGTGCCTGCAAGCCCTATGCCCAGGAAACCGAAACCAGGGAAACCACAAGCCAGGAGGCTCCGGAGGCTCCCTATGAAGGCTTGCGCTTCCTGACGGCGCCCGAGCCGGAAAGCGGCTTCACTGCCCCCGCCTCTCTCCAGATCGAAGTGCTTCTCGACCGGCTCGGTTTCTCGAGCGGTGTGCTCGATGGGCGGATGACGCGGTTCGACGCACAGGCGCTGCGCGGGTTTCAGGAAGCCAATGGCCTGCCCGAAAGCGGCGAACTGGACCAGGCAACGAAGGACGCCCTCGCAACCTGGCATGAGACCGCGCCTACCCGGTCGGTGATCATCCCGCCAGGTTTCGCCGAGGGTCCCTTCGCGCCCGGTCTGCCCACCGAAACATCCGCCCAGGGGGATTATGGGTCGCTGGCCTACCGCAATCTGATGGAAGCGCTGGCGGAGCGGTTCCACACCACGCCGGACCTGCTCGTCGAGCTGAACGGGCCGCAGGCTCCGATCGCGGCCGGCGCAGCCCTTCGCGTGCCCAATATCGACGATGTCGATCCGACCTCGCTCGGCGAAGATTCCCGAGGCTGGAACCGCACGCTGGTGACGCTCGGTGTTTCTCCGGAACAACCGCAGGCGGCGAAAGTGGTGGTCGACAAGTCGGACGCGACGCTGCGAGCCTATGATGCGAGCGGAAAGCTGATCGCACAGTTCCCCGCCACGATGGGCAGCGAGCACGATCCGCTGCCGATCGACAAATGGACGATCAAGGGCGTCAGCCGCAATCCCGAATTCCATTTCAACCCGCGCCTGTTCTGGGACGTCAGCGACAAGGCGGACAGCAAGCTGCTGCAACCCGGCCCCAACGGGCCGGTCGGCGTGGTCTGGATCGACATTTCGAAAGAGCATTACGGCATCCACGGCACCGGCGAGCCCGCGATGATCGGCAAGGCCGAGAGCCATGGCTGCGTTCGCCTGACCAATTGGGATGCCGCGCGCCTTGCGCAGATGGTGAAACCCGGCACGCCGGCGGTGTTCCAGGATTGATGGGGCTGTGCGGGGAGCGGGGCGGTCAGGGGAAGAAGTCGGGAAAGCAACTCCCCTCCCGCTTGCGGGAGGGGGATCGAGGCCAAAAACCGTTTTCCTACACGCGA
>CAMLQG010000094.1 GCA_946482075.1 uncultured Erythrobacteraceae bacterium
CGATTCCCAATCTGAGCCTCCTCGCCCCTTCGGGAGCCATCTGGCGATGGGACGATCCGCAATCGGAAGAAACGGTTTCCGGCCGCGCGACCGAGTTTTGCCAGATCGTCACCCAGACGCGGAATGTCGCGGACACAACGATCAAAGCCGATGGTCCCGTCGGATCGGAATGGCTGCAGATCGCGCAATGTTTCGCGGGGCCTCCTTCCGAACCGCCCGCTCCCGGTACGCGGTTCATGGTCGGGACCGAACATTCTTACTGATGCAGGACAGGGTCACGGAGGTCGCGAGATGAATTCTCCCGCGCAGGCGATATCGTCGGATCGGAGCTGGCAGGGAATGGTGGGGGGCCGCCCGCTGGACACCGTGAGCCATGCGTTGCGACGGGCTGTTCAATCGTTCCCCGACAATCGGTTCCTCGATATGGCCGGCGAAAGCTTCACCTTCGGCGAAGTGGATGCCCGGGCAACGCGTTTCGCCAATTCCCTCATTTCGCTCGGAATGGGCAAGGGCGACAGATTGGTGAGCCTGCTCGAAACCAACATCGACGTTTTCACCTGCTGGTTCGCCTGCTCCAAGATCGGAGCGATCTGGGTACCCATCAATCTGGCTTATCGCGGGGAGTTCCTTCGGCACCAGATCAGCGATTCCGATCCCCGGATCATAGTTTGCGATGATGCATATCTGGAGCGCGTGCTCGAGATAAAGGATGCGCTTCCGCCGAAGCTGATCTTGCTGGCCAAAGGCGCGCTGCGAGCTGTCGCCAGTGGCTTGGACATCAGGTCGTTTGAAGCGTTCCGAGGTGATGACGAAACGGCGCTGCCGGTGTCTTCCGAGCCTCAGGATACGGCTCTGATAATCTATACGTCGGGGACGACCGGTCCTTCGAAGGGCTGCATGATCGGTCAGAACCAACTGTGCCATATCGGCCAGCAGCATCTGCGCTCCGTGCCGCACGGCCCGGGCGAGAAGGCGTTCACATGCCTTCCTCTGTTCCATGTGGCAGCCTTGTATTCCGTCCTGTCGGCGCTTCTTTCCGGCAATGAAGTGGCGATCTGGCCGCGTTTTTCCGTTTCGCGTTTCTGGGAGGACATCGAGCAATCGGGCGCCACGAACGCCTTGCTGATCGCATCGATTTTCCCGCTCGTCGCGCATGCCCCCGATACGCCGGCGATGGAGCGTTGCAGAAGCCAGTTGCACACGGTGACCGGGATACCGATACCTCCGGAGATCAGGCGGATCTGGCACGAGCGGTTTGGCGTCAGACGTCTGAACTCGTTCACTTATGGCCAGACCGAAGGCAGCAAGCTCTCCATGGTTTCGCCCGAGGATAAGGAGCCGCCATTGGATTCTGCCGGCAGGATTGCCGAAGAGTTCGATGTCCGCATCTTCGACGACAATGATCGCGAAGTGCCCGACGGAACGATCGGCGAGATCGTATGGCGTCCGAAATATCCTCACATCAGCTTTCAGGGCTACTGGCGGCAACCCGAGGCGACGGTCCGTGTCTGGCGCAATATGTGGATGCACACCGGTGATCTCGGGATGTTCGAGGGTGGATACCTCTTTTTCAAGGATCGGAAGAAGGACTATTTGCGCGCCCGGGGCGAGAATATCTCGAGCTACGAAGTGGAAGCGGCCTTTTCCAGCCATCCGGATGTGCTGGACGTTGCAGTCCACGCGGTGGGCGAGCAGACCGGCGAAGATGAGATCAAGGCGACGATCGTCCTGCGCGACTGCGCGGAGCTTGACGAGAAGGCGCTTTGCCTTTGGGCGATTGAAAATCTGCCGCATTTCGCGGTGCCGCGCTATTTCGAATTTCGGGCCGATCTCCCCAGAAATCCGACGGGCAAGATCCTGAAATACGCTCTGCGCGATGAGGGGATCACATCAGCCACGTGGGACAGGTCCGCCGAGGGCATCGACGTCAGACGGCGTTGAGCGTGCTGTCGATGAGATCAAATGTCCGTGACCTGATCGGCCCTTTCCCCGAGGCGGTGCGGATACTGAAGAATGGGCCGATCGTGATGCAATCTAGTTGATCCATCGGTCGGGAAGGATGGTCCAGCTAATTTTGGGAGAAGAAGCCTTATGAAGTTCGGAGCGATGTTGGCCCCGCGCGCCAGCGATTGGCGCCTAATCTGCGAGGTGGAGCGGTTGGGCTACGACGCGGCTTGGATCTCGGATTCTCACATGCTCTGGTCTGATTGCTATGCCATTATGGCGCTTGCGGCCGAGCACACGGAAAAGATCGCGCTCGGAACCGGTGTCACCAACGCGGCAACGCGGCTTGCACCGGTCACGGCCAATGCGATCGCCACGATCAACCAACTGGCGCCGGGGCGAACCTTTCTTGGCATCGGCACGGGTTTTTCCTCAATGGCGACGATGGGAGCCTCGCCTGCGAAGATCGACGCTTTTCGGGACTATATTCGTGTAGTCCATGGGCTGCTTCACGGAGAGGAGGCCGAATTCACGATCGACGGAAGGACGATACCTATCCGCCTGCTCGAACCCGATCTCGGGTTTGTGAACATCGAAACCCCTGTTGCTATCTACATAGCGGCCAATGGGCCCAGGGCATTGGAGATTTCGGGTGCATACGGAGACGGCTGCATATCGGTGGGCGACAGGCTTACCGAGCCCGATAGTCGGAAGTTCGCAGAGCGACAAAGGACCATTGCCGCGGGCGCCGCATCGGTCGGACGCACTTTGCCGGAAGATTATCAACACATCGCCGGTGGCTTTGTATGCATCCTCCGACCGGGCGAGACCTGGTCGTCCGAGCGCGTAATCGGGGAAGTGGGAGCATTGACGGTCGTCGGCACACTGCATGCCTGGTGGGAGATCGCAAAGACATCCGATAACCACGATTTTGTACCGGAGAATTGCCGGGAGGTCTGGGAGCGCTATCTGGCGCAACTGGCGGAGTCCGGAATCCCCCAGCGATCTCTTCATCAGCGTGTTCATCGAGGACATGCCACTTATCTGCACCCCGAAGAGCGCAAGTTCATAACACCGGAGATCATGTCTGCCGGTGGAGTGATTATCGGCGAACCCGACGAGATTGTTGAACGCCTTCGGGAGCGTGAGCGAAACGGGCTTGATCAAATAACGATCATGCCCGCGTTGGAGAACGCACGGGAAAGTCTTCTTGAATTCAAGAAAACTATTATTGACAAATACTGAAAATATATTTATTGGTATCGCAGAGTAATTTAACTTATTTGATCACCTTGTTCCTGAAATAGATCTTATCTGAAAAAATGGCCTCCGTCCGCCTGATGCGGACGGAGGCCATTCGAGGTTCGGAAACTTCTCGATCTAGAAGGATACCGTGGCCGATGCGCCCCAGCTGCGGCTGGGGAAGGGATTGGCGAAGTCAATGAACGTCCCGCGGCTGTTGCCCGACGACATGCCGGTATAGTGGGTATCGTTGGTCAGGTTCTTGACGAAGACATCGAGCTGGAGATCGACACCTTGTCGCACCGGCATCTTGTAGCGCGCTCCCATGTTGATCCGGGTCGTCGGCGGGATCGAACCGCGCGGATCGTTGAGCACGTTGGTTTCGTAGCGGCTGACATATTGCAGCGACGCGTTGAGGCCGAATGTCCCGGGGCCCACGTCGACGGAGTAGTCCGAGATGAGGCCCAAGGTCCATTTCGGTATCCGCCGCAGCTTCAGCCCGGTCAGGTCGTCGACGAAACCCTGACCCAGATTCCCGCTGTAGCTGAGATATTTGGCCTTCAGATAGCCGGCCGATGAACTGATGGTCCATCCGGGAAGCGGAACCGCCTGAAGTTCCACTTCGATACCCTGATAACGGGCTTTCGCGGCATTCACGGTCGTCGTGCCCTGCTGGGCGCCGACGAAGACGAGAACGTCTTCCTGCTTGTTCTTCATCGTGTTGTGGAACGCCGCTACGTTCAAGCGAACGCGGCGGTCGAAGAACTCGCTTTTGAAGCCGATTTCGAACGCATCCATCACTTCCGGCTTGTACGGGCCGACAAGCGCAGCGCTGGGTGCGCGGCCGTTGAAGCCGCCCGTGTTGTAGCCCTTGCTGTATGAAGCATAGGCCTGGAAATTCGAGGAAGGCTCATATTGCAGCACAATCTTCGGCGTGAACTTCTTGAACTTCGCCGAAGCGTTCACGTGGCCAGTAACGGGGCCATCCAGGAAGCTGTCTTCCACGGCCTGGACTACGGGCGCATAGGTCGTGAAATCGATCGTCTTCTTGTCCCAGGTCTGGCGCCCGCCGAGAATCAATTTGAAGCGTTCCAGGAAGCGATACTCCGCCTGCAGGAACACGGCGTAGGATTCGACGGACAGTTTGGTGTCGTAGGAAGACGCGGAATTGAGGAAGCTGACGCCGGGCGCGAGGGCAGGGTTGATTGCCGCAAGGTCGATCGTCGCGCGTTGCTGCATGTCGTATTTGCTTTTGAAATAGAAGGCCCCGCCGACGAAGTTGAATGGTCCGTCGAATTGCGATTCCAGTCTCAGTTCCTGGGAGAACTGATGGTATTTTTGTGGGCGTCGATCGCTGAAGAGGCTGAAGCGCGTACCGTCGAAATCGCTTATCTGGTTCTCGGTTGTCTTGCGGTATCCGGTGACCGACACGAATTTCAGGGGGCCGGTATCGATGCTGCCCTGGAACGTGTAGGCGTCGAGATTGAAGAAGGCCGGGGGCTGATCGACGATTTCGACATCGTTGCGCTGCTTGTCGAGTGGAGTACGGCACCCGAGATTGGGGCTGGTGCAGACGATGTTCGCGCCACCGAAATAGCCGGGCGCAGCCAGCGGAATCTCATAGGGAACGTGGATCGGGACGTAGGGCGGAATCTCGCTGTCATCATCCATGCGTTCATAAGTGAAGTACAGATCCAAAGCTTCGGTCGGAGTGGCTCGCACTCCGACAAGGAAATTGCTGGAATCCTTGTCGCCGTTGCGGCCCCCGAATACGGAGTTCCGGAACTGACCATTGTCCTTACGGATCGCTCCGGCAAACTTTACTGCCAGTTTCTCGGGAATGATCGGGGCCAGGAGCAGCCCCTCGAATTCGCGGCGCCCCCAACTGCCGATCGTTGCTCTCAGCTTGCCAGAGATAACCCCATCCGGATCGGGACGGGTGCGAATTACGCTGATAGTGCCGCCGGTGGAATTTCTGCCAAACAGTGTGCCTTGCGGTCCCCGAAGGACTTCGATGCGTTCGACATCGAAGGAATCGAGCAGGGCGCCTGTGGATACGCCGAGCGGAATGCCGTCAATGACGATGCTGATGCCCGGATCGGTGCTTTTCTCCACGTCCTGCATGGAGATCCCGCGCAGGCTCATCTGCGGCGTGTTCGGCGATGCGCCGGACTGGGTAATGGTCATGCCAGGTACAAGGCCTTGCAGGCCCGCGATATTATCGGCTTGCGCGGCTTTGAGCGTATCGGTGGTGAATGCCGTCACCGCAACGGGTACGTCCTGAATGTTTTCGGTGCGCTTCTGAGCGGTGACGACGATCTCCTGCAAGCTGGTCGAAGGGCTCGGCCGTTCGTCATTGCTCTGGGCATTTGCTGTCGTTGCTGCTGCGGCAAGTCCTAATGACAGGATGCTCGCGCACTGCCGGATGTCCTTCCTCATTCTGCTCTCCCGTTTGTGGTATCTGTACAGCGGCTGGAGCCGCGAACGGGGAGTTTAAAAGCAAATATCGTGCCAGATGGATTTTTCGGGCTAATGCGTTGTTATGTAAGTGTAGTATCTTCTAATTTAGGCGTCCCATACGCCAGATTTCTCTGGTGATCGAATGGAGTGTATTTTTTGAGAACACAAGAATAGAGCGAATGTCGTCCCTGGCGCAGCTCGTCTCGTAATGGAGTTCGACTTTTGAATGCTGGCCGATCAGTCCCACTGCGCCTTCTTGCGCACACCGCATTTGACGCAGGTCAGCTTGCCCGGCTTTCGGGAACTGCGCGTCCACGAATGGCCGAACTGCAACACGCATCTCAAGTAGCGGATAATGCTCATCCGATCGGCCCCCCTTATGCGGAAGACTAGCGCAATGCGTCTGCCGTGCAAGACGAAGCAGGAGTGATCAGGGAAGGCCGAATTCCTCTGCCCGGAACACGAACCGATGATCGAAGGGGAATGCCGCCAATGCCAGCAGGCGCCCGTCCTCGAAACGCAGGTGCCAGGTCTTGCCCGGCTTGGGGGAGCGATCCGCGAACCCCGCCGGATCCAGCAAGACGATATTGCAGCGATGGTCGGGATCGCGAACCGACGTCGTTCGAATGACATGAGTTCCCGCTTTCCTCGCACATGCGGCAAGCTCCTGGCAGGCGCGATAGTCGGCAGGATCGAGCCATGCCGCGTTGGAGGAGAACGGCTCTTCCGTCAGATCGATGGCGTGGTCGCTGGCGATCTTTACCGAGAAGCTGCTATGTTCCGAAGTGGAGCGTGGCGGCGCGAAGCCGGGAGATCGCGCGAAGAAACGAAGCCGCCAATAGGCTGCTTCCGCGATCGCGGTAGCTTCGGTTTCGCTCGCATAGAAAATGCCGGGCCGCTCATTCGCGCGGCGGAAGCGGCTTTCCTGCCTGTGGCCGTAGCGGAAGGGGGAAGCGAGCAGATAGTCCAGATGGCGGGCATTGGCCGGCAGGTCGGGTTTCACGGCGTCGGCCAGGCGTTCGAGTTCGGCCTGTCCGGCAAGGTCGGTCGTCAGGCGATTGGTCGAAATCCTGTGCTGCGCTTCGACCAATCGCCAGACGATGCCCTGATACCTTCGATGCTCAGACGCGAGCTCTGAAGAAGTCCACATAATCGCAGACCTCCATGAGGCCCCTCATGGTGTCGATCCGTTCGATCGGCCTTGCCTTGAGATCGACGTTCTCTGTCGCAAGCCACTGCCGCGAGGCCGCGTCATCGCTGCCCAGCAGAGCGTCGAGACTGCGGAACAGGCGAAGCAGGAACTGCCCGGCTTCGAAAGATTTCGACGCCGGATCGAGCTGTGACCGGCCGCTGCGAAGCCGCGACGCGGTGGCTGGCGACACTCCGAGCACTACCGCAAGCTTCGCATTGCTGAGGCCCCAGAACTCGGCAATGCGGGCGATGGCGGACGTCAGGATAGCCGCTTGATCGGGTTTGCTGGCACGAGATGCCATGATCGATCCTTTCATATGATCGATATATATCATGATTGTTCATATGATCAATATAGGATTGATCGCCCGAAGGGCGACAGCCCATTCGGACAAAATATCTAAGATTGATTATAAATTGATTGGCGATCGCGCCGGGCTCCGCTAGTTTCGCGAGAACGATAATGGTCGGCACGGAGAGCGCCATGGCGAAGCTGGATCAGGAATATGCGGAGAATCCACGTGGGGATTACCGGTTCTGGACTCTCGATTACGCAGAATATCCCGACAATTCCGGCAATCCGGCAAGCGCTGAATTCAAGGCACCCCTGCTTGACTACGGCAGCGCGCGCGACGAGGAGAAGCGCCGTTATTACGATCCGACCGTACTCGACCGCGAGATTGACCGGCTCTGGCGCAAGGCGTGGGTGATCGTCGGTCATGTCAACGATATCCCCCGTCCGAACAACTTCCTGAAAGCCGAGATCGGGCGCGATTCCATCCTGCTGATCCGGCAGGCGGACGGCGCGATCCGGGCGATGCACAATGTCTGCCAGCACCGCGGCACGATTCTGGTCACCCAGGACTACGGAAGCACCAAGATCCTCGCCTGCCCGTTCCATGGCTGGCAGTGGAACAATGACGGCAGCCTGCGCAAGATCATGAAGCCGGAGACGTACCGCAAGTCAGCGCTCTGCTACGATCTCGACCTGCCGGAAGTGAAAGTCGCGGTCTGGAAGGGCTGGCTGTTCGTGAACATGGATCCGGCTTGCGCCTCGCTGGAAGAGTTCATCCCGCAGGAATTTCGCGACGTCCATGAAGCTTACGAGTTCGACAGAATGGTCCGCGTGGTCGATGTGCAGCAGGACTGGCACGTCAACTGGAAGACGGCGATGGAAGCCTTTCTCGAGGCCTATCACCTCGAAGCACTGCACCCCCAGATGAACCCGTTCTTCGATGCCTATGAGAACCAGATCGATCTCTATGAGAATGGCTTCGCGCGTACGATCCACGCCAATCTGCGGCCTAACCCGACGAGCGCCGACTTTCGTCCGGAAGGCTTGCCCGAGGAATGCAAGGTGTTTCTGCGCGAGGCGGGCGTGACCGATGACGAGATGCCGGCGGATATCGACGGCGTCCGCCCCGCGATCCTGAAGGCGAAGCGGAACAATCAGGACAGCCTCGGGATCGATTATTCCCGGTTCAGCGACGGACAGGTGATCGACAACTGGAATGACAGCATCTTTCCGTCCTGTACGTTCAGCTTCGTGCCCGAAGGCGTGCTGGTGCAGCGCTGGATGCCACACGCCACGAACCCGCGGATCACGCATTACCACTATCAGGTGTATATCCTGCCGGGCATCAAGGAAGTCCCGTCCTATATGGGCGTGCCGCCCGAGGCCGACAGGACGGGCACGAAGATCCTGCAGCGCACTTATGCCGATACCGGCGATCTCGACATTCTCGGCCCGGTGCTGGCGCAGGATGCGATGTTCATCCCTCGCGTGCAGAGAGGTATCGAGACAATCGGATTCCGGGGCGCGATCCTGTCCGACCTGGAGATCAGGATTCGTCAGTTCTACGACGTCTATGACCGCATGATGGCGTAGCCGTCAGTCAGGCCCGGCCACGCCATCGAAGACGATCGCGACCATCTGATCCGCCAGTTGCTGCGGACTGTGGAAGCGCGGTTCGGCAGCTTCATTTAGGCCCAGATGGAACCAGTCGATCCCCAGATGGAACCAGTCGATCCCGGTCACCGTGGCGCCCAGAAGAAGCATCCGGACGACCGATGGCGGCGTGCCGGGCCGGATTTCCCCGGCATCGATCGCTCCCTTGATCAGGTCTTCCCAAAGCTCGTTGTAGGCGTAGGGCTTCGACAGGTGACGCTCGCGGAGTTCCGCCGGGATCTGATCGATGATCCTCCAATAGGCGAGAATGAAATCGTCGCGCTGCATGGCCTGGGTGAGATGGAACGTCAGCGCCGCGCGAATGCGTTCCCGGTAGGGAACTTCCTGGCTGAAGCTTTTGATCAGCGCCACCAGTTCGTCGACGCCCGCGACGCTGTAGCTCAGAACCTCGTCGACCAGATGGTTCTTGGATTCGAAATAGTAATAGAGCGCACCCGCGAAGGTGCCGGCTTCCTTTGCGATCACGGATAGCGACGCTTCCGAATATCCCTTGTCCTTGAAGACCTTGGCAGCGGAGGCCAGGATCGTCTGCCGCTTGTCGAGAGATTTCTTGAAGACGCGAGGCGCTCTCTTGCGGCGGGCCGGTCCGCTGGCCTTCGTCGGCTCTGATGACGCGCTCTCCGGTTTCGCCGCCTCGTCCCTGGAATTCGTCCCCGTATCCTCGGGCATCGCCAACTCCTGTCGAAGCATCGCGCGGGGACCGCAGCGCCACGGCGGCCCGCCGGTCAGTCGGGTGGCTCTTATCGGGTGCGTCGGGCGAAGGCAAACGTCCTCGGCTTTCAGGTAGTACTGCATAATGCGAGCAAAGCATCCTTTATATAATGAACGTTAAAAAGTGTTGTGGCGAGCATCTTTCCGGTTACAAAGATCATCATGATCGAACGCGGCTGCGGCGCGCGGGGTGCCGGGCGGTCCCGGCCGACGGGAGGGCTGAAATGGATCAGCAGACAATCGCTCGCTATCAGGAACGTGTCGAAGAGGAACTGGCCCGCAGCCGGCGCAAGGAAGCGTCGCCGGACTGCCCGCCGCTTCCGCCATTTCCGATGGCGCGCTATGTCGACCAGCGGTTCTATGACCTCGAGCAGGAGTATATCTTCGGGAAACAGTGGCTCTACGCGGCCATGGAATCCCAGCTGCCCGATGTGGGGAGTTATCTCCTATGGGAAGAGGCCCAGCTTCCGGTCGTCCTCGTGCGCGGGCGAGACCGCAAGGTGCGGGCGTTCTACAACGCCTGCCAGCATCGTGGCGGTTCGCTGGTTGTCGGGTGCAAGGGCAGGACGAATGCCTTTGCCTGCAATTTCCATTGCTGGACCTATGATCTCGAGGGGCAGTTGAAGATCGTGCCGGAAGAGTACGAGTTTCCCGGCCTCGACAAGAGCCGATATCGGCTGAAGGAGCTGCGCTGCGAGAATTGGGGCAACCTGATTTTCGTCAACCGCGATCCAGACGCCATCCCTCTCGCCGCGTTTCTGGGCAAGTTGCCGGCTGCTCTCGATCACTTCGATTTCCACAAGCGGATCTATGTGGACACGATGTATTGGGATCTCGATTGCAACTGGAAGATCGCGCTCGACGCATTCAATGAATCCTACCACATCGCCAAGACGCATCAGAACACCGTCGCGGCGATGATGGATTCCCGCGCCGGCGTCACGAATATGTGGGAAGGGGGCCATTCCTACATGATCACGCCGTTCAAGCGCGGCGGCGAAGCGTTCTACGATCGGGGGCGGACGGGGGATCCGCGGCACGAGATCACACGATCCGAAAATCAGAGTGCGACCCTGTTCCCCAATGTCGAACTGTTCCTGATGGAAGAGTCCATGGCGCTGCTCAATTTCTGGCCGCGAGGCGTGGACAAGACTCGTTTCGAAGGTGTCATCATCACTCTGGGGCCCGAGATAACCGAAGCCCGAAGCGAGCAGGCCAGAGGCCTGATCGAGCAGTTGGGCGTCGTCCTTCCCGAAGACATATCCAACATGGCTGCGGTACAGCGAACGGCCCAGGCAGGCCTGCTGCAACATGCGACTTTCGGAGCTCTCGAAAAACGCCTCTACCAGGTGAATGAAGAGATCGACCGCAAGATCGGCATCGAGCGCATTCCTCCGGAACTGCGTGTCAAACCGGTGCTGGACCCCTATCTCGAGCGCGCCTGAGCTCGCAACCGAGGGATCGATCCGATGGATCTGAAAGGAAAAGTGGCTGCCGTCTTCGGCGCTTCGGCCGAAGGCGGAACCGGCTGGACGATTGCCGAACATCTCGCGGATCGCGGCGCGCATGTGATCGTATCAGCGCGTTCCGTCCCCGGCATAGAAACGCTGGCGAAACAGATCGGAGGCAGCGCCTTTCGCTGCGACATTGCGGAGGAGGAGCAGGTCGCGGCCAAGGCCGATTTTATTCGGAAGCGATTTGGCCGGATCGACATGGCGATCGTTTCCGCTGGTCAGCCGGTTGCCTCCAGCGTGGTTTCCTCGCCGAATGAGGACCTCCTTCGCGCCACGCGCATAAATTATTTCGGCCCGTTCTACGCGATCAAGCACATGACGCCGCTTCTCGTGGAAAGAGGCGCGATCACGATCGTGTCCTCGCTGGCGTCGACGAATCCGATCGAAGGGCAGTTCGCCTATGGTTGTGCGAAAGCTGCGGTGAACGCACTCGTCCAATATGCGGCGATCGAGCTTGGTCCCAAGGGGTTTCGCGTGAATGCCGTGGTGCCGGGCAGCATAGAGACGCCCTTGATCGCGGGCATGTTCGTGGATCATCCGGAGATCAAGGACACCTATATCAAGGAAATCCCGTCTCGCCGGTATGCCACGGCGGCCGATGTGGCGAATGCGGCGATCTGGCTGTCCCTGCCGGAATGTTTCGCGAACGGAGCATTGCTGCCTCTGGACGGCGGCAACCACCTGACCCGACAGCCTTATCTCAGCGAGCTCCCGGCCGGCATCATGAACAAGATAAAATAGAAGGTTCTCGTCGATTTGGCGGTATGGGAAATGCGAAAGCATGGGAGGATGCCGGCATGTCATCATATCTTGAGCAGCTCTTTTCTCTGAAAGGGCGCACGGCGCTGGTTACCGGCGGAAGCAGTGGCATCGGCTTCATGATGGCTGAAGCGCTCGTGATGGCCGGCGCAGACGTGGTGATCGCTTCGCGCAAGCAGGCGGAATGCATGGCGGCGGTCGAGGGCCTGAACGCGATGGACGGGATCGGCAGAGCGGACGCGATCGTTGCGGACCTTTCCTGCGAGGAGGGGATCGCATCGCTGTGCGACGCGCTCGACCAGCGATGGGATGCGCTCTCGATCCTTATCAACAATGCAGGCCGCAACTGGGGCGCTCCGATGGGCGAAGTGCCTTACAGATCGTGGGAAGGCGTTTTCTCGCTCAACGTCACAGCGCCCTTCGAACTGTGCCAGCGGCTGTTGCCGCTGTTGTCGCGGGCGGGGAAGCCCGGCGATCCGGCCCGCGTCATCAACACGGGATCGAGCGCCGGCATCCAGCCGATCGGAAACAATGCGTTCTCCTATGCGGCGTCGAAAGCGGCGCTGCACCATCTCACCCGCGTCCTGTCGCGCGAGCTTGCGGTCAGCAACATCGCTGTGAACAGCATTTCCCCCGGCCCATTCGAAAGCCGCATGATGATGCTGGCGACACCGGATGAAGTCACCCATCGGGCCGTGACGGACATGGTGCCGCTCAAGCGCTGGGGCGCGCCGTCTGACGTGGCTGGAGCGATCCTGTTCCTTTGCGGCCTTGGCGGCGCTTTCGTGACCGGAGCGATCATTCCGGTGGATGGTGGCGTCGCCACCAATTGCGGGGGCGATCCGACCAAGGCGCACGATCTCACCTGAAAGGCGCCCATTCCCGCCTTGCAGCGGGGTGAGCCATCCATCGCCGCATTTCCCGTCTCCGGGCCGAGGCGGCGCTGCGGTTCGGCGGGCGCCAGATCAATTTTCCGGGCCGGTTCCCGTTTTGCTCGTTCCTGACGTTATACGTTCGAACCCGATGGACAAGACCGAGAAGCCTGCCCTGAAACTCGTTGGTGACGCCGCTCCGCCGGGGAGCGGCGGCGCTGGAGCGCTACTCGGGCAAATCTACCGGTCATCGCGCGAGCAGCTTGTCCGGTTCCTGATGCTGCAGACCGGTTCGGCGGTTGAGGCCGAAGACATCGCGCAGACCGCCTATGTGAAGCTCTTCTCGAAAGCGGAGGAGCTTTCCGACGCCAATCTGAGATCGCTGCTGTTCATAACCGCGCGCAACCTGGCGCTTGATCTGCGGCGCCAGCGCAGCCGCAGGGACAAGGTCGTCCGGGATTTCGGCGGCGACGCAGAACCTATCGGTCAGATCGCCAGTCTCGATCCGGATGCCGAACGGTCGATGATCGCGCGCGAGCATGTGCAGATGATCGGCGACCTGATCGCGGAACTGCCTCCCAAATGCCGCTACGCATTCGTCGCCTATAAGTTCGAAGAGCGGGACTATCGCGACATTGCGATGGAGATGGGCGTCTCCGAGAGCATGGTTCGCAAATATGTCATCCGCGCCATCAGCCATTGCGCAAGCCGCTTCGAGGAACTGGAGGGTTGGGAATGATCGCCAGCGCAACAGATCGGCGGAAAAGGACAGCAGCGGGGCATGTGCTCGTGCTGGAGGACCCCACGGCCAGCGAAGAGAGCATCCTGGCCGCGCTCGTCTGGATCGAGGAGCATGACGACCACTATCAGCTGGCGCGCGAAATTTCGCATTTCTCGCAGATTTGCGACCAGTTGCCCGCGAATTTTCCTGCCGAAGCGCCGCAGCTGGCCTCCACGGGCGGCATTGGATCGGGAAGCTGCATCCCGATGCAATGGGCGATCGCCGCGACGATCGCGCTGGTTGCGATCGGCCTGGCCGCGCTGATCTTCCAGATGGGTCTGCTGTCGTCCCGACCGTCATCGAGCTCGTTCGAATATTTCACCAATGTCGGAGAGAGCAAATCGGTCATCTTGCCTGACCGCTCGCGCGTTGCGCTGGGCGCGGCGAGCGGGATTCGCGTCACCTATGACGAAGGCTTCCGCCGGATCGTGCTTACATCGGGCGAAGCGTTCTTCGATGTGACGAAGAACAGGGATCGTCCATTTATCGTGG
>CAMLQG010000095.1 GCA_946482075.1 uncultured Erythrobacteraceae bacterium
TCGCGTGTAGGAAAACGGTTTTTGGCCTCGATCCCCCTCCCGCAAGCGGGAGGGGGGAAGTATTACCCCGCCCGCACCGCTTCGCCCCACTCCATCCAGCTCGCGAATTTGGGCATCTTAGGCATGTAACCCTGGTCGATCGGCTGAACCGTGAAGCCGGCCTGTTCCACGGCCCCGCCCACCGGCCGCGTAAGGTGGCAACCGCCCATCAGCACTTTCCAGGTCGGCTCGATCCGTTCCTGCCAGCGCTGGACCTTGGGTTCCGGCGCGCGGCCATGCTCCAGATAGAGCAGCCTGCCGCCCGGCTTCAGGATGCGGCGCAATTCCTTCAGCACCTGCGCGCTGTCTTCCACCGAGCAGAGCGTATAGGTGCAGACGACCGTATCGAAGCTTTCGTCTTCGAAGGGGATATTCTCACCGAAACCGTGGCGGATATCGGCTTCCCAGCCCTTCTGACGCGCCTGTTCCCGCGCATATTCGAGCAGCTTTCCCGAAGGATCGAGCCCGGAAAAAGCGGTGACCTTCTCCCGATCATAGAACTGCTGGTTCAGCCCCCCGCCGCAACCGATCTCGAACACGCGGCCGCTGGCACGGGGAACGACCTGGGCGCGGCGTTCCGCCACCGCCGCATTCGCGCACCCGACCTTGATGATCCGCGGAACGACGTGTTCGTCATACCAGTTCTTCAAGCCCATCCTTCATCCCTCCCCATGATCTGCCCCAAGACGCCAGCCTCAAAGCCTTGCCTTAATCTGGCCATGATTGCCTCCCTTATCCAGCGCAGACGCAGTTCTGTCCACGAGCGAGAGTGAAATGACCGCCACCACCCATCCGACCACGACCGGCCAGGCAGAAGCCATGCGCCTGCGGCCGAAGCAGGTTCTGGGGCGGTGGTACTATTTCAAGAAGAGCTTCTCGCTGTTTCCGGGCATAGTGAAGGCGAAATCGGGCGATTTCCTGGTCGATTACTATCGCCGGAGAGCCGCCGCGCAGTCCCTCCCGCGCAAGGCGATCAACGCTCTCACCTTTCTTGGATTCCGTGCCTGGATTCCCTGGCGGGCAAGAAAGGTCGCGGCGAAATATGGCCTGGACAAGGCCTGGACCGAGCGCGCCATCGAGATCGCCAGAGTGGATTTCGCCGATCCGAACGACATTGCGCTGTTCCGGATCGAACGTCCCGGCCAGCTCAAGGACTATATGCGGCGGTTCGAGAATGCGAACGTCAACAAGATCATCAACCCCGCGAACTGGCGGCCGGAATGCGTCCTGGCCAACAAGATCGATTTCTACGAACGCTGCGCCCGGCATGGCGTGCCCCACCCATTAGTGCGTGCGCTGATCATCAACGGAGTGCCAACCCCTTCCAGCCTTCCTTCGGCTGGCCGCCTTGCGTCCAAGCCGGCGGGCGGCGAAGGCGGAACCGGTTTCCGCATGCTGGATGCGACGGAGGCCGATGTCGCCGATCTGGCATCGTTCTCCCGCTTCCTGAAAGCGAAGCTGGGCGACACGCACGGCGAATGGCTGGTGCAGGATTGCATCACGCCGCATCCCGATCTCGCCGGCATCGCGATGAAAGCGCTGCCGACCTGCCGCATCACCACGCTCTACGACGAACAGGGCGAGCCCGAGATCGTCACGCATGCGCTGCGTTTCCCGTCCGATCCCGATTCCCATGTCGACAACATCAAGTCGGGCGGGCTGATGGCGCCGATCGACCTGGCGACCGGCAAGCTCGGCGTAGGCTGCCGTGGCCGCGGACTGGGCGAATTTCCCACCCATCCCGTCACCGGCGCGCCGATCGAAGGGTTGCAGCTTCCGATGTGGGAACAGGCCAAGGCGCTTGTGATCGACACGCACAAGCGCGCTTTCCGGGAATACACGATGGTGGGCTGGGACGTGTCGCTGACGCCGAACGGACCCATCCTGATCGAAGGCAACGGAAAGCCCTGCATGATCGTGGCCCAGCGCGCCAATCGCAAAGGCGTGGGCGCAACCCGTTTCGGCGAATTGCTGGCCTATCATCTGGCACGCTGACGTGGACGAAAACAGGTTTGGGCTTGGCGCGGGAACCCAAGTCCGATAGGTGCGCGCCCGTCCAGAATGAAAGCTTTTTCCATTGTCGAACCTGCCACAACCGCTTGTCATTCCCGAGAGCGCGAAAGCCGATCTCCGGATCATGTTCATCGCCAAGCACGCCCTCTGGCAGGGCGGCCTGCATCCTGAGGATGGCAGCCATGCCATCTATCACCAGGAGATCCGCGAAGTCCTCGAAGGGCTGAACCTCAACCTGCTCCTGGCGGACAGCTATGCGGCGCTGTTCGACAAGCCGAAGGCCGATTTCGTCTTCCCGCTGCTCAATCGCGGCGGGTTCCTCAATTCCGAGATGCTGCTGCCCCTGCTCTGCACGCGTCACGGCATCAAGTTCCTCGGCGCGAGCCCGATCCTGCGCGGGCTGTCGGACGACAAGCACCTGACGAAGATGGTGGCCGTCCAGCGCGGCATCCCCACCCTTCCCTGGGCGGTCTATCGCCGCGGCCAGGAACTGGACGAAAGCCTGCTGCCCGGCGCCCAGCGCTACGTGATCAAGCCGAACGCGTCTTCCGCGAGCTGGGGCGTCAGCGCGGCGAGCGATTGGGCCGAAGTGCGCGAGGCGGTGATCGGGCTCCACGAGGAAGGCCATGACGCGATCGTCGAGCCTTTCCTGTCGGGCGACGACATCGAAGTCTCGGTGATCACGATCAATGACGAGATCGTGATCCTGCCGATCATGGTCAACGAGCAGCATGATCCGAACGAGCTGCGCACCTATTGGGAAAAGCGCGATCTCGCCAAGGACAAGCCGCATTATCAGATGCGTCCGGCGGCCGATCCCGCCACGCTCGAACTGTCCGAGAAATATGCGCGGAACATGATGCGCGAATTCATGCCGTTCGATTATGGCCGGTTCGAGCTTCGGCGCGATCGCGAGACGGGCGAGATCAACTTCCTGGAAGTCAATCTCAACTGCAATCTCTGGTCGCGCAAGACGATCAGCATCGCGGCCCAAAGCCTGGGCTGGACGCATGCGCAGCTGATCGAGACGATCCTGGCCGAAAGCCTGCGTCGGCATGGCCTCATCACCCTCTAGGCCGCCCGCCATGGCTTCCGACGCGCTGCCGCCTTTCACTTGCATCGTGCTGGCCGCCCAGCGCACGGGGGTCGTCAACCCGCTGGCGGAGCGCGCGGGCGTTTCGCACAAATGCCTCGTGCCGATCGCCGGGCAGCCCCTGATCCTCTACGTGCTCGACACGCTGACGAAAGTGCCGAACCTGGAGCGCGTGCGGATCTCGGTCGAGCCCGAGATCCACGAGGAACTCGAGGCGCTGCTGCAGCGCTATGACGGCACCGGCGTGCGGCTGGAACTGACTCCATCGCGGCCCGGCATCGCGGACAGCGTGCTGGATGCCTCGCAGGGGATCGATACCCCGCTCGTCGTGACGACGGCGGACAATGTGCTGCTGAACAGGGATGCGGTGAACGCGGTCCGCAGCGCACTGGTGGAAGCCGATGTCGTCGCCGCATTCGCGTCCGAAGCGGCGATCAAGGCGGTGCACCCGGAAGGGCAACGCAATTTCTACCGCTTCGCCGATGGCGGCTATTCCAACTGCAATCTCTATGCGGTCCGCGGCCGCCATGCGTTCGACGCGATCGGCATCTTCCGCGAAGGCGGCCAGTTCATGAAGAACCCGCGCCGTCTGATCACCGCCTTCGGTCTGTTCAACATCCTCCTGATGCGCGCCAAGCTCGTTTCGCTGCACGGCGCCATGAAGCGGATGTCGAAGCGCTTCCGCCTCGGCTTCAAGGCCGTGGTTTTCACCGATGGTTCGCTCGCGATCGATGTCGACAATGAACGGACATACCGGATCGCGGAAGAGATCCTGGTGAAGCGCGGCCGAGGCGCACAGAGCTGAAATGAGGCAGGCTTGCACTTGTGGGACGGCTCGTCCAAGTGGGCGCGATGGCTGCTGACTCCCAAAAATATCAGGAAAAGTCGCCCCTCGCCCGCATCCTCGCCAACACGGTGTGGCTGCTTGGCGGGAAAGGCGTCAGCGCCATCTGCAGCCTCATCTATCTGGGCATCCTGACGCGCACGCTCGGACTCAAGGATTTCGGACACTTTTCGCTGATCTACGGTACGTCCCAGGCGCTGGTCGCGATCGCGGGATTCCAGACCTGGCGGGTGGTTGTCCGCTACGGCGCAACGCATGTGCTGAACAAGGACTGGGAAGCGTTCGGCCGGCTCGGCATGTTGGCCGGGGTCGTGGAAGCCACGGGCGCGATCGCCGGCTGTCTCATCGCCTATATTGCCTTCTATCATTTCAGCGAAGCGCTCGATCTCAACCGCTCCCTGATCAATACCGCGTTCTGGTTCAATTTCGCCGCCGTCTGGGCATTGTCCTCCTCGCCCACGGGGATGGTCCGGGCGCTCGATCGCTTCGACATCTCCGCGTATGTGGAAGCCATCATTCCGCTGCTCCGCCTCGGCACGGCGCTGACGATCTGGTGGACCGGCCCCAGCCTCTCCGCCTTCCTGACCGCCTGGGTCTCCGTCGATCTGCTGGTCGCCGTGATCTACTGGATCACGGCCAGGCGGTTATGTCCCCAGGCGGTGAAACTGGGCCATCTCAAGGGCTGGCGCCGCGCGCTGAACGAGAATCCCGGCCTCGCCCGGTTCTTCGGCGTGACCTATTCCAGCGCCAGCCTGGACGCCGTGGTCCGGCACGGACCGCTGCTTGCCGTCGGCTTCTTCGCCAGCACCCAGGCGGCCGGGCTCTATCGTCTCGCGCAGCAGCTCGCGCAGGGGCTGGGCAAGGTTTCGATCCTGCTCACGCGGGCGGTCTATGCGGAAATTTCCCGCGCACGCGTCGTCACCGCAGCAGCCGAGTTCCGCAAGCTCGCCATGCAGACTTCGAAGATCGCCGGGCTCGGCGGATTGATCGTCGTCTCGCTGTCGATCCTCTACGGACGCCAGCTGCTGGAAATGCTCGGCGGCGATGCGTTCGGCGTCGCTCATGCGATCCTTGTCCCCCTGGCGCTTGCCGCCTCGTTCGAACTGGCGAGCGTCGCTTTCGAGCCGGTGCTGCATTCGACCGGCAAGGCGCGCTTCGCGCTCGTCGCAAGGCTTCTGGCGGCCACGACCGTGGTGATCGGCGTGCTGACACTGATCGGCCCCTATGATACGAAAGGCGCTGCATGGGCCGTGGCGCTGGGCGGCCTGGTGACTTATCTCGCCATGGGCCCGATGGCGCTCATTACCCTGCGGAGGCTCGATCATCCGGTTGACGAGCCGCCGAATACCGAGCCCAGCTCGGCAACACCATGAACAGGAAGCGTCCCGAGAACGATGTCGGGACTGGACGTTTCCGCAATCGTTGCTATGCCCGCGCCGACCGCGCAGTAATGACACGCTGCACAAGATTCTGGGAACGCTAAGCGATGGCCGAATTCAGACTGCCCAAGAACAGCATCATCACCAAGAAGGGCAAGACCCACGCCGCACCGGGTGCGTCGCGCGTGAAGAAGTTCAAGGTCTATCGCTACGATCCCGATAGCGGCGAAAATCCGCGCTACGACACGTTCGAGATCGATCTCGACAATTGCGGGCCGATGGTGCTCGACGCGCTGATCAAGATGAAGAACGAACAGGACGCGACGCTCACTTTCCGTCGCTCCTGCCGCGAGGGCATCTGCGGCTCCTGCGCGATGAACATGAACGGCCGCAACGGCCTCGCCTGCACCACCGCGATCGAGGATCTGTCCGGCGACATCCGCATCACTCCGCTTCCCCACATGGAAGTGATCAAGGACCTGGTGCCGGACTTCACCCATTTCTACGCGCAATACGCGTCGATCCGTCCCTGGCTGCAAACCGTGTCCACCACGCCTTCGGGCAAGGAACGCCTCCAAAGCCCGCAGCAGCGCGAAAAGCTCGACGGCCTGTACGAGTGCATCCTGTGCGCCTGCTGCTCCACCAGCTGCCCCAGTTACTGGTGGAACTCCGACAAGTTCCTCGGCCCGGCGATCCTGCTCCAGGCCTATCGCTGGCTCGCCGACAGCCGCGACGAGATGACGGGTGAGCGGCTGGACGAGCTCGAAGATCCCTTCCGCCTCTATCGCTGCCATACGATCATGAATTGCGCGAATGTCTGCCCCAAGGGCCTCAGCCCGGCCAAGGCGATCGCCGAGATCAAGAAGATGCAGGCCGAACGGCACGTCTGACGTGACCGGCCGCAGTCTGGAACCGGGCAGTATCTATCTGGACGAGCACGACCATCCCGACCATCCGGGATGGCGCGAATGGCGGTTGGCGGACCCTACGCGGTTCAACGGGGCCGTCCTGGGCCTCGTTCTCACGCGGTCCGAGGGCGGAAATCGCGCGCGCATTCGCCTGTTTCCGAAACATGTTCACACCAACATGCACAATGAAGTGCATGGCGGCGTGGTCATGGCGCTGATCGACATCGCCATGTTTGCCGGGGCCACGATCGCCACCGGCAGGAATTTCGGCTACGGTCTGACGCTCGAGCTCAACACCCACTTCGTCGGGTCGGCCGACATAATCCGTCCACTCGATGCCGCAGTGGAAGTCGTGCGGGAAACCGGGCGCCTCGTCTTCACGCGTGGCCTCGTGGTTCAGGATGACGATGTCGTTGCCTCGTTCAACGGCATCATCCGCAAACCGACTGGCCAATGACCGGCGTCCTCACGCGTTATCGCGAACTCGTCGCGGCGGGGGAACTCCGCTCCGATCCCGATCAGGCGGCCGCGGCCGAGCGGCTCGACCATCTGCAGCGCGAACTGGAAAAGGGCGGAAAACGGGGCGGCGTGCTCCGAAAACTCTTCGGTGCGAAACAAGCGCGCAGCCCACGCGGGCTCTATATGTGGGGCGGCGTGGGCCGCGGCAAGTCCATGCTGATGGACCTGTTCCACGACTGCCTGTCGATCCCGGAAAAGCGCCGCGTCCACTTCCACGCCTTCATGCTCGAAGTGCACGCGCGCCTGCGCGAGGAACGGAAGAAGGAGAGCGGCGATCCGATCCCGCCTGTCGCCGCGGGGCTCGCCGAAGGGCTGCGCTGTCTCGCCTTCGACGAGATGGTCGTGAACAACAGCGCCGATGCGATGATCATGAGCCGGCTGTTCACCGCGCTGCTCAGGCTCGGCGTCTGCATCGTCACCACATCCAACCGCGCCCCTTCGGAACTCTACAAGGATGGCCTCAACCGCGAGCATTTCCTGCCGTTCATCGCCCTGATCGAACGCGACCTCGACGTGCTTTCGCTCAATGGCCCGGTCGATTACCGCCTCGATCGCCTGGGCGGAATCGGCACTTGGCACACGCCATTGGGCGATCAAGCGACCGCGCAGGTGCGCGAAGCCTTCTATCGCCTGACGGACTATCCGCCGGAGGATGCGGCCCATGTTCCGTCTGCCGAGATCGAGGTCGGAAACCGGACATTGTTCGTGCCAAAGAGCCTCAAGGGCGTGGCCGTTTTCAGCTTCAAGCGCCTGTGTGACCAGCCTCTCGGCGCAGCCGATTATCTCGCGATCGCACGCGCCTATCATACGGTGATCATCGTGGGCATTCCGCAGCTTGGCAAAGACGAACGCAACCAGGCGGCACGTTTCGTGACGCTGATCGATGCACTCTACGAGAACAAGGTGAAACTCCTGGCGACGGCCGCTGCCGAGCCCGAGAAGCTTTACCCCTCGGGCGATGGCAGCTTCGAGTTCGAGCGAACGGTCAGCCGGTTGAAGGAAATGCAGAGCGCGGATTATCTCGCGGCGGGACACGGCGAGGATTAGGGATCAAGCTCTCGCTATCGGCAGGTCTGACGGTTTCAACAGGCGCAGGGGCCGTGTTGAAGGAAGAGCGGAATTGGATTCCCGCTTTCGCGGGAATGACGAAAAGGAAGAGAACGAAGGCTCCCTAAGCGAAAGGGATAGTCGCCAAACAAGTTCAAGTAACGAATTGGGCGTATCGTGCCGCCAACCGATAGACGCACCAAAACTCAGGCGGCGTTGGCGAGCTTGGACTGCGCGCGGGCGAGCCTGCTCATCACCTTGAGATCCTGTTCCCGCAGATTGAGCGCGGCATCGGCCCAGAGTTCCACGATGTTCTTCAGCTCTTCCAGCGGCACCGGCGAAGCGCGACGCATCGCCTGGCGCGCTTTCACCAGGCCCATGTGGCGGCGTTCCGATCGCGCGATGAAATCGCGACAGGCACGCAGCCCTTCACCCGGCTCCGCAAGCACGTGGACGATACCCAGCTCGTACATCTGTTCGGCCGTATAGGTCTCGTTCGACACGATCAGCCGGTCCGCCATGGCCGAACCGAGCTTGCGCGAGAGGAAGGAATGGGCGCCCATTCCCGGAAACAGGCCAAAGAGGATTTCCGGCAGGCCGAACGTCGCTCCGCGTTCCGCGATGATGTAGTCGAAGGACAGCAGAGCCTCGAACCCACCGCCGAGCGCCGCGCCTTCCACCAGTCCGATGGTGAGCATCGGCAGGTCGAGCGCATGGGCGTTGCGATCGAGGATTTCCACGCAGCGCTGGCCATAACGGACCAGCCCGTCGCGATTGCCTTCGCGGATGAAGGTCTGGAAAAGTTCGAGATCACCGCCGAAACAGAACACGCCCGGAGCGCGACTGCCGAGGACGAGGAAGCGCAGAGGCACCTTGCCGGGTCCGAAACCCTCCCAGATCAGGCGCTGCCACTCCACGAAATCCTTGAGCATCGTGGGACTGAAGCAAGGCCGTTGGGCAGGATGCATGTACGTCCAGAGAGTCTCGCTCTCCGCTTCGTATAGTACATCAAGTTCATTGAGGGAGAGAAGGTCCGCCGGGATCGCCAGATGCTGAGAGCTATTCGTAATTAGTTCTTCTTCACCGGGACCAAACATCATCAACGGCGTGGACACGACGTCTTCGTGGTCGCTGAGGCCATCAACACCTTTAGAAAGTCGATCCATACGCTGCCCTCACACCGACCCGAGCGGTACAAAATCCTTTTTTATTATTAATCCCCATTTACCATGATTTTAAACTAATCGGGACTCCTGTGACAATCCGTAAATTTCGGACCAAGATGATTTAGTTTCATCCACGAGGCAGGAGCGCAACACCCGGCCCTGAGACTCGGAAACGCGTCGTTTTTTGATCGCGGGAGGGCCATCCTACGACAGATGCCGACCACCCAGCTACCAATCTGGATGTTAAACTGAGTCCCGGCCCGGGACAAAGGGTCAGAGCTGCAGCACGCGGAACGAGCGCTCCAGCATGAGCAATTGCCACAGCAGGCGCGAATGGTCCGCCTTGCCGGAGATATGAGCTTCGGCAATCACGCCGAGGCGGGCGCTGTCGAACCAGCCCGTGCGCGCGATGGTGGCGCTGTTGCTGATCGCGCGCGCTTCGCTGGCCAACGGGCCGCGCAGCCATGCCGCGATCGGCGTTACGAAACCCTGCTTGGGACGGAAAAGAATGGAATCGGGCAGATAGCGGCGCATCGTATGCTTGAGCAGCCACTTGCCCTGCCCACCCCTGATCCGCATGCGATGCGGCAGCCCCGCCGCGAATTCCACCAAGCGATGGTCGAGCAGGGGTTCGCGCGCTTCCAGTCCTACCGCCATGCTCGTGCGATCGACCTTGGTGAGGATATCGCCCGGCATCCAGAACTTGAGATCGGCATATTGCGCCCGATCCAGCCCCGACCGCGCGGGAGCGGCGCGCATCAGCTCGACCAGCGGCGTTTCCGCCCGATACTCGCTCCGCAGCGCGCGGTAGCTGTCCGTGTAGATTTGCTCGCGGATCTCGGGCGGCGTGACGGCAAGCGCACGGGCATAGCCTTCCTCGCTGTCGGCGGCGAGGGCAAGCAGCGTCGACTTGGCGCGAAGCGGGCGCGGCGCCCAGTCCGCCTTGGGATAGATCGCACCGAGGCCTCCGAACACCGAACGGCGCAGCCCTGCGGGGAGGAACCGGCGGATTGTGTCCTCCTTCGCCTGGAACACCTGGCGCCGATAGCCGGCCATCGCCTCGTCCGCGCCATCCCCGGAAAGAGCGACCGTGACTTTCTCCCGCGCAAGCTGGCACACCCGCCAGGTCGGCAGCGCGGATGCGTCGGCGAAAGGTTCGTCGAACATGGCGGCCAGTCGGCCGAGCTCGGCGTAATCCTCCGCACCGACGATCCGCGAGCGATGATCGGTGCCGAACAGCCGGGCGACTTCGCCGGCATAGGATGTCTCGTCCAGAGCCGCGACATCGAAGCCGATCGAACAGCTCTTCACCGGCTCCTTGCTGTGTTCCGCCATCAGCGCGACCACGCTGGAGGAATCGACGCCGCCCGAAAGGAACGCGCCCAGCGGCACGTCCGCCACCATCCGCGAGGTCACCGCCTGGCGCATCAGATGCAGCAGTTCGGCGGACAGATCGGCATCGCTCCCGCTGCGTCGCTCGGCGAAGGATATGTCCCACCACTGGCGCGATGGCGCGGGTTCCTGCCCGTGCCGGAGCAGGCGGTAATGCCCCGCCGGCAGCTTCTCCACCCCTTTCAGGATGGATCGGTGATCGGGCACGTAACCCCAGGCGAGATAATCCTCGATCGCCAGCGGATCGACTTCGCGCCGCAGCAGGGGATGGGCCAGCAGCCCTTTCAATTCCGACGCGAAGGCCAGGCTGCCGTCGCTGAGCTGGGCCGTGAACAGCGGTTTCACCCCGAACCGGTCCCGCGCGAGCAGCAGGGTCCGCTGTTCCAGGTCGTACAGCGCGAAAGCGAACATGCCGTGGAGCTTCGGCAGGCAGTCCACGCCCCAGCGCTGCCATGCCGCCAGGATCACTTCGGTGTCGCCATCGGTGCGGAACTGCGCACCATCCTGCGCCAGTTCGCGGCGCAATTCGCGGAAATTGTAGACCTCGCCGTTGAAGACGATGGCCGCGCGGCCATCCGCCGCATGCATCGGCTGCGGCGATCCGGCGAGATCGATGATCGACAGCCGGCGATGACCCAGCCCTACGCCGTGCGCGGTCCAGACTCCGGAACCGTCAGGTCCGCGATGCGCGATCGCATCGCACATCCGCTCCACCCGCGCCGCATCCACCGGCTTGGGCGTGCCGCCATGAAATAATCCCGCGATCCCGCACATAGCCTGCGGTTAGCGGACGCGGGCGATCCGGTCCATCCACTCTCCGATGGGACCGATCGCCGCCTGGAACGCTTCGACGCTTTCCTGCGCCGTCCTGCTGCCGCCATCCTCCGCCGAAAGGATCAGAGTCGCTGTCGGCCGTTCACGCAAGAGCAGCCGATCTAGCATGTTGGCGAGCTTCAGCCGGGCTGCGCTACCGGTGAGAATCTCGCCCGTGCGGTATCGGGTGACGGCTAACCGGGGCACATGCCAGTTCCCCAGCAGATATTCGCTTTTCGCCGAAGGATCGGCTGGGCCGGCACTGCGCCAAGCCCATTGGCTGTCGGGCATCAGCGCCCCTTCCCCGAAACCCGTCGCTTCGCGCCCTTCGCCCTGGCTGCGGTAAAGGGCGACGAACACGTCGACCCTGTGGCCTTTGGTGTCCGCATAACTGCCGAGAAGCCGGTGATCGGCGCCGCCCGCGCGCGGTTCCCACCACAGACGGGGCTTATAATCGACACGCTGCCAGCCCGGCACGTCCGGCAGGGCGATGGCCTTGGGCACCGGGGCTTCGATCCGGCCGGCAAGCGAAGCCCAGGCGATCGCGCCCGCCGCCAGCACCCCGATCGCCGCCAAGCCCTTGCCCCCCCCGATCGCCCCTGCCGGCAGGCGCGACAGAAAACGCGACCGCTCGATCGAATCCAGATTCACGAAGCTCTCGTTGACATCCCGATCGAAGAAGCGCGAGGCCAGTCCGAGCATCAGCGCCATCACCAGCGCGAAGAAAACCCAGCCGTAGAAGATGTGATCGAACCCTTCGGCGAAACCGATGCCTCGGAACTGGGCGATATAGATCGTGCCCCAGGCCCGCACGCCGTTCGCCAGGACCGGGAGAATGACCGCCGCGATCATCAGGGTGATCCGGCGCGGCCACGTCTTGAAGCAGATCTGCGCGACCAGCGTCGCCAGCGCGACCATGGCGACGAGGAACTTCACGCCCGAACAAGCTTCCGCCACTTCGAACAGACCCACCGGCGTATCGATGAAGACGCCTTCGATTTCGGCAGGAATGCCGCTCCAATGGGTCAGGGCGATGGACAGCTTCGCCGTGATCGTCTGAAGCGACGGTACCAACTCATCGCCGAAAGGCACCAGAAAGAGCATGTAGCAGAGCGGAAAGAACAAGCCCGCAGTCACCCGTGGTCCGAGCAGGACGAGCACGGACAAGGGAAGCAGCGCCACCGCGGCCAGCTGCCGCGCCAGTTCCAACCCGGAAACCGCGCCCAGCAGCCACAGGAACAGCGCGCCCGCGATGAGGATCAGGCCGGGAGCCCAGACTGCGGGAGCGATCCGCGCGACTTCCCTTGCCCGGATGGCGAACAGCCAGACAAGGATCGGGGGAATGAAGAGGACATGATTATAGGTGGAACTGTTCCACCATTGCCCAATCATCGCCAGCCAGTCCTCGTGGAACAGCGCGATCAGGGCGAGCCAGGCCATCGCAATCCGCCCGAGCGGTGCCCGCCACTGCGGGGGCACCCGCGCGATCCATTCGCCGCCGATCCGTTGTGCGAAAGTGGCGTCAGGCGGCATCGCGACGCCCTGCCCGCGATCCGGCTGCGCGATCGATCCCGATGATCTGCTCCAGCCGCGAAAGCATCGCGGGCCATGTCCGGTTCTCCGCCACGAAGGCGCGCGCGGCCTTGCCCATGGCTTCCGAACCTGCCCCGTCGCGCAGCATGGCGGTCGCGCGGTCGGCGATATCCGCGTCGCTATCCGCAATCGCCAGGTTCATTCCGTCCGTACCGCCGATACCAGCCGCCGCCTGCGATGTCAGGAGGACGGGCCGGGCCAGAGCCATCGCTTCCAGCACCTTGTTCTGCACGCCGCGCGCGATCTCCAGAGGCACTACGACCAGATCCGCAGCCGTGACGAATGGCCGCACATCCGCAACCTCACCCCAGACATGGCACCCGCTCACACCATCCCGCGCGAGAAGCGATGAGGGAGGATTGCGGCCGACGATGTGACATCGCGCGTCAGGGAAATCCTGCCGGACCAGCGGCAGAATGCCGGCTGCGAGACGCTCCGCCGCCGCGATGTTCGGGGCATAGTCCATCTGGCCGGTGAAAGTCAGATGCGGGCCCGGCAGATCGGCGAAAGGCGCGCGCGCCAACGGCGCCGCCGGGTCGAAGAAGGCAATGTCGATGCCGTTGCCGAGCGTGCTTATCCCCGGCCGGATCACGGCCGCCACGCGCGATCGGAACAGCTCCGCTTCCGCGTCGCTCACCAGCAGCGTTTCGTCCGCGGCGGCGGCGAGGCGCTGCTCCTCTGCCGCCAGCAATCGGCCTTCACGGCGGTCGATCCAGGCACGCGGCCCCTTGCCGGCAAGGCCATAGGCCTCGAACTTGGCGGAATCGACATCGACCAGATCGATCACCAGCCGTCCCCGGAAATCCGCCGGCACATATTGGCCCATCTGCCCGGAGAAGACATAGATCGCATCGATCGGCCGTTCTGCCAGAGTCCAGCGAACATAGTCTGCAAGGCGATGGTTGCGAAAGGCCGCCAGGCTGACGGGCTCTCCTTTGGCCAAAGCTTCAAGCCCGGCGCGCCACAGGGGCTTTTCGCGCATCACCAGGCAATGGGTGGCCGCGACGGCCGCCAGTTCCCCCTCATGGGCGAAATCGCTGTCCTGATCGGCGAAAG
>CAMLQG010000096.1 GCA_946482075.1 uncultured Erythrobacteraceae bacterium
CTTGTAGCCGATTTCGCCACCCCTGGCCTTCTCGGGCTTGGTCGCGAAGCTGTCCTCATACTGGTCGCGCGTCAGTCCGGCAGGCTGCGGTGTCAGGATGATCGGGTTCGACAGCGCGCCGGACTTGTAGCCTGTCTTGAACGCGGCGTAGAGCGTCTGGGTGTTGTCGATCTTCCAGGTCAGCGTGGCTTCCGGCGAGAAATTGTCGTCCGAGAACGAAGTGAGAAGGAAGTCCCCTTCGCCCAGGAACGCATCGCCTGCGCCGCAAACGGCGGTGTAGTAGCAGTTCACGAAAGTGTTGGCCTGGCGTGCCCGCTTCTTTTCCTTGGTCCAGCGCACCCCGCCGGCAAGCTCGAGATCAGGAGTGAGGTTGAAGCGCGCCTGGCCGAACAGCGAGAAGGTTTCGCCCTTGGTGAAGGCCTGTTTCTCGCTGGTCTGGTAGCTGCCGTTGCGGGGATCGGGCGGAACCGCGAACAGCCGCAGCTGACCGTACTGGCTGCGCTTGTTATGTTCGTAGAAGCCGCCGATCGTGAAGTTCAACGGCCCTTCGAAATCGCTCGCCAGGCGCACTTCCTGGCTGAAGTTCTTCGTATCCTCGTTCGTGCCGCCCGAGAACTCGGAAAAGATCGTGCCACTGTCGTTGTCGCGTCCCACGCGCTTGATCGAGTAATAGGCAGTCGTCAGATCGAGATTGAGCGAACCGAAGCTGATTGAGTTCGCCCAGGTCCCCAGGAATGTCTTCACCCGGTTGAACGGCTTGCCGCTGTCCCAGCCATCCGGGGTGCCGCGATTGTAGAGCGCGGGAATATCGCTTACCGCGCGCCGGCGATTGAGCTTGCAGTCGCTCTGCGTATCGAACTGGCCGGTCGCGATGTTGAACGGATGCTCCTGTCCCTTGGCGCAGACGCGTTCGAAATTCGCCGCCACGTTGGATTTGAGATCGCCATATTGCAGCTTCAACGTGGAGGTCACATCCGCATTGGGCGACCAGACCAGCGTTCCCCGGATGCCGAGGTTACGCGTTGCAGGCGTGTCCCTGTCCGACGCGCCGGGAAGGATCACTTCATTGCCGGGCCCGACCGTGACCGGGCTCGACGGATCGACCAGCGGACGCGCATGGTTCTTCACCCAGCCGTCCATGTCGGAAGCGCGGGCTGCAATGCGGATGCCCAGCGTATCGGACAGCGGGCCGCCGATCGCGCCTTCGATATAGCGTTCCTTGGCGCGAAATTCGTAGCCGCCCTTGACGTAGCCGGCCAGATGATCGCCCGGGCCGGCAGTGGTGACATTGATCACGCCGGCCGGGCTGTTCTTGCCGAAGAACAGCGCCTGCGGGCCCTTCAGGATTTCGACCTGCTTGATGTCATACAGGCCGAGCGCAAGGATATAGCCGCGCGAAATCGGTGCGCCATCCAGCACGATGCCCACGCTCTGTTCGAAGCCGGGATCGTCCGTGTTGGTATTGATCCCGCGAATGCTGAACGCGCCGCCGCTGCCTTCGCCGCCGGTGTAGATTTCCACCTGCGGTGCGATCTGGCCCACGCGCGTCAGGTCACTGGAGGCATATCGGCTGATATCGTTCTGCGAAAGCGCCGTCACGGCCACGGGGACATCGAGGAGAGTTTCCGCCTGGCGGCGGGCGGTGACGATGATCTCGTCCCCGCCCATCCCCGCCGGCGCAGCTTCGCCCTGCGCCATCGCGGGCAAGGGCCAGGCGGCACACGCAGCAAGAAGATATTTCACGCCCTTAGCACCAGTCGTCATTCGATCCTCCCCACCGGGCCCGCATGTCGGCAGGCCCGCTCTTCGGTTTTGCATGGCGCGCTTCAGCGCTTCCGATGGGCGCCATATCTTAATCCAGACGTATAGAATATAAGATTGTATATAATCATTTCGCAATGATGCCTTGAGGGGAGCGTTCGGCCTGCTAGACAAGGGCCGGGGGCAGATCAGCAAGCCCGCGTTGTGGCGAGAGATGGAACCGACAACCGAAACAACTCCAAGCCGGTTCGGGCGGGTCGGCTCATCCGAACTGGTTTCCAGCATCGTGCAGCGCCTGGACCAACTCATCGACCAGGGATTCCTTGTGCCCGGACAGCGGCTCGTCGAGGCTGATCTGATGCGGGAGCTCAATGTCGGTCGCATCCCGGTTCGCGAAGCGCTCAGGATCCTGGCGGGCGACGGCGTGGTGGAACTTTTCCCCAATCGCGGCGCCCGCATCCGGCGCTTCGAAGCCGCGCGCCTGGCGGACATGCTCGAAGCCGTGACGGGCGTGGCCTGCACGGCGATGCGCCTCTACTGTCAAATGGCAGCGCCGGCCGAACTGACGAAGCTGCTGCTGGAAGCCAATGAGCGGATCGCGGCTTCGGTCCGGATCGGATCGCCGATCGAGATCATGAGGAGCATGATCGCGTGGCACCATGCCGTCTGCGTGCATTGCGGAAACGGCTACCTGCTGGAGATGCTCGAGCGCGTGCATATCGAGCATTATGGCCGACAGATCTCGCTGTCCGTCAGCCTCGATATCATCAAGCAGCTGGCGTCGATTTACGCCTCTTTGACCGAATACATGATCAAGCAGGACTATCCTTCCGCCGAGGCGCTCATGATCGCCAACATGGAAACGCTCTGCAATGATCTGCGGCGGTAACCGAGCGAACCTTTGCGCCGCCTGTCATGATCTTGGGCGTCATTCGTCGAGCGGCGTGGCCGTCACGACCGTGCGGGCGAGCAGGATGGGCGGTTCCCGCTTTCCACGATCTCCGCTTTCGCCGGCTTTGCGTTCGCCAGGGCGAGCGTGCCCGCGCCGCCGAGCGTGGCGGCGATGGTGATGAGGATGATCGCCTGTCTCATGAAATGCCCCCTGCGGTGGCCAGCCATGAAGCGGTGATAGAGGGCACTCGTCGCAGAACTTTGCCTGAGCGCCGGGAAATTGTCCGAAAATTGTATCCGCCCCGCTGATCCTTGCCGCCTGCGACAATTTGCGACCATTTCGCAAATTGTCCTGATCCCAACTCCTCATATTCTGGCGGGGCGATGAATCGGGATCGGCAGCCCGCGGGGAGCGGCACCGAAGGGAAGGACAGTTCATGAGAAAGACGAAGATGATCACGGCCGCGATCGTGGTGACCGGCTTCGGCAGCGTGGCGCAGGCCCAGCCGATGGACCCCTGGGGCGATGACACGGTCAGCCGCGCCGATGCGCAGAAGGCGGCCGAGGAACGTTTCGCGGCGGCGGACACCGATCACGACGGCGTGATCTCGGAAGACGAACGGTCCGCCCGACGCGGGGATGGCCATCGCGGTCCGGGCGG
Organism: uncultured Erythrobacteraceae bacterium; assembly: GCA_946482075.1. The sequence continues at coordinate 3,314 of CAMLQG010000096.1, forward strand.
GGGCGGAATGCGCCGTGCGGACAAGGATGGCGACGGCAGGATCACCCGGGAGGAGTTCCTCGCAGCCCAGCTCGAACGGTTCGATTCCCAGGATGCGGACAAGGACAGCCAACTGACCAGGGCCGAACGCGATGCCGCCCGCACGGAGCGGATGCGGGATGGCGGCGGCTGGGGTGGCCCGCCTCCAGGCGGCGAATAACGGCGTTTCATCGATCGGGTCTCCATACCGTCACGGGCCGGGCGTGCGCGCGGGCTGCTGGAACACGGCCGCCATGATGAACCAGGACCTTGCGGACTTCCCCTGTGCATCGGGTGCCGGTTCGAATTCCGCACGTTTCATCAGCGTGTCGCACACGGCCCGGTCGATCGCCTCGCTGCCCAGCGAACGCTGGATGTGGCAAGCGCTCGGCCTGCCTTCCTCATCGACATTGAGCCGGAAGTTCACGATCGCCTGCTTGCCGCCGGTCCACGCGCTTGGCGGCAGGTCGCCCGCACGCAGCCATGTGCCGGGGGAGCTCTTCGGACGGGGGCCATTGCTCAGGCTGCGCTGTGCGTCGAGGTCGAACCCCCAGCGCTTGACCATCTCCGCCATGCAGAGGCGCATCGCCTTGAAAGGCTCTTCGAGAGAACCGAGCTCGAGCACCACGTCGCGCCGGGTGGCGCCGTCGATGGCCAGTTCCGTTGTGGCCTTTTCGCGTGCTTCGGCTTCCGGAAGATTGCCTGTGGCGTAATCCAGGGCGCCGGCGAGAGTGCCGTACTTGCCCGGACTGATTCTCATCTCTCCTCTGAAGACGATCGAGGGAATTCCCGCCGCGTTCCTGGCGGGAAAGTAGTGGACCTCCCGCCGATCCCCCTGCGGGCCGAAGGTGACGAAGATGGGGCTCTTCGCCGCCACGTCCAGCGGCTTGCCGATGGCGGAGAGCGCGAAGGAATCGCCCGGCTTGAAGCGCTCCATCATGATGGTGACGCTATCGTCACCTTCACCGAAGCCGCGCGCCAGGAGGCAACTGTCCTTTTCATAGGCCAACTGCCAATTGCCCGACGGCTTCAATCTCAACGGTTCCTGCTTCGCAATAGCAGGATTGACGTAAAGAAATGCGGCGAATGCCGTGAGAAGATGGCGCTTCAAGAATCCCCCTAACCGTAGAACGGCCGAACGCGGGCAGTGTTACTTTGCAATTCCCTCCTCGATCAAGGCCCTGGCTTCCTTGCTCGACCAGTCATAGCCGCCCGCGATGCGCCACACTTCACGGCCTTCGGCATCGTATAGTACAGTCAAGGGCAGGGTGCCGCCGCCATAATGGAAGATGAGAGCGTTTTGGGGATCGAGCCAGGGCTCCAGGTGCCGGAACTTCCGCTGGGCGAAAAACGGCTTCACCTTGGCCGCCCCTTGGATGTCCTGGCTGAGAGTGACGACACGGAGCTTGCCGTCATAATCATTCGCGAGATCGTCCAGCTGGGGCATCTCGATCACGCAGGGCGCGCACCAGGTGGCCCAGAGGTTGACCAGCGCGGGCGTGCCCTTGAGCTTGGACAATTCCACGATCCTGCGATCCGGGTCCATGAAGCTCATATTGGGCGCGCGGGAGCCCTTGTGGCCGCGATCGATCTCGCCGGGCAGGCCGGGAGCCGGCTTTACCTCGCTGTCCGCCGCCTGTTGCGCCGCGCCCTCGCTTTCCCTATCGCAGCCGCCCAACGAGATGGTCAGGCCCAGGACGGCAAGCGTGAGCGACAGCGACGAAAAGCGGGGCAAATCAGGCTCCAATCAGATGTGGGGCGGGCGGTTCGCGGAAGGACCGTCGGCCATCATGCGCGAGATAAATGCCTCGATTCCTTTCGACAAGGCTCTCTGGCGCCAGGACATCGCCGCATCGAAGGCGCATGTCGCCATGCTGGGCGCGCAGGGCATCGTCTCTCCCGAGGATGCCGGAACGATTGCGCGCGGGCTCGATCAGGTCGCGGCGGAGTATGAAGCGAACGGGGTGCCCGAGAACTGGGACCTCGAAGATATCCACATGACCACCGAGAGCCGGCTGGCCGAACTGGTGGGTGCTGCGGCCGGGCGCCTGCACACCGCGCGCAGCCGCAACGACCAGGTGGCGACCGACTTCCGCCTGTGGGTGCGCGATGCGATGGACCAGGCCGATGCCGGGCTGGCTGCGCTGCAACGCGCGCTGGTTGCCCGCGCGGGCGAGCATGCGGGCTCGATCATGCCGGGCTTTACCCATCTGCAGACCGCGCAGCCCGTCACGCTCGGCCATCACCTGATGGCGTATTACGAGATGATCGCGCGCGATCGGTCGCGCTTCGCCGATGCGCGCGCGCGGCTGAACAGATGCCCGCTTGGTTCTGCGGCGCTCGCCGGCACCGGCTTCCCGATAGATCGCGAGCAGACGGCCAGGGCGCTGGGCTTTTCCGGCCCGACGGCGAACAGCCTGGATGCCGTGTCCGACCGCGATTTCGCGCTGGACTACCTCCAGGCCGCCGCGCAATGCGCGCTGCATCTGTCGCGGCTGGCGGAAGAATTCATCATCTGGGCGAGCCAGCCCTTCGGCTTCGTGGCGCTGCCCGATGCGCTGAGCACCGGCAGCTCGATCATGCCGCAGAAGAAGAACCCCGATGCGGCGGAACTGGTGCGCGGCCATTCGGGGCGCATCGTCGGCTGCCTCACCGCGCTGATGGTGACGATGAAGGGCCTGCCGCTGGCCTATTCGAAGGACATGCAGGACGACAAGCCGCCCGTGTTCGAAGCCGCCGGCCTGCTGGGCCTGTCGATCGCGGCAATGACCGGCATGGTCGCGGATACGACATTCCGCCCCGACCGGATGCGCCAGGCGGTGGAGCTAGGCTATGCCACGGCTACCGATCTGGCCGATTGGCTGGTGCGCGAGGCGAACATCCCGTTCCGCGAAGCCCACCACATCACCGGGGCGGCGGTGAAACTCGCGGAAATCAAGGGTGTGGCGCTCGATGCGCTCGAGCTCGCTGATCTGCAGGCGATCGACCCCCGGATCGACGATCGCGTCTATGCGGCCCTGTCGGTCGAAGCATCGGTCGCCGCGCGCGCCAGCCATGGCGGGACGGCGCCGAACGAGGTAAGGAAGCGCGTTGCCGAAGCGCGCGCCGCGCTGGGAATGGCGGAGGACGAATGATGCGTCGCATCGCATTGATAGGGCCAGTGGCGGTCATGGCGCTCGCACTGGCCGCTTGCGGCAACCGCACCAGCCTGACGCCGCCGGAAGGCAAGGCTCTCCCGGTTGCTCCCTATGGCGCGACCCAGCAGCCCGTTTCCGATGCCTTGCTCACCCCGCCCGCGCAGGCGGCGCCGGAACGCAGCGTCGAACTGCGCCGGCGGTCGGAGCAGCGCGAGGAGGATCCCTTCGACCTCCCGCCCGAAGGCTAGGATTTTTCGGCCCTTCCTTCGTCGCTTTGCTTCTCGCAATGACGAAACGGGAATTGGAGACAGATGGACCATTTCGCTCTCAAGGAAGGCGTGCTCCACGCCGAAGGCGTCGCGCTCGACCATATCGCCCAGAAGATCGGCACGCCGGTCTATGTCTATTCGCGCGCGACGCTTGCTCGCCATGCGCGCGTGTTCCGCGATGCGCTGGCGATCCTGCCGAAAGTGCATGTCGCCTTCGCGGTGAAGTCCAATCCCAACATCTCGGTGCTGCGCGTGCTCCAGCGCGAAGGGTTCGGGGCGGACGTGGTTTCCGTGGGCGAGATGCATCGTGCGCTGGCCGCGGGCATGGCGGCGCAGGACATCGTCTTCTCGGGCGTAGGCAAGACCGCGGCAGAATTGGCGGAAGCGCTGGAAGCCGGGATCGGCCAGTTCAACCTCGAATCCGAGGAAGAGGGCGTGGAACTCGCAGCCATCGCGGCGGCGCGCGGCAAGGTCGCCGTGGCGGCCCTTCGCGTTAACCCCGATGTCGAGGCCGGCACCCATGCGAAGATTTCCACCGGCAAGGCGGAAAACAAGTTCGGCGTGCCATACGATCTCGCCGAAGCGATGTACGCCCGGCTAAGCGAGCTCCACGGGCTGCAGATGCGCGGGCTCGCGGTGCATATAGGCAGCCAGCTCGGCAATCTCGATCCGCTACGCCAGGCTTTCATCCGCATGGGCGAGATGCTGCACCGCCTGCGCCGCGATGGGCGGACCGTGACGCATATGGATCTCGGCGGCGGGCTGGGCGTGCCTTACAAGGCGGAGGATGTGTTCCCGTCGCCCGACGAATATGCCGCGATGGTGGCGGACGTCACGCGCGACTGGGACGTTACCCTGATGTTCGAGCCGGGCCGCGTGATCGCGGGCAATGCGGGCGTGCTGGTGACCAGCGTGGTGCGGGTGAAGCGCGGGATCAACCATCCCTTCGTGGTGGTCGATGCGGGCATGAACGATCTCGCTCGCCCGGCGCTCTACGATGCATGGCACGATTTCGCGGCGGTGCGGCCCAATGGGAAGCGCATGACGGCGAATATCGTCGGCCCGATCTGCGAAACGTCGGACACTTTCGCCATGGCGCGCGATATCGAAGAGGTGGCCGATGGCGATTTCGCGATCTTCCGCACGGCGGGCGCTTATGGCGCGACGATGGCGAACACCTACAACAGCCGTGCGCTGGTGCCCGAAGTGATGGTGGACGGCGATCGCTTCGCCGTGGTGGCGCAGCGGATCGAGCCGGCCACGATCCTGGCGGCGGAACAAGTGCCGGACTGGCTGCTGGAATGAAAAGCCTGCCTCTCTTCCATCGCATCGCCGGGCAGCCGGTGATCGTGCTGGGGCAGGGCGAGGAGGCGCTCGCCAAGCGGCGGCTGGTGGAGCGCGCCGGTGGCGAAGCGATCGACGATATCCGGGACGGCATCGATCGCGGCGCGCGGATCGCGTTCATCGCACATGGCGATCGCGAGGCGGCGCAGGCCGATGCGATCCGGCTGCGCGGCGCGGGGCTGCTGGTGAACGTGGTCGATCAGCCCGCGCTTTGCGATTTCATGACGCCCAGCATCGTCGATCGCGATCCGGTGCTGATCGCGGTGGGGACGGGCGGATCGTCCGCCGGTCTCGCCAAGCATGTGCGCCTGCGGCTGGAAGCGATGCTGCCGCAGAAGCTGGGCGCGCTGGCGGATGCGCTGTCGGCTATCCGTGGGAAAGTCAGGGCGCGTTGGCCGGATGCCGGCGAACGCCGCCGCGCGCTGGATGCGGCGCTGGTGCCGGGCGGGGCGCTCGATCCGTTGGACGAGGGTTCCGTCGAGCGCGTCGAGGGCTGGCTTGCCGGCGCTGTCGACGGCGGCGGGGCGAGGCGAGTGGAGATCGCGCTTGCCAGCGACGATCCGGAAGACCTGACGCTGCGCCAGGCACGGCTGCTCGGTTCGGCTGACGCGGTGCTGGTCGAGGAGGGCGTGTCGCCTGCGATCCTGGCGCGCGCGCGGGCGGATGCGGTGCGCGGGCTCTGGCCGCTGACGGGTGCAGAGCCGGATGGGCTGGTGGTTGTGCTGCGGCGGGGCGGCTGATTTCGTTCATCGTCAGAAACCATTTTCCTACATCGCGAAAATCTGGCTTACCCTTCCAGATGGAGCCCGGACCCCACCTCTGCCCAGACCACTCGCCCAGCCAGGAGGTGACACGCACCCCCCGCGAAAGGTCACACCTTCGCAAAGCCGGATTTCCGCCGGAAAAGCACGGATTTCCGGGCCGGACAGGCAGCCTCGGGAGGGAACGGAAAGGGGCGCTTTCGGGCCGCTTTGTGTGAACCAAGCCGTCATTGCGAGGCGGCCAAGCCGACGAAGCAATCCAGAGCCGTTACGCATTCGGCTTCGGATTGCTTCGGCCTCCGGCCTCGCAATGACGAAAAATCAGCCCGGCTCGAACTCGCGCAATTCTTCCGGCAGCTCGTAGCTGTAGTAGAAATCGTCCTTGTCGCGGGTCGAGCGCATGAACATCTTCTGCTTCACATATTCGCCCGAGACGCCCGTCAGCCAGCTCGGCTTTTCGGAATCCATCCAGCATTCGTCCCACACGGTCATGCGGCGGGCGATCTTCCACACGCCGTTGCGGCGTTCGAAGCGGTCGAGATAGCGCGCCTGGATGAATTCGAACTTCTCCTCCGCGTCCCAGAAATGGAATGCATCGACATAGGTTTCGACGTTCGCCGTATCGCGATCGAGGAAATTGAACGAGATGTTCTGGATGCAGTGGCGCGAGCTCGTCACGTCCCACTTGCTCAGCGTATCGGCGCAATTCCTGAAATCGCCATTGGCGACGCCGCGATAATCCGTGCCGCCCGGGTGGAAGCAGCTCTTCTGCAGTTCGACGTCGCAACGGTCCGCAGCGCGCGCCATGCTGTTCAGGACTTCGCGAATCTCCTCGCGCGATTGCAAGCCGTCGACCTGATCGGCAAGGCGTTTCAGCTCGCCACGAATATCGTCATCCTGTTCCATTCGACTCTCCCATTGCCGGGCATTGCGCCCTTGCCGCAATCAATAGAGAGCGCTGGTCAGCCTGTCGATTGCGCCCTGAAGGATGACGGCCGCGGCCGCCGAATCGATCCGTTCGGCGCGCCTGGCCCGGCTCATATCCTGTTCGATCAGCCCGCGTTCGGCGCTGCTGGTCGACCAGCGCTCGTCCCACAGCAGGATCGGCAGGCCCAAAACCTCCAGGTTGCGGGCGAAAGCGCGGCTCGCCTGTGCGCGGGGGCCTTCGCTGCCATCCATGTTGAGCGGCAGACCGATGACGAGGCCGCGCACCCCGCGTTCCGCCACCAGCGCCTCGATCGCGAGCTTGTCGCGAGAGAACTTGCCCCGCGGCAGGGTCTTGCCCGGCGAGGCGAAGCGCCAGCCGGCATCGCAGAACGCGGTGCCGATCGTCTTGGTGCCCGGGTCCAGCCCCATCAGCGCTCCGCCTTCGGGCAGAGCCTCGCGGAAGGGGCCGGCCTCGGTGGTGATCAACGGACGGGTTTCCACAGCCGGACGCGGCGGTTCACGTCCTCGCGCAGGTTCAGCCAGAACAGCGGCACGTCATAGACGTGGTAATTGTTGCCGGGCAGCACATAGGGGCCCATTTCCGGCCCCTCGCCGATCAGCAGCAGGCCCTGCGTATCGCATTTCGCCGGGACCATGCCGGGCACCAGCTTGCCGTCGGTCAGCTTGTCGTTGGGCACCATCGTACCGAGATTGGCGCTGGCCGGGGCTTCGCCGCCGATCTCGCTGGTGATCGGATTGGTGCAGAGCACCGGCGTCTTGCCGCGCGGTTGCCCGTCGAGGCCGATCGAATTCGCGTAGATGTCCAGCATCGTGCCGGGATCGGGCGGATCGGCGTAGCTCGACCAGCTCATGATGCAGCCCGTCTGGTCTTGTTTCCCGCAGGCCGGAAGGCCGAGCGCAGGCAGGTCATGATCCACCGAGATCGGCCAGCCGATGATGTAGACCCCCGCGATTCGCCGGGCGAGCGGAGTGCCGGCGATCCGGTCATACAGGAGATGGAGCAGATGCCGCCCGCCTTGGCTGTGCCCGGCGAGCACGATCGGCGTCTTCTTGTCGATACTGGCGAGGAACAGGTCGAAGGCCTGGTTCACGTCGCGATAGGCAGCCGCCATCGCTTTCTGCGCGGCGGGCGCATCGGTCAGGAACGCACCCAGCGTCGCCTGGCGATAGCGCGGTGCCCAGATCTCGGTCGCCGCGTTGAAGGGCGAGGCCATCCCGCGCACGAAAGTACGGGCGAGATCCTGCGATTCCCTGTCGTCCAGAGGCCCGTTCCAGCTCTTGCGTTCCATGTAGCTTGTGGGATGGATGAAGAAGACCGCGAAGGGCGGAGTCTTCTCGCTATCGACGAAGCGCCGTTCGACGGGCTGTGCATCGGCGGGTGCTGCGTCCACAGGTTGAGCGCCGGCCGGCTGATCGGCCGCCTGCGTTTGCATCGTTGCGGGCTCGGTCCCGGCCGGCGCGCTCTCGGCTGGAAGCGCATCTGCCGCGATCGGCATCCAGCGCGCGGGATCGGGCTGGCCTGTGCCGGGCCCCAAGGCGGACCCCATGCCGGGGCGGGAGAACCACATGGAGGGATTCTCGTACGCGTTCACTTCCAGCGGCGCCTGCTCGACGAATTCCTCGCGCGGGACGAAAGCGAACTCGGTCAGCTCCTTCGACCAGATGCGCAGCGCGAACAGGGCGGCGATGACCAGCACGGTGAGGATCGCGATCAGATAGAGGAATTTCCGGGCCATGCTGTCCTGACGTGATTCAGTTCGCCCTGGGGCGTTCCGCAAGCGGTGGGCGCAGCGATTGGCCGGCGCGGCCGGGGCGCAGGGAATTCCACCAGCTCAACGGGTTGAGCGTCGCTTCGCCGTCGAGCGAGAAAGTCAGGAATTCCGCCCGTCCGCCGATATTCTCCAGCGGCACCGGCCCGCCGAGGCCGCGTTCGAAAGTTTCCGCACGGCTATCCGCCGAATGATCGCGATTGTCGCCCATCAGGAAGACATGGTCATCCGGCACCGTGATTTCATCCATATTATCGAGGCGCTGTTTCATATGGTCGATGACCAGATAGGTCGCGCCATTGGGCAGCGTCTCGCGCAGGACCGGCATCTCGCAGACATATTTGCCCGAAGGCTTGAGGAATTTGAGGCCCGGATAATCTTCCGAATCGCACGGCGCATTGGGCTCCACGGGCAGTTCCAGATCCGGCTCCACGGCCTGCGGCACGGGCTTGCCGTTGAGGATGATCTGCCCGTTCACCACCGCGATCCGATCACCGGGGAGCGCGACGACGCGCTTGATGTAATCCTCGTCGCGATCGGGCGGAACGGCGATCACGATATCGCCATATTGCGGCGTCGTGCCGAACAGCCGGCCCTTGAAGCGCGGCAGGATGTGGAACGAGGCGGAGACCCACGACCAGCCATAGGGATATTTGCTCACCACCAGCCGATCGCCGACCAGCAGATTGGGCATCATCGACTGCGAGGGGATGTAGAACGGCTTCGCGATCAGGCTGTGAAACGCCAGCACGGCCAGCAGCATCAGCCCGAGCCCGCGCATCTCCGCCAGCCAGTTGACCGCTTCCTGCGGCTTGGCGCCGTTCTTCGCTTCGGCCTCGCCGCGCGGGAGCGGATCGAGTGGGGCGGGGTGGTCCTGGCCTTCGCTCACAGCGGGCGCGCCTCGATCACGACGAAGGCCTGGGCCCAGGGATGATCGTCTGTCAGCGTGAGATGTACGATGGCTTCATGTCCCGTGGGAATGAGGGAGGCGAGCCGGATGGCGGCGCCGCCGGTGAGAGCGAGGGTGGGCGCACCCGAAAGCGCGTTGACGACGCCGATGTCCTTCATGAACACGCCTTGCTTGAACCCGGTTCCGACCGCCTTGGAGAAAGCTTCCTTCGCGGCGAAGCGCTTGGCGTAGGTTCCGGCGCGAGTGTAAGGCCGGCGTGCGGCCTTGGCGCGTTCCACCTCGGTGAAGACGCGGCGCTCGAACTTCTCGCCGAAACGGTCGAGCGAAGCCTGGATACGCTCGATGTTGCAGAGATCCGATCCGATGGCGACGATCATCGCGCGGCGTCCATCAACTCGCGCATCCGGCGCACGGCTTCGGCCAGGCCCACGAACACCGCTTCGCCGACCAGATAATGCCCGATATTCAGCTCCGCGAGCTGGGGAATGGCGGCGATCGGCTGGACATTCTCGTAAGTGAGGCCGTGGCCGGCATGCGGCTCGATCCCGTTCTTCGCCGCCAGTGCGGCCATTTCGGCGATCCGGGCGAGTTCGCGCGCCTGTTGCTCCCCTTCGGCATGCGCATATTCGCCGGTGTGGAATTCCACCACCGGAGCGGCGAGGCGCATCGCGGCTTCGATCTGGCGCGGGTCGGGCGCGATGAACAGGCTGACGCGGATGCCCGCGTCGCTCAGCCGGCCGACGATGGGCGCGAGCTGGTTGTGCAGCCCTGCCGCGTCGAGCCCGCCTTCCGTCGTCCGTTCCTCGCGCTTCTCCGGCACGATGCAGGCCGCGTGAGGCCGGTGGCGGAGCGCGATTTCCAGCATCTCGTCCGTCGCTGCCATCTCGAGATTGAGCGGAAGATCGGTGGAGGCCTGGATTCGGGCGAGGTCGTCGTCGCGAATATGGCGGCGGTCCTCGCGCAGATGGGCGGTGATTCCGTCGCCGCCCACGGCCGCGACGATTTCCGCCGCGCGCACGGGATCGGGATGGTCGCCGCCGCGCGCGTTGCGGATCGTGGCCACATGGTCGATATTGACCCCCAGACGCAGGCGATCGGTCACCGCGGGCTCAG
>CAMLQG010000097.1 GCA_946482075.1 uncultured Erythrobacteraceae bacterium
TCAGGCATTGGACCGGCTTGTAAAGCTCACCTTTTCTCGCACGCCCGATGAAAAGGCCTATCGACGTACCGACACCGGTAATCGTGCGGACGCCACTGGGTATCTCCTGGACGTAAACGCCCGGATAGGAAACGGCAGCAGGCATAACTCCACCCCCAAGCGAAAGAATGGCACGGATTTTTAGTAGATTAGAATTTATCTGGAAGTAATATAAGGAATATAAGGAAAGGCAGGATAATATGAGAATCAAATCATATGTAATAATGACAAAAAAATACACCTTCACAGTCGAGGTGTGATTTTCGGTTAACGAGAATTAACTGTTAATGGAGCCATGAATTATTATTTAGAAGCTACTGTGATTCGTTACTGGGAGTCAAGTAAAGGTGATGTTTCGGCCCGGCGTCGGGACGGATCGAGGCCTGTGCGGGACCAATCGTGCGGGAAGAAGGGTACCTGCCGGCAGAGCGCGGCAGGCGCGTGGTGCATTTTCATCGACAGAATGCGCGGGCTGTGCCGCGACGGGAGCCGCGGCTGTACGGTCAAAGGCGCACGGCGAAGGGGCCGAGGCCTGCGACATGCAAATCATCGCGCGGGCGGGCGATCGGAGGCGGATTGCGGTTAGGCCGACGGCAGCTCCGCGGCAGGCTATCCGCTGCGCTGTGCCAGCTGCTGGTTCAAGCCGAGCGCGGCGAGCGTACAGGCGACGCCTGACAGCAGGTAGAGCCCGACGGACCATAGTCCGAAGTTCGAAGCGAGGAACAGCGCTACCAGGGGAGCGAATCCTGCTCCGAGGAACCAGGCGGAATTGGCCACGATCGCGGCGCCGGTATAGCGATATTGCGGTGCGAACCTGTCGTTGACGATGCCCGAGGATTGACCGAAGGCGAGGCCCAGCAAGCCGAATCCAGCTATCATATAGATGGTTTCCCCGAACAGGCCGGCACCGAGCAGCTGCGGTGCGAACCCGCTATAGGCGCCGATCAGCACGGCCGAGACACCGAGGACTGCGCGGCGCCCGACGCGATCGGCGAGCACGCCTGAAGCGATGATGGCGAGGATGCCCACGAGAGCGGCGATCATCTCGATGATCAGGAAGCGCAGGGTTTCGGGTTCCGAGTGGAGCTTTACCCATGACAGGGGAAACACGCTGACGAGATGGAACAGGGCGAAGCCTGCCAGGGGAGCGAAAGCGCCGAGAGCGATCGCGCGCCATTCCTTGAACAGGGTTTCGAACGGCGGGGACGGCTGAAGATCCCGCGATTCGAAAAGGCGTTGGAATTCGGGCGTCACGACCAGTCGGAGCCGGGCGAACAGTGCGACCACATTCACCGCCAGCACGACGAAGAAAGGATAACGCCAGCCCCATGAAAGGAAATCGGCGGGAGAGAGCAGGGCCAGAAAATAGGCGAACAGCGCGCTTGCGATGAAGAGGCCGAGCGGCGCGCCGAGCTGGGGTATCATGGCGTACCAGCCGCGCCGCTCATGCGGCACATTGAGCGCCAGCAACGAGGGCAGCCCATCCCATGCCCCCCCCAGCGCCATGCCCTGTCCGATCCTGAACAGCGCCAGCAGCCACCCCGAGAGGGCACCCACCTGCGCGTATCCCGGCAGCAGCGCGATCGCCATGGTGGAGCCGCCCAGCAGGAACATGGCGATGGTGAGCTTCACGCCTCGTCCGTAGGTCCGGTCGAGCGCGATGAAGATCAGCGTTCCGAACGGCCGAGCCGCGAAGGCCAGGGCGAACAGCGCGAAGGAATAGAGCGTGCCGGTGAGCGGGTCGACGAACGGGAACACCAGCGCCGGGAACACGAGCACGGAGGCTAGAGCGTAGACGAAAAAGTCGAAAAACTCGCTGGTCCGTCCGATGATGACGCCGATGGCGATGTCGCCGGGGCGGATCGGGCCGTGTCGCGCGTCGCCCGATCCGGAATCGCTTCCGAGAGCGGTCGTGTTCGATGCGGATGAGGGAGCGGTCATCGTCACTCGGTCTCCAGCTTGACAGCCTTATCCTCCCGGGTGCCATAGTCCCGCAAGAGATGAAAGTGAGTCATGTCCGGGATCACTCCCATCAGGACATTGATTTCGATCAATGCGCGATACGCCGTCGTCCGATGAGAGAGCAGCCATGTTGCAACGCACTTTCTTTCCGACCAAGCGCTTGAAGGCAGTTGCGCTTGCGCCGCTCCTTTCAGCACTCGTCGCCTGCGATCGCGCGGTGCTCGATCCCGCGGGAGATATCGCCCGGCAGCAGCGCGATATCATCCTGACCTCGACCGCGCTGATGCTGCTCATCATCGTTCCGGTGATCGTGCTCATCGTCGTCTTCGCGTGGCGCTACCGCAAGGGGCGCGGAGGCACCTACGATCCGACGTTCGACCATTCCACGTCCCTGGAGCTCGCGATCTGGTCGGCGCCGCTCATGATCATAATCGCGCTGGGTGCGCTGACCTGGTCGAGCACGCATCTGCTCGATCCCTTTCGGCCGCTTCCGGTCGATGACGGGGCGGTCGATGCGCACGCCTCTGCTCCGCCGCGCCCGCCCCTCCTCGTCCAGGTCGTTTCGCTCGACTGGAAATGGCTGTTCATCTATCCCGAGCAGGGCGTGGCCACGGTCAACGAGCTCGTTCTCCCGGTCGATCGCGCCGTTCGCTTCGACATCACCTCGAGCAACATGATGAACACATTCTACGCGCCGACGCTGGCGGGCATGATCTACGCCATGCCGGGCATGCGCAGCCGGCTGCACGCAGTGCTTCGCCGGCCTGGCGATTACGAAGGCTATTCGGCCAATTACAGCGGAGCCGGCTTCTCCGACATGCGTTTCCGCCTGAAAGGCATGGACGAGATGGGCTTCGCACGCTGGCTCGCGGAAACGAAGGCGAGCGGCCGGACGCTGGAACTGGCGAGCTATCGCGAGCTGGCGAAGCCGTCCGAGCGCGTGCCGATGGCGCGCTATTCCGCTATCGATCCGGATCTCTTCCGCCGCATTCTCGAGCGTTGCGTCGAGCCGGGCACGCCTTGCATGAGCGAGATGATGTCTCACGGATCGCGGGGACGCGGGATGCCGGCCGCCCATGGGGAAGCCCGGCACGACAAGGCCGAAGGCGCAATCTTCGAGAGCGGCGAGGGAAAGAAATCGAATGCCACGAAGCCCGCGCCGCCGGTGCAGGCGCCCGGCGTAACCGATCCCGTGGCCGAGAAGAACCGCAGCCTGTCATGAATCTGTCCGGAGCCTCGCTGTGACGCAATCCACTCTCGCCACGACCATCTTCGGACGACTCAGCTGGGAATCGTTTCCGATCCATGAGCCGATCCTGCTCGTGACCTTTGTCGTCGTGGCACTGCTTGGCGCAGGGATCGTCGGGACGGTCAGCTATTACCGTCTCTGGGGCTGGTTGTGGCGTGAATGGCTGACTTCGGTCGATCACAAGAAGATCGGCATCATGTACATCATCCTCGGGATCGTCATGCTCCTGCGGGGCTTTTCCGATGCACTCATGATGCGCTTGCAGCAGGCGATCGCGGTGGGCGGCAGCCAGGGTTACCTGAACGCGCATCATTACGACCAGATCTTCACCGCGCATGGCACGATCATGATCTTCTTCGTGGCGATCCCGCTGATCGTGGGCATCGTCAACTTCGTCATGCCGCTGCAGATCGGCGCGCGTGATGTAGCCTTCCCGTTCCTCAACAGCCTTAGCCTCTGGCTGACGGTGGCCGGTGCGATGCTGGTCATGATCTCACTGTTCGTCGGTGAGTTCAGCCGCGCCGGCTGGCTCAACTACGTGCCGGTCGCCAACCTCGCGAACAGTCCCGATACCGGGCCCGATTATTATCTGTGGGCGCTCCAGATAGCCGGGGTCGGCACCACGCTTTCGGCGATCAACATGGTGACGACCGTGCTCAAGATGCGCGCGCCCGGCATGACGCTGATGAAGATGCCCGTCTTCACCTGGACCGCGCTGTGCAGCAACGTGCTTGCCATCGCCATCTTCCCTGCGCTTACCGGCGCCTTCGCCCTGCTGATGCTCGATCGTTACCTGGACATGAACTTCTTCACCAACGACTTCGGCGGCAACCCGATGATGTACTGGAACCTGGTATGGCTGTGGGGCCATCCGGAAGTCTATGTGCTCATCCTCCCCGTGTTCGGCATCTACTCCGAAGTGACGTCCACCTTCTGCGGCAAGCGTCTCTTCGGCTATTCGTCGATGGTCTACGCGACCGTGGTGATCACCATCCTCTCCTATCTCGTCTGGCTGCACCATTTCTTCACGATGGGCTCGGGAGCGAGCGTCAACAGTTTCTTCGGCATCGCCACGATGGTCATCTCGATCCCGACGGGCGCGAAGATCTTCAATTGGCTCTTCACGATGTACAGGGGCGAGATCCGCTTCGAACTGCCGATGATGTGGGTGGTCGCTTTCATGCTGACCTTCGTCGTCGGCGGCATGACCGGCGTGCTGCTCGCCGTCCCGCCGGCCGACTTCGTGCTGCACAATTCGCTGTTCCTCGTCGCCCACTTCCACAATGTCATCATCGGCGGCGTGGTCTTCGGATTGTTCGCGGGAATGTACTACTGGTTTCCCAAGGCCTTCGGATTCCGGCTCGATCCGTTCTGGGGCAAGATCACCTTCTGGGGCTGGGTCATCGGCTACTGGGTCGCCTGGACGCCGATCTACATCGTCGGTCTCATGGGGACGACGCGCCGCGTGCGCCATTTCGACGATCCTTCGTTGCAAATCTGGTTCGTGATCGCGGGCATCGGTGCGCTGATCATCCTGGTCGGTATCCTCGCCTTCGTCATTCAGATCGCGGTGAGCATCAAGAACCGCCACGCGCTGCGCGACACGACCGGCGATCCCTGGGACGGAAGGACGCTTGAATGGTCGACCTCGTCGCCGCCGCCCTTCTACAATTTCGCCTTCACGCCGGTGGTCCACGACCATGACGCCTGGTACGACATGAAGTGCCGGGGCGCGCGGCAGCCTGCGCAGGGCTTCCGGCCGATCCACATGCCGCGCAACACCGGTGCGGGCGTGATCCTCGCGGGCCTGGCCCTCGTGCTCGGTTTCGCGATGGTCTGGTACATGTGGTGGCTGGCGGTGCTGGCGTTCGTCGGTCTCTTCGTCGTCGCGATCGGCCACACCTTCAACTACAACCGCGATTATCATGTGCCGTCCGACGAGGTCGCGCGCATCGAGGCGCAGGCGGCGAGGGCATGATCATGGCAACCGAGCCGCTACCTGCCGAACAGCAGCCATTGTTCTACCGGACCGAAGACGAGCACGCCGAAACTGGCGGCGCCACGTTGCTGGGCTTCTGGATCTATCTCATGAGCGACGCGCTGATCTTCGCGACGCTCTTCGCGACTTTCGGGGTGTTGCGCACGAACTTTGCCGGCGGGCCGACGCCGCAGGAAATCTTCGATCTCGATCTCGTCGCGCTCAACACCGCGATCCTGCTCATCTCGGCGCTCACTTGCGGCTTCGCGATGATCGCGCTGCAGGCGGGCCGTATCGCGGCCGTGCGGCTCTGGCTCGCAGTCACCGCGCTGCTCGGCGCCACTTTCGTCGGGATCGAGCTTTACGAATTCCGTCACCTGATCACCGAAGGCGCGACGCCGCAGCGCAGCGGCTACCTGTCGGCTTTCTTCACCCTCGTCGGCACGCACGGCCTGCATGTGACGCTGGGCGTGGTATGGATCGGCGTGATGCTGGTTCAGCTCGGGCAACGGGGCCTTCATGAGGACAATCGGCGGCGGCTGCTTTGCCTCAGCATGTTCTGGCACTTTCTCGATGTCATCTGGATCGGCGTGTTCACCTTCGTCTACCTGCTGGGAGTTCTGTAATGAGCACGGACAAGGCGATTGCGGACGGGCGTGGCGGCGATCATCACGCAGACAGCACGCATTTCACGCTGCGCGGCTATCTTGCCGGCTTTGCCGCCGCGGCGGTGCTGACCGCCATTCCCTTCTGGATCGTCATGACCGGCGCGATCCCCGACACCATCGTTGCGGCGGCCATCCTGATCCTGCTCGCCGTTGCCCAGATCCTCGTCCACACGTTCGCGTTCCTCCATGTGAACGCGCGGGCGCAGGGCGGCTGGACGCTGATCGCCTATGTCTTCACCGCCGTGCTTGTGGTCATCACCATCGGCGGCTCGCTGTGGATCATGTATCACCTGAATCTCAACATGATGCCCGGGATGATGACGGAGCCGACGGATCACGGGATGTGAGTGCCCCCGCGTGAAGCGGATACTGCTGATGCTGTTGTGCCTGATCGCGGCGGCCACCTTTGCCGCTCTGGGAGTGCGGCAGCTCGAGCGGCGCATATGGAAGCTCGATCTGATCGCGCGCGTCGATGCGCGGGTTCACGGCGCGCCTGTCGCGCTTCCGCCGCCGGCGCGCTGGTCGGCCATCACCGCACGCGACGATGAATACCGCCGGGTCCGGCTTTCGGGCGTGTTTCTGCATGATCGGACCACGCTCGTGGATGCGCTGACCGAACGGGGCGCGGGAGCATGGGTGCTGGCTCCGCTTGTCACTCGTCAGGGGATCGTGCTGGTCAATCGCGGTTTCGTGCCCGCCGGACACGTCGATGACTTCGATCGACCGCCGGGCCCGCTCTCGGTGACCGGGTTGTTGAGGATATCCGAACCCGGCGGACGTTTCCTGCGACCCAACCGCCCGGAAACCGATCGGTGGTACTCACGCGATGTCGCGGCGATTGCCGCAAAGCGCAAGCTCGGCCGGGTTGCGCCATTCTTCGTCGATGCCGGGGTAACCGAACCCGGCGCTTATCCGGTGGGCGGGATGACGGTGGTGCGTTTTCGAAACGCTCACTTCGTCTATGCCTTGACCTGGCTTGCGCTTGCGGCGCTCGCCGGTTTTGGGGCCTGGCGCGTCTACCGCGACCGCATGTGACGCGAAAAGAAAGAAAACATCCGGACGGCGGTTACCTGAGTATGTCCCGCCGATCGATCTTTGACTCTCGTCAAATTCCTGCGGCCGAATCTCCGACATAGTCCGACGATACCGGGATCATCCCGGTGAACGCACAGGAGAAGGCCCATGAAGCCCTTCATTTTCAGCGGCGACGCTCATCTCGCCGAACCGCCCGATCTCTATCGCGATGCGTTGCCGGACCATCTCCAGCAATGGGCCTTGTGGACCGATGTCGAAGGGAACAACATCGTCATCAAGATGGGAGACAAGAATCTCCTCAAAGTGTCGCGCGACATCCATGATCACAAGACCGGCAAGCTCGATTGCCCCGATGTCCGGCGCCTGGGTGGCCGCGATCTGCACATGCGCCTCAAGGACATGGAGCGGGACGGGGTGGATTCCGAACTCGTGTTCCCCGGCCTTGGCCTGACCTTCGGCCAGATTCTTGATCGCGAGGCGCAGCGTATTTCCGCGCGGGTGTATAATGACTGGGCCTGGGACTACACGGCAGGACTGCGGGACAAGCTTGTCGCCGCGGCGCTGCTCCCTTTCCTCGACATGGACGACGCCGTGGCGGAAGCGGAGCGCGTGATCGCCAAAGGCTTCCGCACCGTGATGATCCCATCGGTCCTGCCGCCCGACGCGCCGCAATACAACGATCCCGCTTGGGACCGTCTGTTCGCGCTGTGCGGCGAAAAGGAGATCCCGATCTGCATCCACACCGCGACCGGCTACAAGAACGTGCGCCCGATGCGCGGGCCGGGTGCGGCCGCCTTCAACTACACCACGCTGATGTGCGATGCGATCAATTGCGTCGCCCTGCTTACGCTGAGCGGCATCCTCGATCGCAACCCCAGGACCAAACTGGTGCTGTCCGAATATGGCGCGGGCTGGCTGCTGGCCGTGGGCGAACGGATGGACGAAGGCTATTTCGGCCATGCGCCGATGGTCCAGCCGAAGCTGAAGCGGCTGCCCAGCCAGATCGTGAAGGACCAAGTCGTGCTCTGCATGCAGAACGATGTCGGCGCCCTGAAGACGCTGCGTGAGCAGGGCGTCGAGACGGTCATCTTCGCCACGGACTATCCGCATAGCGAGGGGACTTTCCCCTATTCCATGGAACTGGTCGACCGCATGTTCGACGACGTGCCCGAACTGACCCGACAGGAACGCGAGGCGGTCCTGGGCCTGACGGGCGCGAAGTTGTTCAAGATCGACATCCGGAAAGCCCGCGAGGCAAGAGTTCCGCAGCGGGCCACCGCCGCCTGAGGGAACGGGTGGAGCCGGCGATCTCTCCCGTCGGCTCCACCCGGATCGCCATTCCCGCGAAGCCCACGACCGGGCACTTTGGCTGGAGAATGATATGACCAATGGCGATACGCTCATGAGCCTTTCCCCGTATGAGATGGTCGGGGGCGCGGAAGCGGTTCGGCAGATCGTGGATCGCTTCTACGATCTGATGGACGGCGAACCCGGATATCGACGCTTGCGGGCGCTGCATGATCGCGATCTCGCTCCGATGCGTGCATCGTTGGCCGGCTTCCTGAACGCATGGCTGGGCGGGCCGCGGGACTGGTTTCTGGAGCACCCCGGCGTCTGCATGATGTCCGCGCATGCCACGATCGCGATCGACGAGGATCTGGCCGATCAATGGAGCAGCGCGATGCGCGGCGCCATCCGCGATTGCGGCGTGGAAGGGGAACTGGGCGAAAGACTGGCCGATGCGCTGAGCGGAGTGGCTCATGCCATGGTCAACCGGCGCGCCGTCCCGGCCGATTGAACTATCCGGTTCTTCGCCCGCTACCTGTTCGAGCAGGGGGGCGGGCTGTTTAGGGGCGGAGACAGTATCGGTGATCTCTGGCTTCGTCATTGCGAGGAGCGGAGCGACGAAGCAATCCAGAACGGGTGCGCGGGACGCTCTGGATTGCTGCGGGCCTTCGGCCCTCGCAATGACGCTGCTGCGTCCGCAATCGACAATCGCCTTTTTTGGTGCAGCTGGTTGATCGAAAACGCCGCTAAAACACCTTTGGCGCGGGGTGGTGGATGGAGTTTAACCAACTGTTCTGAAACAGATATCTGTGATTTCTGTCCTGCGGATAGCGTGACCTTCCGTGACGATTGGTTTTCCGGATGGGAGAGCGGGCGAGAAGGGAGAGCGGTCATCCGGCAGGATAAGCCATATTTTTGCCGTGTAGGACAGCGCTTGTTTCGGCGATTGCACTGATTGCGACGCGGAGGCGTTTTGAGAGCGTAAGCTGCTCTCCCTCCCGTGAAAAAGGGAGGGGAGATAGATGCACTAGCCGGCTCTCGGTCAATCCAGCCCCAGCAACTTGTTGTAGACGTAATGGAAGTGCCGGATATTGCTTTCCTGGTAATTGCCCAGCGTCATGAATTCCCGGCCCGGGGGGGCGGTTTTCACGCCGCGTTGCACCGCCTCCATGTTTTGCATGTCCTGATCCAGGATCGTGCCCGCAGCGCCCAGGGCCTCGATTTCGCAGGTGCGCGTATCAAAATCGATGTCGATCGGTTCTGGCACCGGCGGCACAGGCGAGCCATCATCGGGCAGGGGGGCCGTCACGCGGACTTCCATGATGGAGCAGTCGGGATCCGAGCCGTAAGGCAGGAAGCGATACCACCAGGGCAGCGCTTCGCCCCACCACGGATGGTGGTTGGGAAATACGAAACACTTCGTCATCTCGAGCAGCATGGAATCCGGCGCGCCCGCATAATCCTTGCCGTAGGTGTCCCTGATGAAGCTGCGCTTGGCCTCGGCCGCATAGGCTCGTCCTTCCTCGATCGTGCGGATGCTGCCTTCGTCGGGCAGCGGCAGGCCGAAGGCGCTGCAATGCTGACGGATGCTTTCCTCCGGGTCGATCTGGTCGCGGACCCATATGTCAGGCATCGCACCGGGCGTGGTGAGGCGGCTGACATGGGACACGCCGTCCTCCCAATTGTCGTATCGCGAGTAGGCGGAACCGAAAAAGGGCATGCCGTCCCAATGGGTTTCCAGCACGTGGTAGCCTTCCATGAAGGCTTCCTGGGCGATCTTCCAGTTGCACCGTACCTTCTTGCGGAACAGCGCCACGGTGTAGCGCTTCTCCAGCGGGAAGTCGGCGAACAGCTCGATCATCTTGCCGAGCGCCGCTTCCAGCGGCGGAGCGTCAGGATCGGGATTGATGAAGACATTGCCGCCCCAGAGTCCGACTCTCACTTCCTGGAGATTGTAGTCGGGCGTCTTCACATGCGGGAAATCATGGGCGCTGGCGACCCATTGCAGCCCGCCATCCAGATCCCACGTCCATGCGTGGAAAGGACAGCGGAAATGACGGCTCTGATCGTTGAGCGACGCCTGCCCGTGATCGCACAGCCGGCGGCCGCGATGCGGGCAGCTGTTGTAATAGGCTTTGATATCGCCGCTCTGCGTCCGCACGACAACGAATGAGAGGTCGGTGATGTCGTAGGTGATCCGGTCGCCGGGAGAGGGAATGTCTTCCTCACGGCAGGCGACTTGCCACATCTTCTTCCAGATATGTTCCCGTTCGAGAGCGACGAATTCCGGCTTGAAGTAGCGGTCGTTGCTGATCTTCGCGCGCCCGGTGAAAGGCGGCGCAGCTTGCAGGGCTGGGGGGAGGGGGTGCCGAGCCTCCAGCGTCACGTCGCCGAAGGAGGGGGTGGAAGACGTATCCACTCCGATCTCGGGCTTGGTGACTTCGAACCCGTAAGCACCCTCTTTCGTCAGGACATCCGTGCTATCCATTTGTCTGCTCCATCGAACGAATTCCTCGTATCCGCCGAAGCTATGGACTTTCCTTCCGCCGATCCTTGATCGCGATCAAACTGGAGCCGAAAAGCGGGTGGCTAGACCGCCGAACTGAAGCGGCGGGCGGAGTTCCGGCGATAGGGATCGAACTGGGCCGCTATCGCCCGCGAATAGGGCAGGCCGCCTGGGAGAATGACCACTTCCCGTCCGTCTATCGCCGCTAGGCCTTTCTCCAGGAAGGGAGACAGCCCCGGCAGGACTTCGTTGAGGATCATCTGGCTCGTTTCCGCCCGTCCGCGGCAGAGAAGATCTTCGATGATACCGCCCCGTATTCCGTCCTCCGCGCTGCGATGGATACCGCATGCGGATGCCAGCCGCCCCTGTGAAAGCAGCATCCGATACCGGCCGGTGTTCTTCTCGTTCTGGACGATGAGGCCGGGAAGGGAGCTGATAGCGGAAGCGCCGAGGCCGATCGTCGTCCCCGCCTGATCATCGGTGAAGCCCTGGAAGTTGCGGTGCAGGCGCCCGCTCAGGCTTGCCTGCGCCAGCGGATCGCCCGGCAGGGCGAAATGATCGAATCCCACCGAGACATAGCCTGCCTCATCAAGATGATCATGCCCTCTCGCGGCCATGGCGAACCGCATTTCCGCGTCCGGCAGCTGCCCTGCGTCGATCTTGCGCTGCCGGGCGATGAGGTGGGGAACATGGGCGTATCCGAAGAGGGCGATCCGATCCGGCCCGAGAGCGACCGTTCGCCGCAGCGTGTCGTCCAGCTCGTCCAGATGCTGGCCGGGCAAGCCATACATCAGGTCGAAATTCAACGATTCCACACCGGCGTCGCGCAGCAGGCGAACGCAGTTCTCGATCTGCTCGGCCGGCTGCACGCGCCCGATGGCGGTTTGCAGCCGATCCGAGAAAGTCTGGACGCCCAGGCTGGCACGGCTGACGCCCACTCCCGCGATCGCTTCTCCCCAGTCGTCCGTAACCTTGCGGGGATCGAGCTCGACGGAGATGGTGGGGCGCAGGGTTCGGAAATGCACGGTGAGCGCGCCTATGAGGCGGACGAAATCGATCGGCGGGATCGCGTTGGGGCTGCCGCCTCCGAAACATATCCGGGAAACGACCGCATGGGACGGCAGCAAATTGCCGAGCAGGGCGATTTCCTGATGAAGGGCTTCCAGATAGGTCGCCAGCCGACGCGTGTGATTGGCTGCGGAGGTATTGCAGCCGCAGTACCAGCAGATCCTCTCGCAAAAAGGAATGTGCAGGTAGAGCGAGACGGGACCGTGGATCTCGGACAATGCCGTCGCGAAATCGGCCCCGCCCACCCCCGGCACGAAGTCCGCCGCGGTGGGGAAGCTGGTATAGCGCGGGACCGGTGTCGCCAGCAGATCCGAGTGATATCGCCACATGCGGCCCTAAGGAGCACGATGCGGGGCATCATTCATTGCCATGGATCAATATCGGCGATGCTGCATGCGAAAATTCGAGCCGCGACGTTCTTCCGGCGCCAGGGATCGCGAAAAGCAAAACATTCGACGTTGCGAAAGATCAATGTTCCGCCGGCCATGAATTCGGATGATCGGTCCTGCGTCGTGGACATTGCGGGCCGCACGGGGCGGCCCCCGCGTCGCAGGATCAGCCGTAATGAAACCGATGATCGCAGCTGGAGCCGTTGCAACCGCTCTGGCTCTCTGCTCTCCCGTCCATGCGGACGAAGCCACGGGCCGCTGGCAAGTCAAACTTCTCGGTACGGCAGTTCTGCCCGATGGCGAGATCGACAAGGTTAAATACCCTTCGCCGGCGCTTGTCGGCGCGCTTCCGCCCGATCCGCAAACCAGGGCCGACGACAATTATCTGCCCACGGTGGCCGTCGAATATTTTCTGTCTCCCCGTATCTCTCTGGAGATGATCTGTTGCGTGACGCAGCACGATGTGGAGGGAAAGGGAACTCTCGCCGGTGCTGGCCTCGTATCGAACGCCAAGAGGCGCTCATATCTGAGGCGCTTCTGACGATGTATGCCGCGCTGGCGCGCCATTGATTTGACGCGTGTCAAAGACCGCACGAACCGTTTGCTTCATCCGTATCGGGCACGTTTCGCTATGGAGGCCGAGCATGGGTCCGAGGGGATGGTCGCGGTTCGTCTCGATGGCCCTGCTCATGGGCGCTTCGAGCATTTTCTCCGAATTGGGGCGGGCGCAGGAAGCGCAGGATGCGTCGGACCAGGAAATAGTTGTGGTTGCGCCACGGCTGATCACCACCGAAACGAAAGAGAAAGGCTCGAACGGGCGGGATACTGCGATAATCTCCCTGAAAATGGTCGTGCAGTATGGGGATTTGGATCTGCGCCGATCCGAAAATGTGGGCTTGCTCATGGCTCGGATCCGCTCGGTCTCGCGAGATGCGTGCAAATATCTTGATAGGCTCTATCCTCTCCTTCCGGACCCGCACTGCAAGGAACGGGCCTTCGTCGACGCTTTGCCGCAAGCCGAAAACGCGATTGCTCTCGCGATGCGTACGGATATCCCTTGAGCTTCCCGGTTCGGCGAAGTCATGCTGAGCAACGGGGCTGGTGCGGTTTTGCTGCGGGGTGGGGCGAGTTTTG
>CAMLQG010000098.1 GCA_946482075.1 uncultured Erythrobacteraceae bacterium
CTCGGGGTCCAGCAAGGGGATAGCGGCATGCAGCGACGGGTTGCAGCAGTCGGCGGTGCAATCGTTCTGGTGGTGGCCCTGGCGCTGCTCGCGCGGGGCTGCGGTCTGCTCGGAGAGGGCGACGGGCCGCTCGCGCTCTACGGCAATGTCGATGTGCGCCAGGTCGATCTCGCCTTCCGGGTTCCGGGCCGCATAGCGACGATCGGGCCCGAGGAAGGCGACAAGGTCAAGGCCGGCGAGGTGCTCGCCGAACTCGACAAGCAGCCGTTGACCGACATGCTGGCGACGTCCGACGCGCAGTTGGGCGTGGCGCAGGCGGAACTGGCCAAGGCGCGGGCAGGCAGCCGGCCCCAGGAAATCGGCCAGGCCCAGGCGCGTCTTGCCGAAGCACAGGCCGGGTTGGCCCGTGCACGCGAAGATTATGATCGCCGGTCCGGCCTGGTGAAAACGGGTGCGGTGAGCCAGCAGGTGTTCGATGCGAGCGAGGCCCAGTTCAAGGCAGCGCAAGCCCAGGTCCGCGCGGCGGAACAAACGCTTTCGCTCGCCCGAGCCGGCGCGCGCGCCGAAGACCGCGAAGCCGCCGCCGCCCAGGCTGCCGCCGCCCGCGCCCAGCGCGACAATGCCCGCACCAACCTGTCCGATGCCAGCCTGCGCGCACCCAACGCCGGCACTGTGCTGACCCGCGCGCGTGAACCGGGTGCGATCGTCCAGCCCGGCGAAACGGTGCTGACGCTGACGATCGACCGCCCCATGCGTCTGCGCGCCTATGTCGGGGCGAACGATCTCTCGCGCATATCGCCCGGCATGAAGGCGGACATCCGCGCGGACGGCAACGGCAAGACCTACAAGGGCCGGATCGCGCAGATTTCGCCCACTGCCGAATTCACGCCCAAGACGGTGCAAACGGAAGATCTGCGCACGGACCTCGTCTATCGCGTGCGCGTGCTGGTCGACGATCCCGACGATGCTCTGCGCCAGGGCCAACCCGTCACCATATCGATTCCCGACGCCCGGCCGCGCGGCTGAGATGGACCGGACGGTCGCCATGGCGCGCGGCGTGGTCAAGCGGTTCGGCGGTCCCGACGCGTCGCCAGCGCTCGACGGTGTCGACATGGCCATCCTGCGGGGGCGGATGACGGGCCTGGTCGGGCCGGACGGCGCGGGCAAGACCACGCTGATCCGCATCCTGGCAGGCCTGGTCGATCCCGACGAAGGCGAAGTGACCGTCAGCGGCGTGCCCGCCCGCCAGGCCGATCGCGAGCTGATCGGCTACATGCCCCAGCGCTTCGGCCTTTATGAAGATCTCACCGTTCGCGAGAATCTCGAACTCTATGCCGATCTGCGCGCCCTGCCGCTCGGCGAACGGGCGGATCGCTTCCGCTTGCTGCTGGACTTCACCGATCTCGAACGGTTCCAGACCCGCCTTGCCGGCAAGCTTTCCGGCGGAATGAAGCAGAAGCTGGGCCTGGCCTGCGCACTGGTGCGTGAACCCGCGCTGCTGCTGCTCGACGAACCCGGCGTGGGCGTCGATCCGGTTTCGCGCCGCGAACTCTGGGCAATGGTGCGCGAACTGGCGGGCGACGGGATCGGCGTGCTGTGGTCAACCGCCTATCTCGACGAGGCGGAACGCTGCGACACGGTGTTCCTGCTGAGCGAAGGCAAGATGCTGCATGGCGGCCCGCCGGCGGACCTGACCGACACGATGAAGGACCGCATCGTGCGCCTGACCGTATCCTCGGACGAACGCCGCCCCGTCCTGCGCAAGGCGCTCGACAATCCGGCGATCGCCGATGGCGCGATCCAGGGGGCTTCGCTGCGCCTGATGCTGCGCGCCGATGCGAAGCGTCCCGCGGCACAAGAGCTCGGCGGCGGCGCGGGCGACCGGCTGGAGCCGGCGAAGGAACGGTTCGAGGACGCCTTCATCGACCTGTTGGGCGGCGGCCCGAAAGGCACGTCGGAACTCGCGCGGACCTATCGCACCATCCCGCGCGAGGACAAGCCCGCGATCGAGGCGCGCGGGCTGACCAAGCGCTTCGGGGACTTCACCGCCGCGCGCGATGTCAGCTTCCAGGTAGGCCAGGGACAGGTTTTCGGCCTGCTCGGCCCCAATGGCGCGGGCAAATCCACCACGTTCAAGATGCTTTGCGGGCTCCTTACGCCCAGCGAAGGGACCGGCTCCGTCGCCGGGCACGACCTGCGCCATGCGCGGGCGGACGCGCGCCAGTCATTGGGTTACATGGCGCAGAAATTCTCGCTCTATGGCGACCTGTCGGTGAAGCAGAATCTCGATTTCTTCGCCGGAGCCTATGGCCTGGCGGGCGCGTCCGCGCGCGAAGCGATCGAACAGGCGATCGAGACGTTCCATCTCGACCGCTATCTGCGCGACAATAGCGGCACTCTGCCCTTGGGCTACAAGCAGCGCCTGGCGCTGGCCTGCGCAGTGCTGCACCAGCCGCCGGTCCTCTTCCTCGACGAGCCGACATCGGGTGTCGATCCCATCGTCCGGCGCGAATTCTGGACCCATATCAACGGGCTGGTCGAAAGGGGCGTTGCCGTGCTGGTGACGACCCATTTCATGGAAGAAGCCGAATATTGCGACCGCATCGCGCTGATCTATCGCGCGGAACAGATCGCCACCGGCACGCCCGACGAACTGAAGGAACAGGCCGGCAAGCCCGGCGCCACGATGGAAGACGCTTTCGCTGCGCTGATCGAAGCGTCCGACGCCATGCGAGAGGCCGCATGATCGGCCACCTGCCCCGCTCGCCCCGCCTGCGCCGCTTCGCCGCCATGCTGGTGAAGGAAACGCGCCAGATCCTGCGCGATCCCTCAACCTTCCTCATCGCCTTCGTGCTGCCGGTGCTGCTGCTGTTCCTGATGGGCTTCGGCGTCAATCTGGACGCGTCGCGCACGCGCATCGGGCTGTCGGTCCAGGATGACAGCGCAGCGGCGCGATCGCTTGCCGCTGCCTTTCAGCATTCGCGCTATTTCGACGTGCGGATGACGGGGGCCATGCAGGAGTTGAAGCAAGGCATGGTCTCGGGCGCGGTCAGAGGACTGGTGATCATCCCGCAGGATTTCGGCCGCCAGACGGCGCGCGGCGGCGGAACGATCCAAGTGGTGACCGACGGCTCCATCCCCAACACCGCCAGCTTCATCGCCGCCTATGCCGAGGGAGTCCGCGCAAGCTGGATGCTGGCCCAGACCGCCGACCAGGGCCGTGCCGCCGCTCCGCCGATCGCGGTCTCCAACCGTTTCTGGTTCAACCCGGAGCTCGCCAGCCGCAATTTCCTCGTACCCGGTTCGATCGCGGTCGTGATTACGATGATCGGCTCGCTGCTCACCGCGCTGGTCGTCGCACGGGAATGGGAGCGCGGCACGATGGAAGCGCTGATGGCGACGTCGATCGGCATGGACGAATTCCTGCTGACCAAGGTGATCCCCTATTTCGTCCTCGGCCTCGTCTCGATGACGATCTGCACGCTGCTGGCGATATTCCTGTTCAACGTGCCGTTCCGGGGCTCGATCCTCGCGCTGCTGGCCATAGCGTCCGTCTATCTGGTGCCGTCGCTGGGCCAGGGACTGCTGATCTCGTCGGTCTTCAAGAACCAGTTCGTGGCGAGCCAGGTGGCCCTGCTGACCGCCTTTCTGCCGACCATGCTGCTCTCGGGCTTCATCTTCGAGATCTCGTCCATGCCGCGGGTGATCCAGGCGCTGACCTATATCGTGCCGGCCCGCTATCTCATCCCGCAATTGCAGACAGTGTTCATCGCGGGCGACGACTGGTCCCTCTTCCTCCCCTATATGGGCGTGCTGCTGGCCTTCGGGACCGTGCTGTTCCTGCTCTGCGTGCGCGCCACGCAAAGGCGGATCGCGTGATCGGGACGCGCCTCAGGGCGATCATCGTCAAGGAATTCTGGGCGATGATGCGCGATCCGCGGTCGCGCATCATCCTGATCGCGCCGCCGCTGCTCCAGCTGTTCCTGTTCGGCTTCGCCTCCACGATGGAAGTGAACAATATCCGCGTGGGCGTGCTCGATCAGGATCACGGCCGGGGGAGCCGGGAAGTGGTCGAACGGCTGGCGGGAAGCCCCAACGTCAAGGAAATCCTGCTGCTCCATTCCGAGCAGGAGATGCGCGACGCGATCAACCGGCAGCGCGTGATCGTGGCGCTGCGCTTCGATCCCCGCTTCTCGGCCGATGTCGATACCGGGAAAGGCGCGCTGATCGGCGCGATCTATGACGGCAGGCGCTCGAACGCGGCGCAGATCGTGGCGAGCTATGTCGAACGGATCGCGGCCGAAGCCGGAGCCGGCCTGTCGCGCACGCCGCCCGCCCGTTCGCCACCGATGTCCACCGCCACGCACTGGTTCAATCCGAACCTCGACTATATGTGGTTCGTGATGCCCGCGCTGATCGTGATCCTGGCGGCCGTTTCGGCGCTGGGCGTGGTTTCGCAGGCCGTGGCGCGCGAAAGGGAGCTGGGCACGTTCGATCAGCTCATGGTGTCTCCCCTGCGCACGCACGAGCTGCTGATCGGAAAGATGATCCCGCCCGTGATCGTCGGCCTGGCCAATGTCACCCTGTTCGTCCTGCTGGTGCCGACCGTGTTCGGCGTGCCGCTGACGGGCTCGATCGCACCGTTCTATATCGCCCTGTTCTTCTACCTGCTTTCGGTGACTGCGATCGGGATGCTCATTTCCACCGTGTCGGCCACCCAGCAGCAGGGCTTCCTGGGCATGTTCGTGGTCTCGGTGCCGATGATCATCCTCTCGGGCTATGCGAGCCCCGTCGACAACATGCCGGGCTGGCTGCAGGTCGTCACCTGGTTCAATCCGCCTTCCTGGTTCCTCACCATTTCAGAGGGGACATTCCTCAAGGCCATGCCGGCAAGCGTGATCCTGGCCAACACATGGCCGATCGTCCTGATCGCGACCGGCGCGACGCTGGCCGCGGCCGCCCTGTTCCGGTCCCGGATGGAGTAGTTCATGCGCATCCTTTCCTTTGCCTCCTGCCTGGTGTTCCTGTCGCTCGGCGCGTGCACCGTGGGCCCGGACTACGAACGGCCGAAGATCGGCGGCACCGAAACCGGCGGATGGGTCCAGCCCGATGCGACGCTGACCGAGGTGGAGCTCGAACCGTGGCGCGCGCTCGGCGATCCGCTGCTGGTGGAACTGATCGAGCGCGCCGGCACGGCCAATCTCGACTTGCGCCAGGCCGAAGCGCGGCTGCGCGAAGCGCGTGCCGGGCGCGATGCGGCGGCAGGCCGCACGCTGCCGCAACTCGCCGCGAACGGATCGGCGACCGAGCAGCAGCTGTCGGAGAACGGCCAGCTTCCGCTCAACTCGCTTCCGGGCTTCGACCGGCGTTTCTCGCTGTTCGATGGCGGGTTCGACGCGTCGTGGGAAATCGACCTGTGGGGCGGCGGCAGGCGCGCGGTGGAAGCGGCATCGCGGCGGATCGAGGCAGCGGATGCGCAGCGCCGGGAAACCCGCCTGCAGGTCGTCGCCGAAGTGGCCCGCATCTATGCCGAATTGCGCGGCGCGCAGGCACAGGCGGTGGAACTGCGGGCGGAAGCCAAGGCTCAGCGCGATATCGCGAAACTGGTGCGCCAGCGCTTCGATGCGGGCGAAGCCTCGCGCTTCGACGATGTCCGCGCCGAAGCGCAGGCCCGCAGCGCGGAAGCCGCCATCCCCGGCGCCGATGCCCGCATCCGCGCTTCCGCTTACGCGCTCGCGCTGCTGACGGCCCAGCCGCCCGAAGCCCTGGCCGACAGGCTGCTCACCCCGGCGCCGATGCCGGAGCCGCCCGAACTGGTGGCGGCCGGCCTGCGCTCCGACATGCTGCGCCGCCGGCCGGACGTGGCTGCTGCCGAAGCCGCGCTTGCCGCGGCCACGGCGGATGTGGGCGTGGAGACGGCCAATCTCTTCCCGCGCATCTCGCTCCTCGGCAGCATCGGCCAGCAATCGCGCAGCACGGATGATTTCACGTCCGGGGGCAGCACGCGCTTTTCCGTCGGGCCTTCGTTCCATTGGCCGATCTTTGCCGGCGGCACGATCCGCGCGCAGATCCGCGCTTCCAAGGCACGCGCGGACGGCGCTGCCGCGGCTTACGAAAAGGCGGTGCTCGGCGCGCTGGCGGATAGCGAGACGGCCCTCAACGCCTATGGCGCGGCTCTGGCCGCCGCGCGCGAGCTGGAGATCGCGCGCGACCGGGCATCGACCGCGCTTGCCCTCGCCCAGCAGCGCTATCGCGCGGGCGAGGACGATCTGCTCCTGCTGCTCGACGCAACCTCGCGTTTCAACGCCGCCGACCGCGCGGCGAGCGATGCGCGCGTGGAGGCACTGCGTGCGCATGCCAGGCTGGTGAAAGCGCTGGGCGGGGGGTGGAGGGATGAAGAGGCTAAATAAGATCCCCTCCCCATCGCCTCAGGCGACAGGGAGGGTCAGGTTGCGGAAACCCCAAACCGAAAACGTCTCGCTGGACTGACCGCGCCCCTTGGTGAACACTTCATCCGGGAACGGACATCCATCTGAGAGGGGACAACCATGACCGAGAAAACGCTTCATCCCGAAACGCTGGCGCTCCATGCGGGATGGCGGGCCGATCCCGCCACCGGCGCTGTCGCGCCGCCGATCGTCCAGACCACGTCCTATCAGTTCCGCGATACCGAACATGCGGCGAATCTCTTCGCGCTGAAGGAACTGGGCAATATCTACACTCGCATAGGCAACCCGACGACCGATGTGCTGGAACAGCGAATCGCGGCGCTGGAAGGTGGCGCCGCTGCGCTCGCGGTCGCTTCCGGGCAGGCTGCCTCCGCCTATGCGATCCAGAACCTTGCCAGCGCGGGCGACAATATCGTGTCCGGCACCGACCTCTATGGCGGCACGTGGAATCTCTTCGCCAACACGCTGAAAGCCATGGGCATCGAAGTGCGCTTCGTCGATCCGGCCGATCCGCAGGCGTTCCTGCGCGCCAGCGACGATCGCACCCGCGCGTGGTATGTCGAAACGCTGCCCAATCCCAAGCTGGTCGTCTGCCCGATCGACGAGATCGCCGCGCTCGGCCGGCCGATCGGCATCCCGCTGATCGTCGACAACACGGCCGCCCCGCTGCTGGCCCGCCCGTTCGACCATGGCGCCGCGATCGTGGTCTATTCGACCACCAAATATATCGGCGGCCACGGCACTTCGATCGGCGGAATGATCGTCGATGGCGGCAATTTCGACTGGTCCGCCTTTCCTGAGCGCCAGCCGCAGCTCAATACGCCCGATCCCAGCTATCACGGCGCGATCTGGGCGGAAGCGGCCAAACCGCTGGGCCCGATCGCCTATATATTGCGGGCCCGCACCATCCTGCTGCGCGATCTGGGCGCGTCGCTCTCGCCGTTCAACGCCTTCCAGATACTCCAAGGGCTGGAAACCCTTCCGCTGCGCATGCCGCGCCATTGCGAGAACGCGCTAAAAGTGGTGGCTTTCCTGCAATCGCGTCCCGACGTGATCAAGGTCATCCACCCCGGCGTCCAGAGCGGCATCCAGGCAGAGCGTGCGGCGCGCCACCTGACGGGCGGCCTGGGCGGCCTCGTGGGATTCGAGCTGGAAGGCGGACACGATGCCGGCCGGCGCTTCATCGATGCGCTGGAGCTGCTCTACCATGTCGCCAATATCGGCGACGCGCGCAGCCTGGCGATCCACCCGGCATCGACCACCCATTCGCAGCTGACCGAAAGCGAACAGCTCGCGACCGGCGTGTCGCCCGGCTATGTCCGCCTTTCGATCGGCCTCGAACATATCGACGACATAGTGGCGGATCTCGCCCAGGCGTTGGACCGGGCGGGGGGATAGAACGCATCTGAATTCCGTTCGTTCTGAGCCTGTCGAAGGACCGTCCTTCACTTCTTCTGTCGCTGAAGGGGAAAAGCGGTCCTTCGACAAGCTCAGGACGAACGGTGGAAAGGGTCTAGGCCCCCGGCAATGCCGTCATATAGGCCCGCCAGCCGCCCAGCGCGGTGATGTCTTCCGCCCCTTCGATCGCGCGGGGTTCGGCTACGAAGCCCTTCACGCTCGTCCCATCCGCCAGCATGACCGTACCGATGGCGAGCGGCGCCGGCACTTCCGCCGTGAAGCTGCCGAACGCCGCGACGTCCAACTCGTAGACTTCCACCGCGATAGCCGCTCCTCGCTCGCCGGAATGAATCAGCGCGGGCTTGGGCGGCGTGCTGTTGGCCATCGCATACAAGCGATAGCTGGGCGCGGTAGTGGTCGCTTCCACGAAGCGCGCATCGCGCGAGGTGAGCTGCCAGTGAAGCGGCATGTCCTTGAGATGTGCGCCGACGACAGCCAGTTTCACGGTATCCATATGACCCTCCAGATCCAGCTTGGGGAGCAGCGGCAAAGCTGCCGCATCGAGATAGGCTTCGCCCGCCGCCATCAGTGCGCGATCGGTCCAGGCCGGACCGATCAGCGTGATGCCGAAGCCGGTGTCGTTGTCCCTGAACCCGGCAGGCAGCGCGATCGCGGCCATGTCCAGCAGGTTCACGAAATTGGTGTAGAGCCCGAGATTGCTGTTCAATGCGATCGGTGCGGCGCGCATTTCCGCGATGCGGTAGATCGTGGGCGCGGTGGGGAGCGCCAGCATGTCGATCCGGGTCCACATCGTCTCCGCGATCCTCTGGAGTTCGGCCAGGCGATACTGGCCCCGGAACGCATCCACGCCGGTGACCGAAAGCCCGCTTTCGAGGATCGAGCGGATGATGGGATCGATCGCTTCTGGCTTCTCGTGCAGCAGATCGCCGATCGCGGCCGCGCGTTCCGCCACCCACGGGCCGGCATAGAGCAGGAGCGCCGCTTCCTTGAGCGGCTGGATATCGATCTCGACCAGCTCCGCGCCGGCCGCCGCCAGCGCGTCCAGCGCCTTCGCGTAGAGATATTCCGCCGCCGCATCGCCGAGGAAGAGGCGCTGGTCCGGTCGGGGGATGCCTATCCGGCACGCGGGCGCAGGGCGATCCTCCGGCGCGCGCGAGAAGGGATCGGCGGGATCGAAGCCGGCGATCACCCCGTCCACCAGCCGGGCATCGGCGATGGAATGCGTGAACACGCTGATGC
Source organism: uncultured Erythrobacteraceae bacterium (assembly GCA_946482075.1). The sequence continues at coordinate 9,108 of CAMLQG010000098.1, forward strand.
AGTCGAGCGACCGGCAGGCCGGAACCAGCCCGGAAGTGCTCCACCGGCCCTTGGTGGGTTTCATGCCGATCAACCCGTTGAATGCGGCGGGCACGCGCCCCGAGCCCGCCGTGTCCGTGCCGAGCGCAAAGGCCGCCAGTCCCGCCGCCACCGCGACGGACGATCCCGAGCTCGACCCGCCGCTCACATAGGCGCGGTTGAACACGCAGGCCGGCGCGCCATAGGGACTGCGCGTGCCATTGAGGCCGGTGGCGAACTGGTCGAGATTGGTCTTGCCCAGCGGCACCGCCCCCGCCGCGACCAGCCGCGCCACCACCTCGGCGGAAGCTTCCGGCACATAGGCGAAATCCGGGCAGGCGGCCGTGGTGGGCACGCCAGCCAGATCGATATTGTCCTTGATCGCGAAAGGGACGCCGGCCAGCGGCAGCTTCTCTCCCGCCGCGATCCGCTCATCCACCAGCGTAGCAGCCGCCAGCACTTCCTCGTCGGCGCAACGGGTGATCCACACGGCGGGTTGCACCGCATCATAGGCTTCGATCCGCGCCAGCGCCTCGCAGGCGACCGCCACCGCACTCGCCTCCCTGGACGAAACCGCCGCTGCGATCTCGCCTGCTGCCAAGGGCTCGCTCATGCCGGCTCCACTGCCAGGATCGCGCCGCCGGGGCCGATCGCCTTCTTCTCCTCGATATAGATCCGCCGCACGATTCCGCTGACGGGCGTGGTCACTTGCGATTCCATCTTCATCGCCTCGATGATCGCGATGGATTCTCCCGCCTCCACGCGCGTGCCTTCCGCCGCCAACAGCTTCCAGATGCAGCCCCCGAAGGGCGCTTCGATCAGCTCACACCCATCCGGCAGATCGATCGCTTCCGCATCCGCCCCGCCGGCCGCGTCCTCGGCAAGCGCCGCCACGCGGTCGAACTCGCCATTGCGTTCCCAATCGGCGCGCTCCTCGTCGAAGGCGGCCTTGCGCTGCGTCTCGAACGCCGCGATGCTATCCGCGTTCTCCGCCATGAAGGCGCGATAGTCGGACAGGCGGAAGGTCTCCTCCTCGATCCGGATCGACCGGCGACCGAGCGGGAAATCCCGACGCCATTCGGTCAGTTCCTCGTGGGACACGGGAAAGAAGCGGATGCGGTCGAAGAAGCGCAGCAGCCACGGCTTGCCTTCCGTGAAAGCGTCGGTCTGCCGCCAGCTGTTCCACACCTGGATCGTGCGTCCGAAAAGCTGATAGCCGCCCGGCCCTTCCATCCCATAGATGCACATGTAAGCCCCGCCGATGCCGACGACATTGGGCGGCGTCCAGGTGCGGGCGGGGTTGTATTTCGTCGTCACCAGCCGATGACGCGGATCGACCGGGGTCGCCACCGGCGCGCCCAGATAGACGTCGCCCAGCCCCATCACGAGATATTCCGCATCGAATACGATGCGCTTCACATCCTCGATGCTGCCCAGCCCGTTCACCCGGCGGATGAACTCGATATTGTCCGGACACCACGGCGCATCGTCGCGCACGGAGGCGATATATTTGTCGATCGTCCGGTAGATGGCCGGGTCCTGCCAGGAGAGCGGCAGCCAGACGGTGCGCGAGGGGATCTCGAAATCATCCAGGCTCCCCAGCCGATCCTCCGCCGCGACCAGCGCGTCGAGCAAGGCGCGTTGCGGCAACAGGCGACCATCATAGTGGATCTGGAGCGAGCGGATGCCGGGCGTCACGTCTATCACGCCGGCCAGGCCCAGCGCCTGGATTTCCAGCATCAGCGCATGAACGCGCAGCCGCAACTCCAGATCGAGCACGATAGGCCCATATTCAACCAGCAGGTTGCGGTCGCCCTGCTGGCGATAGGTGACGGAAGGACGCACGCCATCGCCCTTGATCGCATGCAGGATCGGCGAACCGAGAGGCTGGCCGGCACTTTCCTTTCCTGTGGGCAAATCTGTGGATAGGCTGTTGACCAGCTGGTCCTGCGCGCGCTCCGCTGCCGCAGCCTGCTCATAAGTAATGGGCAGGAAGCGCACGCTGTCGCCCGGCGCGAGCTGGCCCACTTTCCAGAGATCGGCCTGGATGGTGACGAAGGGGCAGACGAAGCCGCCGAGCGACGGGCCGTCCGGGCCCAGGATGATCGGCATGTCTCCGGTGAAGTCCACCGCGCCGATCGCGTAGGCGTTGTCATGGATGTTGGAGGGATGCAGCCCCGCCTCACCCCCATCCTGGCGCGCCCATTGCGGCTTGGGCCCGATCAGGCGCACGCCGGTGCGGTTGGAATTGTAGTGCACGCTCCAGGCGGTCTCGCGCAGCATGGCGATGTCTTCGGGCGTGAAGAAATCCGGCGCGCCGTGGGGGCCGTAGAGGACGCGGATGGTCCATTCGTTCGAGAGCGGGGGCGCGATCCGGAAAGCCCCCTCCTCTTCAGAGGGGGGGGTTGGGAGTGGTGTCGAGCCCGGCAAAACGATGCTGTCGCATCGCGACCACCCCTCTATCCCCTCCTTTGAAAAGGAGGGGAGGAAAAGATGCAGCGTGTCCCCCGTCATCACCGCGCGGCCCGCATGGCCGCCGAACTCGCCCAGCGTGAACGCGCTGCTGCTGCCGAGATAGGCCGGCGCGTCGATCCCGCCGGCAACGAGGACATAGCCCCGCATGCCGGGGCCTTTCACCCGGCCGATCTTCAGCACTTGCCCCGCAGCCGCTTCGACCGGCACATAGGGCGCAACCGGCACGCCATCCAGCGTCGCGCCGAAATCCGCGCCGGTGAGGCACAGGCGGGTCGCCACGTTGAACTGCAGCGTGGGGCCGGCGGCGGTCATTTCCAGCCCGGCAGCGCCTTCATCATTTCCGACAAGGCGATTGCCAAGGCGGAAAGCCAGCCCGTCCATCGGACCGGAAGGCGGCACGCCGACATCCCACAAGCCCACGCGGCCCGGATAATCCTGCACCGTGGTGGAAGGCCCGGCCGAAATGACCGAAATCGTCCCCGGCGCATAGACGATATCCGCCAGCGCGCGAGTGGAGACATTGCCGCTGGTGAACGCGTCCGACCGCACAACGCTGCGCAGCCAGTCGAGATTGGTCTCGATGCCGGACAGACGCGTCTCATCCAGCGCATCCTGCATCGCGGCCACGGCGGCTTCGCGCGTGGGTGC
>CAMLQG010000099.1 GCA_946482075.1 uncultured Erythrobacteraceae bacterium
TGATCAGCAAGATCCACCCCTTGCTGCCCACCGGCGCGGCGGCGGAGATCACGGGAGTGCGGTTGGGTGCGTAGCGCTGCGTGACTTGCGAGCGCTTGAGGTCCCGCACTGCCCGCAGTTCCGGCCAGGCCCAGGCACTTGTGTTCGCGGGCTCGGTATAGGGCGGGATCTCGGCGGCACCGAGCAACGCGTCCATGCCCATGTCCAGTAGCCGGGCGACGCGCAGGGTCCAGGGCTCGCTCCCCGGATCGACGAGCGCGAAGGAGGGCGGGGCGAGCCTGAAGCTGTCGGCCACCAGATCGCCCTTCTCGTCATAGAGCCGCAGCCGCAGGCGCTGTTCGCGTCCGAGCTGGATCATCAGCGACTGCTGCCGCTTGGGCGACGCGATAGCCAGCGCCTCCGCCGTGATCTGCACTTCGATCCGGGAGTATTTGAAACGTTCGGTCAGCAGCTGCCGACGATAGGAATCGAGATAGAACAGGCTGCCCGCAAGCAGCATGAAGGCCACGATATTGACCGTGAGGATGCGCGCGGTGAGCGATGTTCGCCGCGTCCAGAACAGCCGCTGGAGAGTCGGTTCGGCGGCCGCGCCGTCCTCAGCCATCGGTGAAGCTGTATCCGGCGCCGTAGAGCGTCTCGATGGCGCTGAAATCCGGATCGACGGCGCGGAACTTGCGGCGCAGGCGCTTGATATGGCTGTCCACCGTGCGGTCGTCGACGAAGACATCGTCGGGATAGGCCGCATCCATCAATTGATTGCGCGACTTGATCACCGAGGGGCGGTTCGCCAGCGCTTCCAGGATCAGGAATTCGGTGACGGTGAGCGACACGGGCCTGCCGCTCCATTCCACGTGGTGGCAGGCCGGGTCCATCGTCAGCCGTCCGCGCACGATCAGCGCTTCGGTTGCGGCGGCCGCGCCGGTTTCTCTCGCCGGCGGGCTCCGCCGCAGAATCGCGCGGATGCGGGCGATCAGCAGGCGCTGGCTGAACGGCTTCGCGATATAATCGTCCGCACCCATGGCGAGACCCTCGGCCTCGTCCTGCTCTTCCGCCTTGCTGGTCAGGAAGATCACCGGCAGCGCGTTGTGTTCGCGCAGGCGGCGGAGCAGTTCCATCCCGTCCATATGCGGCATCTTGATGTCGAAGATCGCGAGGTCGGGCGGATTTTCGATCAGCGCCTTCAGCGCGGCGCGACCATCGGCGTAGAGCCGGGTGACGAATCCTTCCGCCTGCAGCGCGATCGATACGGTGGCGAGGATGTTGCGATCGTCATCCACCAGCGCGATCACCTGCGCCTGTTCCGCTTGCGCCGGACCATCCGCCTGCGGGGAATTCTGTGCCGTCATGCGCGCGTTTTCCATTCGAATCCAAGACCTAGCCGCATCTGACTCGGGAAACAACGCAACAGGATCGCCTGCTCGGAGGGGATTGTCTCGCGATTGCGGGAAAAAGCTGTAATTGATCGCTTTTATCCGCTATCATCACCTCAAATTGACGTAGAGGCTCGGTGCGACTATGCGCGGGTTTCCGCCCAATGCTTTTCGTTCGCATTTACGGCGGTGCAGACCCGCTTCCTAGGAGATGACTTTGGCTGCCACGCTTTCCTTTCCGCTCGACCGTCAGGGTATTGAGACCGGCGCTACCATCCACGCTAATCTCGGAACCGCTCCTCTCGTCGAACATGCCCTGAAGAATGGCGAAGGAAGGCTCGCTGCCGATGGTCCCCTGGTCGTCGAGACCGGGGCTCATACCGGCCGTTCCGCCAAGGACAAGTTCACCGTCAAGGATGCCGAGACCGAAAACACCGTATGGTGGGGAAAGAGCAACGTTCCCATGGAACCTGCGCATTTCGCCAATCTGAAGGAAGATTTCTTCAAGGCGCTGGGCGACAAGGACAAACTCTACGTCGCCGATCTGTTCGGCGGTTCGCAGCCAGAACACCGCGTCAAGGTGCGGGTGATCAACGAACTGGCCTGGCATAATCTCTTCATCCGCACCCTGCTGGTGCGTCCGACCGAAGCCGAATACCAAGGGTTCGAGCCGGAATACACGATCATCGACTTGCCGAGCTTCGTTGCCGATCCGGCGCGGCATGGCTGCCGTGGCGAAACCGTGATCGCCGTGAACCTGTCCGAAAAGCTGATCCTGATCGGCGGCACGCGCTATGCCGGCGAGATGAAGAAGAGCGTGTTCGGCATCCTGAACTACCTGCTGCCTGTCAAGGGCGTCATGCCGATGCACTGCTCGGCCAATATCGGCCCCGACGGCAAGACCGCCGTGTTCTTCGGCCTGTCCGGCACCGGCAAGACCACCTTGTCCGCCGATGCCAGCCGCACGCTGATCGGTGATGACGAGCATGGCTGGTCGGATACCGCCGTGTTCAACTTCGAAGGCGGTTGCTACGCCAAGATGATCCGCCTCTCGGCCGATGCCGAGCCGGAAATCTACGCCACCACGAAGCGTTTCGGCACCGTGCTCGAAAACGTCGTGATGGACGAGAAGACCCGCAAGCTAGACCTCGACGACAACACGCTGGCAGAGAACACTCGCGGCGCCTATCCGATCGATTTCATTCCCAACGCGTCGGAAGACAATCTGGGGCCGGTCCCGGCCAACGTGATCATGCTGACGGCTGACGCATTCGGTGTCCTGCCTCCGATCGCGCGACTCACGCCCGATCAGGCGATGTATCACTTCCTCTCCGGCTACACCGCCAAGGTCGCGGGCACCGAAATCGGCGTGACCGAACCGGAAGCGACCTTTTCGACCTGCTTCGGCGCGCCGTTCATGCCGCGCCATCCCAGCGTCTACGGCAATCTGCTCAAGGAACGCATCGCCAAGGGCGGCGTCCAGTGCTGGCTGCTCAACACGGGCTGGACCGGCGGCAAATACGGCGTCGGCAGCCGCATGCCGATCAAGGCCACCCGTGCGCTGCTCAACGCTGCGCTCGATGGCAGCCTGAACAGCGCCGAATTCCGTAACGACGAGAATTTCGGCTTCGACGTGCCGGTCGCCGTGCCGGGCGTGGACAGCCAGATTCTCGATCCGCGTTCGACCTGGGCCGACAAGGAAGACTACGACCGCACTGCACAGAAGCTGGTGCAGCTTTTCGTCGAGAATTTCTCCCAGTTCGAAGCTCATGTGGACGAAAGCGTGAAGCAGGCCGCGCCCGCGGCCGCCTGATAGCTCTCCGATCGAATCGAAGGGGGAGGGGCCTTGGCTTCCTCCCCTTTTCATTTGCGCGCGATCCGCCATGATGCGCGCGGGGGCATTTGAGGAGGATTTCGCGATGAGTCTGTTCGATACCATCCTGGGCAAGGTCAGCGACCATGCCGACGTGGCCAACCTCGCCAGCAAGCTGGGCCTGGACCCCTCCGTGGCGGAGAAGGCGATCGCCGCGCTCGGCCAGGCGCATCAGGAACCGGGCGATACGGTCGCAGGGGCCGCGGCCAAGACCGGGCTGGATACCGGCGTTCTATCACAGATCGTCAGCCAGATCGGCGGCGAAGGCTCGCTGACCGAATTCGCCAATATCCTGAAGGACAACCCCCAGGCTTCCGGCCTCCTCGGCATGCTGGACCGCGATGGCGACGGCAATCCGCTCAACGACCTGACCGACATGGCCAAGGGCCTGTTCGGCAAGAACTGACCGGATAATCCACGCCGATGGGCGCGGTCCTTTCCATTCTCGTCCTGGCGGCGATCGCTCTGCTGATCGGCGCTTTCATCGCATGGCGGAAAGGCCAGTCGCCGCGCAGGATCGTCCTGATGGTGATCCTGGCGGCGGTGATGATCGTGAATGTGGGGATCTGGACGATCCCCGACGCCAGCGGAAATGCCCCGCTGGCGCGGATAGAGGGCGGGGAGGAGTAGAGAAGACCGCTCATCCTGAGGAGCCGTTGAGCCTGCCGAAATGGCGTCTCGAAGGACACGTCGCGCGCGTGGTTCGAGACGGGGCCTTCGACAAGCTCAGTCCCCTCCTCACCATGAGCGGTCTTACGCGATTTCTCCGCTCAATCAGGCAGTTGCCAGCGGATGCTGCTGATGAAAGTGCCCGTCGTCTTCTCGCCATTACCGTCGCGCGCGGGTTCGAACCTGGCGCGCTTGCTGACGAGTTCGCAGGTCTTCGCATCGAGATCGGCATGGCCGCTCGAACCGACGATATCGCACCGCGCCACCTTGCCGCTCGTATCGATCGACAGGGCGAATTTCGTCACGCCTTCGCGACCTTCGCGGATCGCACGGACCGGATAATCCGCTTCGCCGGCCCAGCTTCCGGGAATGTTGCGGGGCTTCGCCATTTCCGGCGTGAAGCGGGGCGGCAGGTCTTTGGACGTAAGGTCGATGTCCTTGGGCGGAAGTATGTCGGTCAGGTCGGGCAACTGCCCGACCTCCGCTCCGCCAAGTTCGATGGTAGAAATCGATGGCTTGATTATATCCGGCTGCTGCTGCTTTTCCCGGTCTTGCGGAGGGGGCGGTGGTGGCAGCGGATCGAGCGGCATCGTTACCGGCACATCCCGCGCCTGGAATATATCCCGCGTCTGCTCCGCGAACTTCACGGCGAGCCCGGATATCAGCGCATATCCGGCCACCGCATGCAGCGCCGCGACCGCCCCCATCGTGATGAGGCGCTGATGGTTCTTCTGTGATTGAACGTAAGCCATTTCGACATCGCTCCTTTCCCGCCGCCCGCCGGCGTTGGGATAGGGCGGCCCATTATCTATACCAGAAATACTCAACTCGCCAGCTTAAGATTTAAGCGGGCGGTCGAAGATCGGTTGGAAATGGATATGAAGCGTGGCGACGCTGGCCCCTCGCTCACCATACTGAGCGCAATTGATCGTTACCCGGCTCTGAGCCGGGCTCCCGCCTCGGAGCCTAAGGCAGTGGAATACCGGCTCAGGGCCGAGGTGACGAGCGCGTCAGTGCAAAGTCGTCTGCCCCGCAATCATCTGATCGTGCATTCCGGCGAGAGGCGGAAGTCGAGGTAATTGTCCACCGAGCCCATCAGATCCTCGATCTCGTGCTCGAAGAAATGGTTCGCGCGCGGGATCTCGTCGTGGTGGATCGTAATGTGCTTCTGGGTGCGAAGCTTGTCGACCAGCTTCTGCACCGCCCCCGGCTGGACCACCGTGTCGCCCACGCCCTGGATGATGATGCCCGAGGCCGGGCAAGGGGCGAGGAAGCTGAAATCATACATGTTCGCCGGCGGCGAGACCGAGATGAAGCCGCGAATCTCGGGGCGGCGCATCAGAAGCTGCATCGCGATCAGCGCGCCGAAGCTGTAGCCCGCGATCCAGGTGGTCTGCGCTTCCGGATGGATCGACTGCACCCAATCGAGCGCGGCGGCCGCGTCGGACAATTCGCCGATGCCGTTGTCGAAGCTGCCCTGGCTGCGGCCGACGCCCCGGAAATTGAAGCGCAGCGTGGCGAAGCCACGATCCACGAAGGTCTTGTAGAGACGCTGGACGATGCGATCGTTCATCGTGCCGCCGCCCTGCGAATGCGGGTGGAGGATCATGGCGACCGGAGCGCGAGGGCGCGTACCGGGCTGGAAACGACCTTCGAGGCGGCCTTCGGGACCGGGAAAAATCACTGACGGCATGTCGGACCTATCGATATAGCGAGCCGCACGGGTGGCGTGCGGTGAGTTGCCGGCTATATAGTGGGGAATTGCCCCTTCGCAATCATGTCGAACGGAACGTCCTTGCCCGCGTCCAAGCGCATCTATCTCGATCACGCCGCGACCACGCCGCTTCGGCCCGAAGCAGCGGCGGGTGTGGCGGAAGGAATGGCGCGCTGGGCCAACCCGTCCAGCCCGCATGCGCAGGGTCGCGCCGCCCGCGCCGCGCTGGAAGATGCGCGCGTGCGCATCGCCGCTTCGCTGGGCTGGAAGCACGAGTTGATCTTCACCAGCGGCGCGAGCGAGGCGGCGGCGATCGCGCTCGGCCGGGCAAAGGCCGACGCGCGGATGGTGAGTGCTGTGGAACATGAATCCGTGCTGCGCGCCGCGCCGGGCGCAATGGTGCTGCCGGTGCAGGCAGACGGGGCGCTCGACAGGGCGGCGCTCGATGCTGCGCTGGCAGGCGACGAACGGCCGCTCGTGGCGGTGCAGGCGGTCAATTCCGAGACGGGCAACCGGCAGGATATTCCGGCCGTCGCCGCCGCCATCCATGCGGCGGGCGGGCTGCTGCTGGTCGATGCGGCGCAGAGCGCGGGCAAATGGCCGGTGCCGGAAGAGGCGGACATGGTGATCGTCTCGGCGCACAAGCTCGGCGGGCCGCCGGGGATTGGGGCACTGCTGGTGCGGGACTTCGCCTCGCTGGAACCGTCCGGCGGGCAGGAGCGCGGCTATCGCGGAGGAACGGAGAACCTTCCCGGCGCGCTGGGCTTCGCCGCCGCGCTCGAAGCGTGCAGCAGGCCGTATCTCGACCCTGCGTCTCTCGCGCCGGTAGCCAATCGCCTGGCGCCGCTGGTGACGAAGTATGGCGGCGTCCGTCTGTCCGATCGTCTTGCCGATCCCACGCCCTATATCGAAGCGATCGCGATGCCCGGGCTCGCTGGGGCGACGCAGCTGATGCGCTTCGACATGGCGGGGATCGCGGTTTCGCAAGGCAGCGCATGTTCCTCCGGCAGCTTGCGGCAAAGCCACGTGCTGGGCGCGATGGGACTGGACGAAGATCTCGCTTCGCGGGTCCTGCGCGTCAGCTTCGGCTGGAACACGACGCGCGACGAAGTGGAGCGGTTCATCGACACCTGGGTCGAGATGGCCCAGGATGCGAAAGTGCGCGTAGGGTGATCTATCTCGATTACCAGGCGACGACTCCGCTCGCGCCCGAAGCGCGCGACGCGATGCTGCCTTGGCTCGACGGGCCGGGCGGCAGCGGCTTCGGCAACCCGCATAGCCCGCACCGTTACGGCCGGATGGCAGCGGCGGCGATCGACCTTGCGCGCGATCAGGTGGCGGGTCTGTTCCCGCCGGGCGGAACGGTGATCTTCACCGGATCCGCTACCGAAGCGATCAATCTCGCCATGCGCGGCGCGATGGCTGGCGGCGGCGGAGCTGAAGACGGCGGGCTGGCCGTCTCCGCGATCGAGCATGCGGCAGTACTGGATACCGCGCAGGCGTTGGCTGCCCCTCCGACGATCATCCCCGTCGATCGCGAAGGCCTGGTGGATGCCGAAGCGCCGCTTCCTGCGGGCCTGCGGTTGCTCGCGATCATGCAGGTCAATAACGAGATCGGGACGATCCAGCCGGTCGATATGCTGGCTGCCCGCGCCCGGGCCGCCGGGGCGCTGGTCCTGTGCGATGCGGTGCAGGGAGCGGGCAAGCTCGCGCCGCCGCAGAATGCGGACATGATCGCGGTTTCCGCCCACAAGCTCTACGGCCCCAAGGGGATCGGCGCGTTGTGGCTGCGTGACGGGATTTCCCTGCCGTCCACGCTGACCGGCGGCGGGCAGGAGCAGGGTTTGCGTTCCGGCACGCTGAGCCCGGCGCTCTGCGCGGGCTTCGGCGCGGCTGCCGCCCTGGCGACAGATCGCCTGACAAGCGATGCACAGCATGTTGAAACGCTGTGGAAAAGGGCGGGAGAACTCTTCGCCGGCTGGACGCTCAACGGCAGCGCGGAAGCGCGCTGGCACGGTAATCTCAACCTTCGGCTGGAAGGCCTGGACGTCGCCCGGCTGATGTCCGACGCGCGAGAAGTCGCATTCTCCGCCGGCTCGGCCTGCGCCAGCGGTTCGGGACGGACCAGTCATGTGCTCAAGGCGATCGGACTGACATCCCCGCAGGCGAAGAGCTCCATCCGCCTCGGCATGGGCCGCTACACCACGCTTGCGGAATTGGTGAAAGCGGCAGAAACTATCCATTCCGCCGTGCTGGAGCAGGGCCTGACATGATCCGCGTGACCTTCATTGACGCCAGGGGCGAACGGGTCGCCACCGAGGGGGCTGAAGGGACGAGCCTGCTCGAAGTCGGCCAGGCGGCCGGCATGTCGCTGGAAGGCACGTGCGAGGGGCAGATGGCTTGTTCCACTTGCCATGTCATCGTTGATTCCGACTGGTTCGGCCGACTGCCGCCCGCTTCGGACGATGAGGAGGACATGCTCGATCTTGCTGCCGGGGTGGAACGGCACAGCCGCCTGTCCTGCCAGATCCTGCTGGCTTCCGCACTCGATGGGTTGGTGGTGCGTATCCCCGCCGAGAGCCACGACATGCAGCGTTATTGATCCGCCTCCGTTTTCGCTGGCGTGACGAGCGTGGGGATCGTTGACAATCGCTCGGCACTACCTCTAGCTGCCGGTCTAGGAGCGGGGCACCGGGGATAGCGCCGCGCGGATCGTGGGAGAGACGGGATGTCCTGGAAGAAGCTGCTTGCGGCGCTGGCTGCGCTGAGCCTGCCTGCCGCGCTGGCATCCTGCGGCGGCGGATCGAAGGAAGCCTCCGGCCCGCTCGCTCCTGCCTCTTACGAACAGCGCTTCGGTGCGCAGTCCGAGATTACGCCGGACAATGTCGCCAAGCTGGGCCTGGCTTGGTTCCACGAGTTCGACACCGATCGTGGCCAGCAGAGTATCCCGGTGGTGGTCGATGGCGTGCTCTACACCAGCACCGCCTGGTCCAAGGCCTATGCCTTCGACGCGAAGACCGGCAAGCTCCTCTGGTCGTTCGATCCCGAAGTTCCGCATGAACGCATGGCCGGTTCCTGCTGCGATGCGGTCAGCCGCGGCGTCGCGGTGGACAAGGGCAAGGTCTTTCTCGCCGCCTATGACGGCCGCGTGTTCGCGCTCGATGCCAAGACCGGCAAGAAGCTGTGGGAAGCGCAGAGCATTATCGACAAGTCGAAGCCCTACACGGTGACCGGCGCTCCGCGCGTGGCCGGAAACCGGGTGATCATCGGCAATGGCGGCGCGGAACTGGGCGTACGCGGCTATATCACCGCGTTCGACACGGAAACCGGCCAGAAGGCCTGGCGCTTCTACACCGTGCCCAATCCGACCGGCGCGCCCGATGGCGAGATTTCGGACAGGATCATCCAGGAAAAGGTCAATGCCAGCTGGTCCGACGGCGCGTGGAAGACGACCGGCGGCGGCGGCACGGTATGGGACGGCATGGCCTATGATCCGCAAGCCGACCTGTTCTATTTCGGCGTCGGCAACGGCAATCCCCACAATTACCAGATCCGCTCGGGCGGGAAAGGCGACAATCTGTTCCTCGCCTCGATCGTGGCCGTTCGGCCCGAGACCGGCGAATATGTCTGGCACTATCAGCTGAACCCCGGCGAAACCTGGGACTACACCGCCACGCAGGCGTTGACGCTGGCCGATCTCACGATCGACGGCAAGCCGCGCAAGGTGATCATGCAGGTGCCCAAGAACGGGTTCTACTACGTGATCGACCGGCTGACCGGGCAGCTCATCTCCGCCGATCCGATCGTGGACGTGAACTGGGCGACCGGCATCGATCTCAAGACCGGCCGCCCGGTGGAGAACCCGGATGCGCGCATGGCCAAGGGTTTCTTCGACATGAAACCCGGCCCGATGGGCGCGCATGGGGCGCAGGCCTGGTCGTTCGATCCCCGCAGCGGGCTGATGTATATCCCGGCCCAGCATATGGGCCATCGTTATCGCCCCGGCGCGTTCGAGTATCAGCCAGGCCACTTCAACATGGGCTACGACCTGGCCGATGGCGCGAGCGCCACGCCGGAAAACCTCGCCGAGGCCAGGAAGAGCGTCTTCGGCGAGCTGATCGCCTGGGACCCGGTGGCCAGGAAGCCCCTCTGGAAAGTGAAGCACCCCTGGTTCTTCAATGGCGGCACGCTGGCGACGGCGGGCGGCGTGGTCTTCCAGGGAACCTCCGACGGCATCTTCAACGCCTATGACGCGAAATCGGGCAATCATCTCTGGGCCTACAAGGCCGGCAACGGCATTTCCGCAGCACCGATCAGCTTCGAGATCGATGGCGAGCAATATATCGCCGTCATGGTCGGCTATGGCGGACCTTCCGCGATGATCGGCGGGCTTTCCCCACTCCAGCCGCGCAAGCCCGGCCGCCTGCTGGTGTTCAAGCTCGGCGGTGAGGCGAAGGCGCCCGATTATCCCGCCGAGATGCGCAATCCTCCGCTCGATTTCACCAAGTCGGCTTCCGCCGGCGATGTGAAGGCCGGCGCGGTGACGTTTGCGCAGAACTGCATCCAGTGTCACGGCCCTGCCGCTCTAAGCCGTTTCCAGGCGGACCTGCTGCGTTCGGGCTACATGGCGAGCCCGGATGCGCTGCGCGGCGTGCTGCTGGAAGGCGCGCTGATGCCGCTCGGCATGCCGAGCTTCAAGGGCGTGCTGAACCCGACCGAGGTGGAGAACATCCGCGCCTACATCATCGACCGGGCGAAGAAGGAAGGGGCGGGGGCGCCGGTTCCGAAATGAGTGAGCGGCCATAATATCTCCCGTTCGTCCTGAGCTTGTCGAAGAGCAATCTTTTCTTCTCCGGTTCTCGAAGAGAAAAGCGGTCCTTCGACAAGCTCAGGACGAACGGATATTGTGTTCTGGAGGTTGTCCCTCGGCACTACTGACCGGGGCAGAAAAGAACGACTTTCCTACACGTCCGCACTCTGCTCCATAGGCGTGATGTGCCGGCTAAAAACGCTCATTTCCCTTTCTTGCTCAACGGGTTGTCGGCGGTTCCAAGGGGGTGCCGGAAAGTTCCTCTGAACAGTGTCAACTGTGTCAACCTCGGGCCGGAATCGGCCTCGTCGTCGATCGCGCCAAGCGAATCGCTTCTGCGATCGGCGCTGTGCATGAATCGCGGGATTGGCAGCCAACCCGCTACACCTCGTCCGCGCTCGGTGTTAGGGCCTGATCATGGCCACGACCACTACCAACGGCGAACCTGATCCCTTTGACGCCATCGTCGACGCACCTTTCGACAGCGCGCTTTCCGAGCGTTACCTCGTTTATGCGCTGTCCACGATCACCGCGCGGTCCCTGCCGGATCTGCGCGACGGGTTGAAGCCCGTCCATCGCCGCCTGCTCTGGGCGATGCGGCAATTGCGGCTCGATCCGGGCCAGGCCTTCAAGAAATCCGCCCGCGTGGTGGGCGATGTGATCGGCAAGTACCACCCCCATGGCGATGCGTCGGTCTATGATGCGATGGTCCGCCTCGCGCAGGATTTCGCGCTGCGCTATCCGCTGGTCGATGGGCAGGGCAATTTCGGCAATATCGACGGCGACAATGCCGCTGCCTATCGCTACACCGAAGCCCGCCTGACGCCGACTGCGATCCGCCTGATGTCCGGGCTGGACGAAGGCACGGTCGATTTCGTCCCCACCTATAATGGCGAGGAGGAGGAGCCCGAGATATTCCCCGGCCTGTTCCCGAACCTGCTGGCCAATGGCGCGAGCGGGATCGCGGTGGGCATGGCGACCTCGATCCCCAGCCACAATGTGGCCGAGATCGTCGACGCCACGCTGGAAGTGATCGACAATCCGCATGTCGAGCATGCCCGCCTGATGGAGCTGTTCCATGGGCCGGACTTGCCTACCGGCGGCGTGATCGTGGACAGCCCGGACGTGATCTCCGCCGCCTACGAGACCGGGCGCGGCAGTTTCCGGGTGCGCGGGCGGTTCTTCGCGGCGGAAGCGGAGAAGCAGGAGGATCGCGAAGCCGGGATCGAACGATTGGGTGGCGGCCAGTGGCAGCTCGTCATCAGCGAAATCCCCTACATGGTCCAGAAGGGCAAGCTGATCGAGCAGATCGCCCAGGCGATCGCCGACAGGAAGCTGCCGATCCTGGAAGACGTGCGCGATGAAAGCGACGAGCAGATCCGTATCGTCATCGTGCCGCGCAGCCGCAATGTCGATCCGGAGCTGCTCAAGGAAAGCCTCTACCGGCTGACCGATCTGGAGAACCGCTTCAGCCTCAATCTCAACGTGCTCGACGCCAGCCGCGCGCCGATGGTGATGGGGCTGAAGGAGCTGCTCGAAAACTGGGTCATCGCCCAGATCGACATCCTGCGCCGCCGCAGCCAGCACCGCTTGGACAAGATCGCCGCACGGCTGGAACTGGTCGAAGGCTATATCATCGCCTTCCTCAATCTCGACCGGATCATCGAGATCATCCGCACCGAGGACGAGCCCAAGCCGGTGATGATGGCCGAGTTCA
>CAMLQG010000100.1 GCA_946482075.1 uncultured Erythrobacteraceae bacterium
GAAGCGATGGAAACGCGGTTTCCCTGGCGCGGCTTCATTCAGGACTGGCTGATGGCGTCCGCCGTGCTCAGCCTCTATCTCGGCATCGGCGCGGTCCTTTCCGGCACCGGACGGGGCTTCATGCAGTTGCCGCTCATCGCGCCGCAGCTCCTGCTCTCCGTGATGCTGTTTCCGATGGTCGGGCGTATCGTGGCCTCGCTCGATCGCCTGCGCCTGACCAGGATCAGGGTCATCTCCTGATGCCGCGCGGTATCCACAAGCAGAACATCACGTCGGGCGCGCTGCGCAACACATTCGATCGCCGGGCAGTGGTGGTCGGTGGGCTGCAGATCGGCGTCGGCGTGCTGCTCGCCTCGCGCATGGCCTATATCGCGGTGGCGGAGAATGAGAAGTACAAGATGGAGGCGGAAAGCAATCGGGTGAACCTCACCCTGATTCCGCCGCGCCGGGGCTGGATTCTCGACCGCAACGGTGCTCCGCTTGCGTCCAATCGCGCGGATTTTCGCGTCGACGTCATCCCTGACCGGATGATAGATCATGACGAGACGATCACCGAACTCGGCAAGCTGCTCAGCCTGAGCGATGTCGAACTGCGCGATCTCAAGGACAAGATCGAGGATTCGCGCGGTTTCCGACCGGTAGAAGTCGCCTCCAGGCTGGACTGGGACCGGTTTGCGGCGGTCAGCGTGCGCCTGCCCGATCTTCCCGGTGTGGTGCCTCAGCGGGGCTATTCGCGATTCTATCCCACCGGCCCGTCGGTCGGCCACCTGATCGGCTATGTCGGCACGGCTTCGGCCGAGGAATACGAGGCGGATCGCAATCCGCTGTTGATCACGCCGGGCTACAAGATCGGCAAGGACGGGGTCGAAAAGCAGTTCGAACAGACCCTGCGCGGCTATCCCGGCGCCCGGCGCGTGGAAGTGACAGCTTCGGGCCGCATCGTGCGCGATCTGGAAACGCGCGAGGACGTCCAGGGCAAATCCGTGAAGCTCACCATCGACGGCCCGCTGCAGGATTATGCCGCGCGGCGGATCGGCCTCGAATCCGGTTCCGTCGTGGTCATGGACTGCCTGACCGGCGATCTCCTGTGTGCCGCGTCCATGCCGAGCTTCGATCCCAACAGCTTTTCCGACGGCATCGGGCGTATCGAATGGAAGATGCTGTCGGACGACGATCACGTGCCCTTGCGCAACAAGGTGCTGAAAGGGCTCTATCCACCCGGCTCCACCGTGAAGCCGATGGTGGCGATGTCCTTCCTCGAAGCGGGGCTCGATCCCGAAGAATCCGTCTTCTGCGGCGGCGGCTTGCGTGTCGGCAATCGCGTATTCCACTGCTGGAATCGGCGCGGGCACGGCCAGGTCAACATGGCAAAAGGCATCTATCAGAGCTGCGACGTCTATTTCTATCACTTCGCCCAGCGCATGGGGATGGACGTGATCGCGGCGATGGCCAAGCGGCTCGGCATGGGGCAGCAATTTCCGCTCCCGGTGCTCAGCCAATTCTTCGGGACCGTCCCCGATCCGGCCTGGAAGCTCAAGAAATACAAGCGGGAGTGGCAGCCCTTCGACACGGTGAACGCCACGATCGGCCAAGGCTATATGCTTGCCAATCCCCTGCAATTGGGAGTGATGGCTGCCCGCATCGCGACGGGCAACAAGATCATGCCCCATCTTCTGTGGGGCAAGGGACACGACAAGCTCGATTCCATGAATTTCCATCCAGGTCATGTTGAAATCGTTCGCCAGGCCATGCGCGATGTCGTCAACGGCCCCGGTACCGCCCATCGCGCCAGGCTTCCGCTCGACGGGATCGAAATGGCTGGCAAGACCGGCACCGCGCAGGTCGTGTCGCTGAACGTATCCAGCGGCAAGGGCGGCTTGTGGAAGCATCGCGACCACGGGCTGTTCATCTTCTTCGCACCCGTCGAAAACCCGCGTTATGCCGGCGCGGTGGTCATCGAGCATGGCGGCGGATCGGGCGCGGCCTATCCCATCGCGCGCGACGTGATGACCTTCCTGTTCGATCCGAACAAGGCGCTGGAAGCGCTCTACGCGTTGGAGAAAGGCTGGGGCGGCACGCCGCAGCAGCGCATGGCCGCGAGATACGCGGCCTATTCGCAGGAGTTCGGCACCGGTGCGCCGCGCCCGCCCAGTGCGGAAGCGATCGATCGCGCGGTCAATGCCGACGCGGCGTCCGCCCAGGCCCGGCAACCTATCGCAACGGAAGCCGCTACGCCCGCACCCGAACCGGTTGGCCAGGACAACATCGCACCTGCCGCGGCACCTTCCCCACCACCCATTCCTTCGGAAGCCGAACCGCGATGAGCCGCTCGATCGTCCCCGCGCCGATCGCCCGCCTGCCCTGGCAAGCGATCCTCCCGCTGACCGTGCTGGTCTGTTTCGGCGCGGCGGTCCTCAATTCGGCCGCGGGCGGGCATATGAAGCCCTACGCGGAATCGCATCTCATCCGTTTCGGGATATTCCTCGTCATGGCGCTCGTCATGTCGCGGGTTCCCCGCGAAGTGGTGCGCCTGGCGGCATTTCCGATCTACATCGCGGTGCTGGTCCTTCTCGTGCTGGTGGAACTGCTCGGCGCGATCGGCGGCGGCAGCCAGCGCTGGCTCGATCTCGGCTTCATCGTGCTGCAGCCATCGGAATTCATGAAGCCCGCGATCGTGCTGGTGCTCGCGCGGTTCTATGATTCCCTCCCGCCGGCGATGACGGGCAGCTGGCGATCCCTCATTCCGGCCGGCGCATTGATCGGCGTGCCCATGGTCCTCGTACTGATTCAGCCCGATCTCGGAACCGCGCTTGCGATCACGTTCGGCGGCGTGGTGATGATGTTCCTCGCCGGCCTTCCTTTCCGCTGGTTCGTGGGCGGCGCGCTCGCGGCGATGATCGCCGCGCCGATCGCCTTTTTCTTCGGCCTGCGCGACTATCAGCGACAGCGCGTGTGGACATTCCTCGATCCGGAAAGCGACCCGCTGGGCACCGGCTATCACATCACCCAGTCCAAGATCGCGATCGGCTCCGGCGGGCTGACCGGCAAGGGCTTCGGCAATGGCTCGCAGAGCCATCTCGACTACCTGCCCGAACCGCATACCGATTTCGTCTTCGCCACCATGGCGGAGGAATGGGGCCTGCTGGGCGGGCTGGCGGTGCTGCTGATCTTCGGCATCGTGCTGCGCTGGGGCCGGAACGTCGCCCGCCGCGC
The DNA here is from genome assembly GCA_946482075.1 of uncultured Erythrobacteraceae bacterium. The sequence continues at coordinate 3,214 of CAMLQG010000100.1, forward strand.
GCCGGATCGCTTCTCCAGCCTTCTGGCCGCGGGCATGACGGCGACGATCTTCTTCTACATGGCGATCAATCTGATGATGGTCATGGGGCTGGCCCCCGTCGTCGGCATCCCCCTGCCTTTCATGAGCCATGGCGGATCGTCGATGCTTACCAACATGATCTGCATCGGCACGCTGATGGCAGTCGATCGCTGGTCGCGTTCGGGGCCGCGCAGCCTGACGCAAGGCTGAAGGGCCTCGGTGGGTAGGTAGGGTCCCCTAGTTGGGGGACTTGAGACCAGTATTTCCGCGGCCTATGGGCCCTGCAACAGCCCCCTGACGTCGTGCGGAGCAGTGTTCCGGAACGATCGTCAAGCGCTCCCGTTCTTCCTGCGGACCTTTGCAGGGCAATCCCTCAGCCCTGCATGGCGGTTCGCAGTGAGAGGAACGGGAGCGCACGCATCTGCCTGCAGGCGTGCAATGAAAGGATCGCGATGAGCGGAAACACCGCCGGCGCCCGAAAGATATATGATCGGCCCGATCCGGCGAACGGAAACGGGCCGCCGGGATCGCCCGACAAATCGTTCTTCGCGCATATCATCGCGATGCGGCGCAACCGCGATCGGATTTTCGGGCCCGATCTCTTCGGCGAGCCGGCATGGGACATTCTGCTCAATCTGATGGTCGCGCGCTTCGACGAACGCGGGATGGCGGTGCGCGATCTGGCGGAGGCCATTGGCCATCCCGAAAGCACCACCATCCGGTTCATCGACGCGATGGCCGCCGACCGCCTGCTGGAACGCGACAATCAGCCCACCGATCCGCGCAACGCCGTCGTGCGCCTCACCGATCGCGCAGCCAGCGCCATGCTGGCCTTCTTCCGGGAAAGTCCGGCCATCTCTTACTCGCCGCTTTGAAAGTTTGTGATCAACCCCCTTCCCTCTCGCGATCGAGACTGTATAGGGAGCGCTCCGCACGATTCGTGCGGCACCGGTTAGCCGGAATGGACGCATAGCTCAGTTGGTAGAGCAGCTGACTCTTAATCAGCGGGTCCTAGGTTCGAGCCCTAGTGCGTCCACCACTCCTTCCCTTTGCAACCCCCGTTAAGGCGCGGCTCATGCTGGTGGCGCTATCGCTTGATTGGCGCAGCGCGGAGAGGTATTTCTCTTGAAAGCCAGCGTTTTCGGCGGGAGGCGATGCGAGCCGTACAGGAGACATGCAGGGTGAACAGCCGCCGGATTTCATTGCTCGCCGCGTGCATTCCCGCAATACTCCTGATGGTCGCTCCGTCGACGGCCACGGCGCGCAAGGCGAAAGTCGCCAAGGAACAGGCGCCTTCGCCCGCAATCCAGGCCCTGATCGACCAGACGCCCCAGAAGGCGGCGGTCCAGTCCTATTACGGCCGCTGGCGCGGACCGGCGTGGTTCGACGACAACGGCCGTTCGACTGCTGCCCTGATCGCCATTCTGCGCCGTGCGCCGCTGGATGGACTGGCCGCCGGCCCGACGCTCGCCAACCGGGTGGAGGAGGCGGCACGCTTGGCATCTTCCGGCAATCCGGCGGATCGTATCGCAGCGGGACGCGTCCTGTCGGCGGCCTGGCTTGCCTATGTGGAAACGATCCGGCAGCCGGTGGGCAACATGATCTATGGCTACCCTTCGCTGGGGCCCAAGCCGGTCGAGGCCGATCAGATCCTGTCCGCCGCCTCCGCTGCGCCTTCGCTCGAACAGCATCTGGCCGAAACCTCGGCCGTCAATCCGATCTATGCGGAGCTTCGCCAGGCCGCATGGCAAGCGATGCAGGCCTCGCCCGGCCCGGGGCCGGATCCGCGCATCGTGGCGAACCTGGCGCGCCTGCGATCCCTGCCCAACGCGCAGCGCTTCGCATTGATCAACGTCGCGACGCAGCGCATGCAGATGTTCGAGAACGGGCAGCCGGTGGATTCGATGAAAGTGATCGTCGGCACCAAGGAACTGCCGACCCCGATGATCAGCAGCGTGATCTATTACACCACTTTCAATCCTTACTGGAACGTGCCCGATCATCTCGTGCGCAAGACGGTGGCTCCAAACGTGATCCGGCAGGGCCAGGCCTATCTCAAGGCGAGAGGCTATCAGGTGATGTCGGACTGGACGGGCGACGCCACGGTCGTGCCTGCCGGCAGCATCGATTGGAAAGCGGTGGCGGCCGGTTCGGTCAAGATCCGCGTCCGCCAATTGCCGGGGCCCGGCAACTCGATGGGGAAACTCAAATTCTCCTTCGCGAACGGACAGGACATCTTCCTGCACGATACGCCGTCGAAGGAACTGTTCGCGAAATCCGAACGCGATCTGAGCAATGGCTGCATCCGGCTCGAGGATGCGCGGCGGTTCGGGCGCTGGTTGCTGGGCCGTGATCCGGTTGCCCCCTCGGCAGAGCCCGAGCAATTCGTCAAGCTGCCCCAAGGCGTGCCGGTCTACGTGACCTATCTCACCGCGCAGCCGGTCAGCGGCCAGATCACCTATGCGTCCGACATCTATGGGTGGGATCGCATCGCCGGCGCGCAGAGCGCTGCGGCATCCTCTGCTTCCTCGGATGCCGTTTCCGCCAAATAGCCGGCAGGCCGAAGCGACGGGCGAATCGCCAAAGAAAAAGGGGCAGGAGCGCTGCTCCTGCCCCTCTTCATTCGCAAGCCGGTTCGATCAGCCGCGTTCAGGCGCCGGCGGAGGCGGCGGAGGCGGTGGTGGGCAAGACTGATCAGCCGGAATCCGCATGCCATCCGGGCAGGTCTGCATTGCTGGCGGCGGCGGAGGCGGTGGCGGAGGCGGCGGTGGCGGGGGAGCGGGTTCGGCAGCCGGAGCGCCGAAATTGTAGCTCAAAGTGGCCAGAATGCTGTGCGTCTTGAGCTTGCCCGAACCGAACAGGCCCAAAGTATCGCCACCCGCCGTGTCGACCGTTCCCTCGAAGTCGAGGTTCTGTGTCTGAAAATAGCGATATTTCAGGCCGAGATCGACATTCTGGGTGATCGCGTAGCGGACGCCCGCGATCAGCTGCCATGCCCAGGCGCTGTCCTTGTCGTCGACCATCTTGACGCTGGCGCGGCCCGCACCGCCGCCGGCATAGAAGCTGAAACCGTTCTCGTCACCGAGATCGACCAATGCATTCACCATCCCGGAAACCACGCTGGCGCGGTTGCTGGCGAAGAAGTCGTCCGGATCATAGGGACCGGTATCGGGCAGGCCCAGATCGGTCGCCAATGCGGGACTGAAATTCAGGCTTTTGGTCTTGAGGCGCTTGTAGGACGCCTCGACCTCGGCGCGGATGATACCAAAATCATAGCCGAGGACGGCACCGACTTCCCAGCCGGGCTTCTTGTAGCGCGTGCTTACGCCGTTCTCATAAACCAGAACGTCCGGGCCATCGACGATCGCGAGATCGAGATCGGTGCGTTCGCCGATGACGCCGCCCCCTTCGAACCCGAGATAGGGCTGGCCATCGCGCGCCAATGCCGGTGTGGAAAGTGCCGCCAGTGCGACGGCCGATAGTATCAATTTTCGCATTCCTGAACCTCCTTGTGACCCCTTTCAGCCTCCTCCACGGTCACAACCGCACACATTGCGGAAAGTTTCATTGTTCTTGGAATAAAATTACCTGTGGCTAAGATGACACAGTTTAACTGCGCAGACTATATCGAATGTTGCGCGAAACGGGAATTTTCTGCCGTTTTATCATCAAACCGCGAAATGAGCGGCATATCAGTCGTACAGGACGCGAAGCCGCCGTGCCGCATCCGCCGCGATGCGTCGGGCGTCGTCGGTATTTCCGGCCAGTGCAAGGCCCACGCCCATGCGGCGATAAGGCCGCGTGGTGGGCTTGCCGAAGATCCGGATATCCACCTCCCCACCTGGGCTCGCCAATGCCTCGGCCAGGCCTGCATAGCGCACCGTATCGGAATGGCGATCGGCTAGCACCACCGCCGATGCGGAGGGCCCGCGCAAGGCTATCTCCGGGATAGGTAAGCCCAGGATCGCACGCGCATGGAGATCGAATTCGCTGAGATTCTGGGAAATCAGCGTCACCATGCCAGTATCATGGGGACGCGGCGACAGTTCGGAGAAGATCGCCTCGTCATCCTTGATGAAGAATTCCACGCCGAACAGGCCGTAACCGCCCAGATCATCCACCACCTTGCGCGCCATGTCCTGCGCGCTCGCGATCGCGGCATCACTCATCGCGGCGGGTTGCCAGGATTCCTGGTAGTCGCCGCGTTCCTGGCGATGGCCGATGGGTGGGCAGAACAGCACGCCTTCGCGGGTGCGGATGGTGAGGAGCGTGATTTCGTAGTCGAAATCGACGAACTCCTCCACGATCACCCGGCGACGGTCGCCCCGCATGTTGTCGACGGCATAGTTCCACGCAGCCTCCAGGCCGTCCGCCGTTTTCACCGTGCTCTGCCCCTTGCCCGAGGAAGACATGACCGGCTTGATCACGCAGGGCAGCCCGGTGTGATCGGCACCGGCCCGCACTTCGTCCAGATTCTCCGCATAGCGATAGCGGGAGGTCCGCAGGGCGAGTTCGACTGCGGCGACTTCGCGGATTCGGTCGCGGTTCATGGTCATCACTGTCGCCCGCGCGGACGGAACCACGGTGACGCCGCCGGCCTCCACCTCGGCAAGGACTTCGGTGCGAATGGCTTCCACTTCGGGGACGACGAAATCGGGCCGGTGCTTGTCTATGGCGGAGCGCAGCAGGTCGGCATCGAGCATCGAGAACACTTCGAACTCATCAGCGAGCTGCATCGCGGGTGCGCCTGCATAGGCATCGCAGGCGATCACATAGGCACCGAGCCGCTTTGCCGAGATCACGAACTCCCGGCCGAGTTCACCCGAACCGAGCAGCAATATCCTCGCTGTAAACGCCATGTATCACGCCCCGTTCATTGCCTGCCCCGCCGGGCTGCTCGGGTTGGTGACATGCGCCGCAGCGCCGATCAATAGTGGCCCTGTGGATGAATGCCCTACTCGTGGCGCAGCGCGTCGATGGGGTTGAGACTGGCCGCGCGGCGGGCCGGGAAATAGCCGAACACCACGCCGATCAGCGCAGAGATCACGAACGCGATGAGGTTGATCTGCAGGTCGAAAGTCCACGGCACCTGCATCAGCGGCGTGGCGACCGCGATCACCAGCTGCGCCAGCATGAGCCCGATAAGACCCCCCAGGCAGGACAGGACCACCGCTTCCACCAGGAACTGCAGCAGCACTTCATTGGCGACCGCGCCGATCGCCAGGCGGATGCCGATCTCGCGCGTTCGTTCGGTAACGGAAACCAGCATGATGTTCATGATCCCGATCCCGCCCACCACCAGGCTGATCGCGGCCACGGCGGCGACGATGCGGGTCAGCAGCGTGGTGGTGCCGGTCAGCGTGTCGCTGATCTGCTTGGTGTCGAAGATATTGAAATTATCGTCCCTGCCCTGCGTGATCCGGCGCCGTTCGCGCAGCAGATCGGTCAGCTGCGTCTGCACCTGCGAAGTGGAATAGGTCTTGTCCACGCCGACCAGGATCATGCGGATATCCGTGCTGCCGGTGAAGCGGCGCTGCACCGCTTTGATCGGCATGATCACCACATCGTCCTGATCGCCGCCGAAGCCCGCTTGCCCGCGCGTGGAAAGCGTACCGATGATGTCGCAGCTGACATCGCCCACGCGGAAGCGCCGGCCCACGGCTCCGCCGCCGCGGAAGAGGTTCTTCTGCACGGTGGAACCGATGATGCAGACGGCCTTGCCCGCTTCCTCCTCCATGGGCGTGAACAGCCTGCCGTCGGTGAGCGGCCAGGGCTGGACTTCGAAATAGGCGGACGTCGTGCCGTTGACCGTGGTCGACCAGTTGGCCCCTTCATAGATCGCCGTCGCGGTGGATTGCGCCTGCGGAGCCACAGCCGTCACGCCGGCGATCTGCTGCTGGATCGCGGTCACGTCGGCCGGATCGAAATCGGGCGGCCTCGGCCCCCCGCCTCCCCGTCCGAAACCCTGCCCGGGGCGCAGCTGCAGGACATTGGTCCCGAGCGCGGCGATCTGTTCCTGCACCGCCGCGGTGGTCGCCTTGCCGAGCGTGGTCATCGCCACCACCGCGCTCACCCCGATGACGATCCCGAGGATCGTCAGGAACGATCGCAGCATGTGCCGGCGGATGGAACGCAGCGCGAGCAGGAAGATCGTGCCCAGCATCAGAAGCTCACTCCGGCCCGGCCGGTCTGTTCGATCCGTTCCACCAGCCCGTCGAGGAAGTGGACGATGGTGCGGGCATAGGCGGCCATGTCCGGCTCATGCGTCACCATCAGCACGGTGATTCCGGCATCGCGGTTGAGGCTGGTGAGGAGTTCCATGATCTCGACCGAACGCTCGCTGTCGAGATTGCCGGTCGGCTCGTCCGCCAGAAGCACGGCCGGATTGGTCACGATGGCCCGTGCGATCGCCACACGCTGCTGCTGGCCGCCGGAAAGCTCGGCCGGGGTGTGGTCCCACCAGTCCTTGAGGCCCACCTTGTCCAGCGCCGCCATCGCCGCTTCCCGCCTCGCGCCCTTTTCGTCGCCGCGATAGAGCAAGGGCAGCTCGACATTCTCCAATGCGGAGGTCCGCGAGAGAAGGTTGAAGCCCTGGAATACGAAGCCGAGATATTTCCGCCGCAGCAGCGCCCGCTGGTCGCGATCCAGCGTCTCCACATGATGGCCCTTGAACAGGAAGGTCCCCGCGCTCGGCACGTCGAGGCAGCCCAGTATGTTCATCGTAGTGGACTTGCCCGAACCGGACGGCCCCATCACGGCGACGAAATCGCCCTGCCTGATGTCGAGGTCGACGCCCTTCAGCGCGTTGAACGCGGTCGGGCCTGTACCGTAGACCTTCGTCACGCCGCGCATAGAGATCAGCGGCTGATCAGCCACCGCCCCCTCCCCGACGCTGCCCGCCGCCGCCGCTTCCGCGGCGCGATCCGCTTTCCTCATCCGAACCGGCAAGCTGTCCGGTGATGATCGTCATGCCGGGTTTGAGGCCGCCCGAAAGGACTTCCGTGTTCGATCCGTCGCTGTCGCCGGTGGTGATGCTGATCGGCTTCGGCTTGCCATCCTCGCCTACGACATAGACCGTCTGGGTCGCGCCGCGGCTCAGCGTGACGCTGCGCTGGCTCTGGCCGCGGCGGGAAGGCCGGGCAGTGATGGCCTTGGTGATGCCGCCGGAATCATCGCCGGCCGCAGCGCCCGATTGGGGGGTGAAACGCAGGGCGGCATTGGGCACGAGCAGCACGTTCTTCTTGTCGGAAGTCACGATATCCGCCGTCGCCGTCATGCCCGGCCGCAATTCGAGCTTGGTATTGTCCACCGTGAGATCAGCCGCATAGGACACCACCTGTCCGGTGCTGGCCGAGCCCGATGCGCCGGACGAAGCCGAGGAGGACGAACTCGCGGATTCGGCCGAAAGGTTGGAACCGATCTCGACCAGCGCGATCGAGGCAGGGAACGTCCGTCCAGGGAACGCATCGACGGTAAAGGTCGCGCGCTGTCCTTCCTTCACGGCGCCCACATCCGCCTCGTCGATCGCTACCTCCAGCTTCATCTGGGAGAGATCCTCGGCAATCACGAACAGGGTCGGCGTGTTGAAGGATGCAGCCACGGTCTGGCCTGGATCGACCTGCCGGGCGAGGACGACGCCGGAAACGGGCGAGCGGATGATCGCCCGGTTACGCTGGGTCTGGAACTGCGAAAGGTTGGCCTGGCTGGCCACTACATTGGCTTCCGCCACCCGCAGTGCAGCCACCGCGCGCTGGGCATCCGCGCGGCCCGCCTGCAATTCCGTATCGGACGGCACGCGGCCGTTGGACAGGCGATGGACTTCCTCGAGCCGGGCGAGCTGCGCCCGAGCTTCCGCCACCGTCGCCCGCGCCTGCTGGACTTGCGCTTGATTGGCCGCGAGCTGGGCCTGCCCTTGGCGAATCTGATCCTCGATCTGTTCCGGATCGATTTCGGCCAGCAGCCAGGTCGCCCCAGCGTCGGGCGTGAACAGCTTGACCACGGGCGCCGGGTCGAAGTCAGGGTTCTGCA
>CAMLQG010000101.1 GCA_946482075.1 uncultured Erythrobacteraceae bacterium
CCTCGGCGGCGGCCCGAACCGGATCGGCCAGGGCATCGAGTTCGACTACTGCTGCGTCCACGCCGCCTTCGCGCTGCGCGAGGACGGCTACGAGACGATCATGGTCAACTGCAACCCGGAGACGGTCTCCACCGACTACGACACCTCGGATCGCCTGTATTTCGAGCCGCTGACCGCCGAGGACGTGCTGGAGATCCTGCGGGTCGAACAGCAGAACGGCGAACTCGTCGGAGTGATCGTGCAGTTCGGCGGGCAGACGCCGCTGAAGCTTGCGCAGCCGCTTGAAGATGCGGGCATCCCGATCCTGGGCACATCGCCCGATGCGATCGACCTTGCCGAAGATCGCGAGCGGTTCGCCGCTCTCGTCGAGAAGCTGAAACTCAAGCAACCGGCCAATGGCATCGCGCGCAGCCGGGACGAGGCGGCCGCGGTCGCCGCGCGGATCGGCTACCCCGTCCTCCTGCGCCCGAGCTATGTGCTTGGCGGCCGCGCGATGGAGATCGTCGACAGCGAAGCGCAGCTCGATGACTATATCGCGACGGCCGTTAACGTGTCTGGCGACAGTCCGGTGCTGATCGACCAATATCTGCGCGATGCGATCGAATGCGATGTCGATGCGTTGTGCGATGGCGATCAGGTCGTGATCGCAGGCGTGATGCAGCATATCGAGGAAGCCGGCGTCCATTCGGGCGACAGCGCCTGCACCCTGCCGCCCTACAGCCTTCCGCCCGAGATCGTGGGCGAGATGGAACGCCAGGCCGAGGCACTGGCAACCGCTCTCGGCGTGCGCGGGCTGATGAACGTGCAGTTCGCGGTGAAGGATGGCGCGGTCTATCTGATCGAAGTCAACCCGCGTGCCAGCCGCACCGTGCCATTCGTCGCCAAGGCGGTGGGCGATCCGGTCGCCAAGATCGCCGCGCGGGTGATGGCGGGCGAGAAGCTGGCCGATCTCCCGCCGATCCGCCGCGAACTCGCCCACATGGCGGTCAAGGAAGCTGTCTTCCCCTTTGCGCGCTTCCCCGGCACCGATCCGGTGCTCTCGCCGGAAATGAAATCCACCGGCGAAGTGATGGGGATCGATAGCGATTTCGCCACCGCATTCCTCAAGGCGCAGATCGGCGCGGGCACGATCCTGCCATCCGAAGGCGTGCTGTTCGTCTCGGTCAAGGATACGGACAAGGCCACCATCGTGCCGGCGGTGAAGCAGATGATCGCGAGCGGGTTCCGGGTGATCGCCACGGGCGGGACACAGAAATATCTCGCGGAGGCCGGCGTGCCGGTGGAGCGCGTGAACAAGGTGGCCGAAGGACGCCCGCACGTGGTCGACAAGATCATCGACGGCGAAGTGGCGATCGTGTTCAATACGACGGAGGGTTGGCAGAGCCTCAAGGACTCCCAGTCGATCCGTGCGTCGGCTCTTGAAAACAAGGTTCCGAACTTCACCACCGCGGCGGCGGCAGTAGCTGTCGCGCAGGCGATCGCGACCGTGAAACCGAGCGAACTTGAAGTGCGGCCACTTCAGGATTATTACAGCTGAAAGACCAGCGTATTCCCGACATCGCGACTGGATGGTGCCGTTTCAACGCGTTCAGCGTTAAGGGGCCGGGGGTCGCTTTGACAATAACGTCTAACGTATAGGGTGGCAGTATGGAAAAGGTGCCGATGCTCGCTGAAGGCTATGAGAAGCTGACGGCAGAGCTGAAGCAATTGCGCGACGAACGCCCTCGGATCGTGGATGCGATCGAGGAAGCGCGCGCGCATGGCGACCTTTCGGAGAACGCCGAATACCACGCCGCCAAGGAACGGCAGGGCCAGGTGGAAGCGATGATCGCGGATATCGAGGATCGCGTATCTCGCGCCCAGATCATCGATCCGGCAACGCTCACAGGCGATCGGATCGTATTCGGCGCGACCGTGACGCTGATGGATGATGACGACAAGCCGGTGCGCTATCAGATCGTCGGGCAGACGGAAGCGGACGCCAAGGTCGGGCGGATTTCGTATAATTCGCCGCTCGGCAAGGCGCTAATCGGCCGCAAGGTGGGCGACGAGATCGAAGTGACCGTGCCTTCGGGCGACCGTTTCTACCTCGTGGAAAAGCTCGAGTTCATCTGAGGCGAGACAGCACTGCTCTCCATTTCGTCAGGATGACGAGTTCGAGAGAGCAGTTCTTCTTAATCCGTCCCCAGTTCCGGCTCCAGCAGGCGGTGGAGATGGACGATGACGTATTTCATTTCCGCATCGTCGACCGTGCGCTGAGCGTTGGCGCGCCAGGCGTCTTCCGCCTCGGCGTAACTCGGATACACGCCGACAAGCTCGATCTGGTTGAGATCGGCGAATTCCAGCGTTTGCGGGTCTTTCACCCGACCGCCCATGACAAGGTGGAGAAGCTGCATAGATGATACGTCCCGGCTCGTTGTGGCAAACGGCCCCTCCCTGGACGACCGGCCGCCTCTCGGGGCGGAAGTCAGTGCCGGGTGCGCGACGTGATCAGGTCCGCCATCCTGGTGGCTCGTCTGGTCACCGCCCTGCCGGCATTGCGCGAACCGTCGCTCGCTTTCTCGGCTATCCGCTTCACGTCATGACGCAAGCCGGCCGTGCTGTCCATGACGGTTTCATCCAAATCCTCGATCCGTCCGGCAGCGGCCTGTTTGGCCTCCCGCGCGGCGCTCCAGGCGTGCTGGGCATAGCTGGCGCCCAGTTTGGCGGCAAAGCTCGCCAGGCCCACCACACCTTTGCCGAGCTTGCGGCCCGATGAGCGGGGAAGCAGCGCTCCGACCACGATACCCACGGCGATCGCACCGGCGAGCGAGGAGAAAGGATGGACCGCGACGAAATCCGCCACATTGTCTCGCGCGTTCGCGGCCTGGCGCGCGGCATTACGTGCCTGCGCGGTCAAAACCTTGCTGCGCAGAGCGTCCCGTTGATCGGCTTGATGGGGCATCGGTGGCTCTCCTCTTCCTGCCTGTCCCTAACGGTCTTCGGAAGATTCCGGTTCCACGCCGGATTTCGGCTTTTTCCCGAACAGGGAAACGATCGGCTTGCGAGCGAGCCAGGCAATGGCCGCGATGCCCACCGCCGCCGCGGCCGCGGCGCTCCTGCGCGGATGGCGCTTCACGATCTCGACCGCTTCCTCGGCGGTTTCCGCGGCGCTTTCGCTCACGCGGGCAGCAAGCTTCCGGCCCATATGCCCGAGCGTGAGATCGCTCCTGACGAATGACAGATCGGTCTGGAACACATTATGCGCCGCGTTGCGCAGCGCGCGATCCTCTTCGAGTTGCGAAAGCTTGGTCATTCCTCGTCCCCTCTAAAGGCTCTGCGCAGGTTCCGCATGAACCGCAGCGCCAAAGCCAGCCCGAACAACGCCGTGAAAACGAGCACGCCCGCCACGGCCGCACCCGCGCCCCCCGCCGTCAGCACCGGCGCCAGCGCCAGCACGACGCCCAGCACCATTGCCATGAGCGCAAGCACCAGCAGCACGGCGATGAACCCCAGCGTCACGACAAGGTACAGGCCCTGCTTCCCCGCATAGCCGGCTCGCGTCTTCTGATACGCGATCTCCGCCTCGACCAGCGTGCGCCCGTCTTCGATCAGCGTGCCGATATCGGCGAAAAGCGACCGCTCCTCAGCCGCTTCCTCGCTTCTTGATCCCGGACCGGGTTCCTCCTCAACCATGGAAGGAACAGAAGCCGATCAGTGCCCGTGAAGTCAATCCTTCGAACCGCGGAACAACCGGGCGACCATGAAACCGGCGACGGCCGCGATGCCAACGGCGACGCCAGGGCTCTTGCGGACGAATTCGCGGGCATCGTCCGCCAGCTCGTCGAGTTCTTTCGCGTCGAGCTTGGCGGCCGCCTCCTGCATGGAGCGGGCTGCCGTGCGGGCGTAATCGCCATATTTCTCGCCCAGCTTCTCATCGATGGTCGGCGCGGTATCGGACACGATCCTGCCAAGGCCGGCGATCGCGTCGCTCGTCTTGGTCTTGCCATCGCGCGCCAGTTGGGTCGCCTGAGTCTTGGCCTGTTCGCCATAGGCCTTCGCTTCGCCGCGCCAGTCTTCCGACTTGCTCTGCAACTGTTCGCGATAGCTGTTCGCGCGGTCCTGGGCTTCCTTGCCGAGCGCCTGGGCGCCGGCCTTCGCTTCCTCGAGCGCCTTGGTGAACTTCGCTTTCGCCTCGGTCTTGTTGTCCGCCGCGGGAGCAGCCTGCGCCTTGCTCGTGGTCTTCGTAGCTTTGGGCTTTGCAGTGGTTTCGGCCATGAGTCTTTTCCTTTGTGACCTTGCAGGAGCGCTAAGAACCTTTGCCGGCCGCAGCTGTGGTCGGCCCATCTCACCCGAAACGCGGCTTGCCTGCCCTTGTTCCGGGAGATAGAGGCCGCCAGCACTAGCATATCGCACCGCAGCAGGACAACGGAGCAGCACGCATGACCGCCATTATCGACATTCACGGCCGCGAAATCCTCGATAGCCGGGGCAATCCCACGGTCGAAGTGGATGTGTTGCTGGATGACGGAAGCTTCGGGCGGGCCGCCGTTCCCTCGGGCGCGTCAACCGGCGCGCATGAGGCGGTCGAATTGCGGGACGGCGAAAAGAACCGCTATCTGGGCAAGGGCGTGACTCAAGCGGTCGCAGCGGTCAACGGCGAGATTTCCGACCGCCTGCTCGGGCTCGACGCGGAAGACCAGCGCGACGTGGATCTCGCGATGATCGAGCTCGACGGCACGGCGAACAAGGCGCGCCTCGGTGCCAATGCGATCCTCGGCACCAGCATGGCGGTGGCGAAGGCGGCGGCGAATGCGCGCGGCCTGCCGCTCTACTCCTATGTCGGCGGCGTGTCCGCGCATGTCCTGCCGGTGCCGATGATGAACATCATCAACGGCGGCGAACATGCCGACAATCCGATCGACTTCCAGGAATTCATGATCATGCCGGTCGGCGCGGAATCGATCGCCGAAGCCGTGCGCTGGGGCGCGGAGATCTTCCACACGCTGAAGAAGGGCCTGGGCGAAAAGGGCCTCTCCACCGCCGTGGGCGACGAGGGCGGCTTCGCTCCGAACCTCGCCAGCACGCGCGCGGCGCTCGATTTCATCATGGAGTCGATCGAGAAGGCAGGCTTCAAGCCGGGCGGCGATATCGCACTGGCGCTGGACTGTGCTTCCACCGAATTCTTTGCCGACGGCCGCTATGACATCGCAGGTGAAGGTCTCTCGCTCTCGGGTGAGGAAATGGCCGACTACCTCGCCGACCTCTGCGCCAACTATCCGATCCGCTCGATCGAAGACGGCATGAGCGAAGACGATTTCGAAGGGTGGAAGGCGCTCACCGACAAGATCGGCGACAAGGTCCAACTGGTGGGCGATGATCTCTTCGTCACCAATCCCCAGCGTCTGACGATGGGCATCGGGCAGGGCCTGGCAAACTCGCTGCTGGTGAAGGTCAATCAGATCGGCACGCTGACCGAAACGCTGGAAGCGGTCAGCATCGCGCAGCGCAGCGGCTATACCGCCGTGATGTCGCATCGTTCGGGCGAGACCGAGGACTATACGATCGCGGATCTCGCGGTTGCCACCAATTGCGGCCAGATCAAGACCGGTTCGCTCGCCCGGTCGGACCGGCTTGCCAAGTACAACCAGCTGATCCGCATCGAGGAAGAACTGGGACTTGCGAGCCGCTATGCGGGTGAGTCCGCGTTCGGTCGCTTGGCGAAGTAATCGGCTTGCCGTCACCCCAGTCCTTCGACCGCCTGCGGCGTCGTTCAGGATAAACTGCACTTGTACCTTTGCAGCGTGGAGGCTTGAAGCGTCGCCCCGGGCCTGACCCGGGGCCCCGCTTTTCTTCGCCCAGGTCACAGGGAAGCGGGATTCCGGGTCAAACCCGGGATGACGAAAATGCCGGAATGACGGAAGAGGGAGGCGCTAGGCAGCCGTGCCCCCGGTTTCGAATTCGCGCTCGACTTCCTCATGCGCCTTCACGGTGCATTGTTCGGCCAATTCGATCTCGCGCTTCTTCTTCGGGTTGAGCAGATACTGCCAGACACCCCAGGCGTTGACGAAGAACATCGCCACGTTCTGCAGGGCGATAGGCATGTTGTCGCCCATCAGCCCCCCGATGATCCAGGATATCGCCACCGCGACGAACAGTACGAAAGCCCAGCCCGTTACCTTGCGGCCGAGGTCGGAAGCTATCAGTCCGGCGGCGATGATCGTGCCGATCGCGCCGAACCATTCGAAGAACCCTGTCATTCCCCTGCAAATGCCGAAGCGACAGGAAGTTCCTGATCAGCTGGCGAAACGGCCCTGAAGGTCGAGCAGGGCAATGGCCGCGATGGCCGCTTCCCCCCCCTTGTTCTTCTGTGACGGATCGGCGCGGACCAGCGCCTGAGCTTCGTTCTCCACTGTCAGTATGCCATTGCCGATCGCAATGCCGTCGATCGTGAGCGCCATGATCCCGCGCGCGCTTTCGCCTGCCACGATCTCGAAATGATAGGTCTCGCCGCGGATGACGACGCCGATCGCGACATAGCCGTCATAGCGGCCGCTTTCCGCCGCCAGCGCGATGGCGCCGGGAATTTCCAGCGCACCGGGAACGGTGAGGACATCGACCGAATGTCCGGCCTGTTCCAGCGCAGCGCGTGCGCCGGCGACCAGCATGTCGTTCAGATGATCGTAGAAACGGGCTTCGACGATGAGGAAACGGGCCATCGGATCAATCCTGTGCCGGCAGCTTGAGGGCCTTCTGGCCGACGATCGAAAGGCCGTAACCGCTCAGCCCGACCAGCGAATGGGTGGTGTTCGTCAGCAGGATCATCTCCTTCACGCCGAGCTCGCTGAGGATTTGCGCGCCGATGCCGTAATCACGCTGCGCCTCGCCGGCATTGGGATCGCCTTCGGGGCCCTGTTCATTGCGGATCTTGATCGACCGGCTTGCATAATCGCGCGATTGCGCGCTGATCAGCACGACAAGCCCGCTGCCTTCCTCCGCGATCGTTCGCATCGCGGCTTCCAACAGGCCGGAGCGCGAGGAATCGTCCGCCAGGATGTCCGAGAAGACCGACAGCGAATGCATTCGGACATGAACCGGCCTGGACGTGTCCAGCGGCCCCTTCACCAGCGTGATCGTCTCTTCCCGCGTAGCGCGGTTGTAGAAGCTGATCGCCGTCCAGTCGCCGCCCCAGTGGCTCTTGAACCGGGTTTCCGCCGTCCGCTTCACCAGATGGTCGTGCGCGAGGCGGTAGGAGATCAGATCCTGGATCGTGCCGATCTTCAGATTGTGCAGCCGGGCGAAGCGGACGAGATCGTCCATCCGCGCCATCGTGCCGTCATCGTTCATGATCTCGCAGATCACGCCCGACGGGTTCAGGCCGGCAAGGCGCGAGATATCGACCGAGGCTTCGGTATGTCCCGCGCGAACGAGCGTGCCGCCGTCGCGCGCCACCAGCGGAAATACATGCCCGGGCGTGACGATATCGTCCTTGCCCTTCGATCCGTCGATCGCGACGGAGATGGTGCGGGCGCGATCGCCCGCGCTGATTCCCGTCGTCACGCCGTCGCGCGCCTCGATCGAAGTGGTGAAAGCTGTTTCGTGGCGCGTGCCGTTGTTGCGGCTCATCAGGTCGAGGCCGAGCTGGTCCACCCGGCTGCGTTCCATCGTCAGGCAGATCAGGCCACGGCCATGGGTGGCCATGAAATTGATCGCGGCGGGTGTCGCCATCTGAGCGGGAATGATCAGGTCGCCTTCGTTCTCGCGATCCTCGTCATCGACCAGAATATACATCCGGCCGTTGCGGGCTTCCTCGATGATCTCCTCGATCGGTACCAGAACGGGAGTCTCGTCATTGCTGGACAGGAAGCGCTCGAGCTTCGTCAGCGTGTCGGCAGTCGGGTTCCATGCGGCTTCCGTACAGTCGCGCAGCGTGTTGGCGTGAAGGCCGGCGGCCCGAGCGAGCGCGGCGCGCGACATGCGACCGTCATTGACGATCTCGCGCACCTTTTCCTGAATCGATGTGTTCATGATGGCGCTGTAGCACATTAAAATGTGCGCACAATGGCCAGAATCACATCGCTGTCGGCCAAGCTCGGTTTTGACTGTTGCATCCGGCGCGTTTCATCGCCATTTCGGAGCCGAGCTTCACGCAGGAGATGACATGCAGTCCGAAGATATCCTCAAGGAATTCCAGTCCACGATGCGCCACGTGGCGGCTGCGGTCTATGCCATCACCACCAAGCACGATGGAGTCCGTTCGGGAATCGTCGCCACGGCGTTCTCCTCGCTCAGCTTCTCGCCGCCATCGATCCTGATCTGCGTGAACGAGGACACGTCGATCCACGCGCCGCTGATGGTGGCGGATCGCTTCGCGGTGAACGTGCTCGGCCTTGCGAACCGCGGTGTCGCCGACTGCTTCATGGCGTTCAAGGGCGACGAACGCTTCAGCGTGGGCGACTGGACCGAGGAACTGGGAGTCCCGGTGCTGGCCAACGCGCAGTCGACGATGGTCTGCAAGGTTGCCGACCGTCACAGATTCGGCACGCATACGGTGTTCATCGGCGAGATCATCGCCGCGCATCACCGCGACGATGCCAAGCCCCTGATCTACTACGACCGCCGTTATATCGACATCACGCAATCGCCGGACCACCAGCTCGCCTGAGCCGTGCCCCCTTCCGGGATTGCCTCGACGCTGCGTCAGCCTTGCTTGGCGCGGTGTTGACGCTTTTGGGCCTGTTCCTCCGCCTCCCGCTTGGCTAGCCTTTCCGGAACGGCCGCGGGGCCGCGATATGGGTGAGGCTGAAATGACCGAAGGCGAACAGGCGCTGGCGATCGAGAAGATCAAGCAGGCCAAGGCGAAATACTGGTTCAACATGGATATGAAGCGGTGGGACGATCTCAAGATGGTCTTCACCAAGGATGCCGTGATCGATTTTCGCGGAGAGCGCGATCTGAAGCCGGGTGAAGGGATCGAGAAGCTTCCTCCGGTGGAAGAAGCGATCGCGCGCGGCGAAACCGGGGCTGCGAAAGGCCGCGACAATTTCATTCCCTGGTATGCGGAACTGCTGGCGACATGGGTCACGATCCATCACGGCCACGCGCCGATCGTGGAACTGACCGGTCCCACCACCGCCAAGGGCATCTTCCCGATGTTCGACTATATCAGCGACGGCACGCGGGAAATGAAAGGCTACGGGCACTATCACGACCTTTTCGAGTTTGAGGACGGTGAATGGCGCATCTCCTACCTTTCGCTCACCCGACTTCGCAGTGACGGCGTGCATCCGGCAGACTTCGCGCATGAGGGCGCCAACGGCTGAGGCCCGGCGCGGAGCCGCAAGGCCTTACAAGTTGCGACAAATTGCGACTGGACGATGGGCGCCGCTTGGGCCGATCCTTCGGGCATGAAGCGCGTCTCCATCCTCCTTGTCTGCACGGCGGTGCTGTCGGCCTGCAGCGTCGGCCCGGACTACAGGCCGAAAAGCGCGAGCGACCTTGGCGTGCCCGATCAGTGGTCGGTCACGGCGGCTTCGCAGGCGGACGATCTGACGCGGTGGTGGACCAGGTTCGACGATCCGGTTCTGGGCCAGCTGGTCGAACAGGCGGCGGCGAACAATCTCGACGTGGAGCAGGCGATCGCGCGGTTGCGCCAGGCCCGCGAGGCGCTGGTCGTCAGCCGGTCGGACCTGTTCCCCACGGTGGGCGCGTCCGGCGGGTATAATCGCACCGAAACGCTGAAGGGCGGCGGCACCACCATTACCCTGCCGGACGGAACGGTGACGACAACGGATGGCGGGGGACGCAACAGCTATTCCCTCGGTCTGGACGCCAGCTACCAGCTCGATATCTTCGGCGGCGTGCGCCGATCGGTCGAAGCGAGCAGGGCGCAGTATGAAGCCGCTGGTTTCGACTATGCGACCACGCTGCTTTCGGTGGAAAGCGAGATGGCGCGCAATTATGTCCTGGCGCGCGCCTATCAGGCGCAGCTCGCCAATGCGCAGGCAAGCCTGGCGATCCAGGACGACAATCTCGAGATCGCCGGATTCCGCGTCAGGGCGGGCCTCGTCTCCTCGCTCGACGTCGAACAGGCCCGCGCGAGCAGGGCGCAGACCGCCGCCAGCATTCCCTCGATCGAGGAGCAGTATAACGCGGCCGTCTCGCGTATCGGCGTGCTCACCGGGCAGGCGCCCGGCGCACTGAAAGCCCTTCTCGCCGCTTCCCGGCCGATCCCGACCGGACCGGAAAATGTACTAGTGGATATTCCGGCCAACATCCTGCGCCAACGCCCGGATGTGCGCTCGGCGGAGCGCAATCTGGCCGCGGCGACCGCGCAGATCGGCGTCGCCAAGGCGCAGCTGTTCCCGCAATTCAACATCGCCGGCAGCCTGGACACCAACTCGGCCAGCTTCGGCGGCCTGTTCGACACGATCACCGGCGGGCTTTTCGCGGGGATCAGCCAGGCGATCTTCAATGCGGGCCGCCTCAATGCGCAGGTCCGTTCCAGCAGGGCCGCGGCCGACGGCGCTTTCGCGGCCTACAAATCAACCGTCCTGACATCGCTGGAGGATATCGAGAACGCCATCGTGGCCTTGCGCGCCGCGAAGGAACGCGAAGCGCAGTTCAGCGTCGCTCATGACGCCGCGAACAATTCCGCGCTGCTCGCACGCAGCCAGTATCGCACCGGGCTGATCGATTTCACCAATCTCAACACGCAGGAAGCGGCGCTGATCTCCGCGCGCAACGGGCTCGTGCAGGCAAGATCCGACAAGGCGAATGCCCTCATCGCCCTCTATGTCGCGCTGGGCGGCGGATGGGATTCCACCGTCACGCCCACCGCGCCGCCGCGTCCTGCCTCCCAAGGATCGAACTGACCATGGCCGAAGACGATCTCGACGAATTCCTCGGCGTGAGGCCGGCCCGGCCCTGGAAGCGCTATGCGCGCTGGGCCGCGATCGGGTTCGCGGTGATCCTTGTGCTCCTGCTCGCCCGCTGCTTCACGGGATCGAGCGATCCCGAATATGCGACCGCCAAAATCGCGCGGGGACATCTCGTCACCACCGTATCGGCCACCGGCAAGCTCGCACCGACCAACCAGGTGACGGTCGGTTCCCAGCTTTCGGGCCTCGTCACCAAGGTCCTGGTCGATGTGAACGACCGCGTGGTCGCCGGGCAGGCGCTGGCCGAAATCGATCCGGAACAGATCGAGGATCAGAT
>CAMLQG010000102.1 GCA_946482075.1 uncultured Erythrobacteraceae bacterium
GCCTGTGGCGCGGGCGGGTTCGCTCGATCACCCGCCAGCCCAGCGATAGCGCGCTTCTGCGGGTGCTGACCTCGCGCCATGCCGGTTCGGAGCCGCTGCCGGCGGGGTGGCGATGAGGGGAAGGATCGAGGGGCGCTTTCGGAGGGATAAGTGTAAACCACTTTCGTCATTGCGAGGCCGTCAGGCCGAAGCAATCCAGAGCGGAAAGGCGCAACGGCTCTGGATTGCCGCGGCCTTGCGGCCTCGCAATGACGAACGGAGGGGATACTTTGTGTCGTTGCAACCGCGGAGGCAACCGGAAGGCGAGCATTCCTGGGGCCGGACCTTCCCCGCAAGCGGGCGGGGCGTTCATCCGTCTTTCCGCTACGCCTGCCTATGCCGGCTTGCAATACTATGACGAATTTGCGAATCCGCTGCTTTCAGGCTCGCGCCCCTTATTTCCTTCGCGGCCGATTATTGAGAGGGAATGCTTCCGGAATGACGGGTACCGAATTGACGGGGCAACGCGGTCTTCCGCGCCTCAAGCGCCGCGTCCGGCAGATCCTCGGCCCTTGGGGAGTCTTTTTCGAAGGCTTTCTGAAACATCCGGTGATGGTCGGTTCGATCATCCCGAGTTCGCGCTTCACGATCCGCAAGATGCTCGCACCCGTGAATTGGGACGAATGCCGCCTGTTCGTGGAATATGGTCCGGGTGTCGGCACGTTCTGCCGCCCCGTGCTCGAGCGGCTGCGGCGGGACGGGCAGCTGATCGTGATCGACACCAATCCGCTCTATATCGACTATCTGCGCAGCACGATCACCGATGGCCGTTTCATCCCCGTGCTGGGATCCGCCGCCGATGTGGAGGAAATCGTCCGCGCCCACGGGCATGACCATGCCGACTACGTCCTGTCGGGCCTGCCGTTCTCCACTTTGCCCGATGGCGTCGGCCCGGCGATCGCTGCGGCCACTCACCGCGTGCTGCGGCCCGGCGGCGCGTTCCTGGTCTATCAGTTTTCCGCCAAGGCGCGCGATTTCATGGCGCGGCATTTCAAGCGGATCGACAATGGGTTCGAGTTCTGGAACGTGCTGCCGTGCCAGCTTTTCTGGGGCTGGAAGGAAGAAGACCGGGACTGAGCTGAGCGGGCCGGCCTCTGTTCGCCAGCCTCTATTCGCCAGTCTCTATTCGAAGGTCCGGCCGATCGTTTCTGCCGACGGCCCGGCGAGCTGGCGATGGACCGCGGCCAGGATCGCTGCCGCATAGACCGCGAAGACCGAACCGACCAGGCCGGACACCGCGCCATTGGCCAGCTGCAGCATCTTGGCGTCGCCGATCACCAGGCCGACCACGATGCCGATGACCATGGAAATGGCGATCGAGATCGCCGCGAACGCGATGATGACCAGGAAATAGAACAGGAACAGCCGCAAGCTGTTGCGCCGGGTCAGCGCCCATGACCGCTGCAAAGCGCTGATCGGGTTGCGCAGGCCTTCGATCACGACGACGGGCGCCACCAGCGAGGTCTTCACCATGGCATAGAACACGCCGACCAGCAGCACGGGGATGAGGATCACCGCGAGCGCCGCCAGGCCGCCGGCATATGCGATCCCGATGACGAGCAGCGCGACCACGCCGAAGACGACGCCCACGAGCAGCTGGGCGGCCATGTAGGAGAAGAACCCGATCGCACCGGTCCTCAGCGCTTCGCCGACGGTGGGACGGCGATCGGTCAGCAGCGCCAGCAAGGTGAGCATGCCGATCGACTGGAAGATCGTGGCGCCGAGCAGCCAGGGCATGGCTTCGGCATAATAGGCGGTGAACAGGGCGACGGCCTGGTCGCGGTTCGCCTGCTCGATCGTTTCGGGGAACGGAGCGAAGATCACCATCGCCAGGCTCGGCAGGAAGAAGAATACGCCGGCAAGGGCGCCGAGAAGCTGCGAATTGGTTTTCACCATCGCACTTGCTTCGCGCCAGGCCTGGTTCATGTCGAATTGCACGCGGACCGTCTCCAAACACCCTCAAACCTCTTGATAAGCGCGGCCGATGCGATCACGCAACTGCCACGATGGTGGGACCGGACGACAGCGCGATCGAATGGCGGCGGGACGCGGCGCTCGTCCCTTATCGCGCGGCGCTGGCGGAGATGGCCGAGCGCAATGTGCTGATCGCAGAAGGCGGCGCGAGCGAACTGATCTGGCTGCTGGAACATCCGCCGGTCTACACCGCCGGGACGAGCGCGGCGGCGGCCGAACTGCTCGATCCGCGCTTCGAGGTGGTCGAGACCGGGCGGGGCGGGCGATACACCTATCACGGGCCCGGGCAGCGCGTGGGCTACGTCCTGCTCGATCTCGCGCGGCGGGGGCGCGACGTGCGGGCTTTCGTCCATGCGCTGGAAGGCTGGGTGATCGAGACGCTGGGCGATTTCGGCGTGGAGGCCTGGCGCGCGGAAGGACGAATCGGGATCTGGACGCGCGACGTGGATGGCAGCGAAGCGAAAATCGGGGCGATCGGCGTTCGCGTGCGGCGGTGGATCACGATGCACGGCTTCGCGGTCAATCTCGCGCCGGACCTGTCGCATTTCGCCGGCATCGTACCCTGCGGGATCGCCGATCACGGCGTGACGAGCCTTGCGCGGCTCGGCATTTCGGTTGCGCCGGAGGCCTGGGATCGGGCATTGCAGGCGCGCGCGGACGATTTCCTCGGCGCGCTGCAGCCGGCCGGTTCGTGAAAGCCGGCGGACGGTTGGAAAGGTACAGAATGCTGCGTGCTGTCTGCGTGATGATCCTGGCCCTGTCGGCTGCCGCCTGCGGCGGGGGAAGCGATGCCAACGAGCGCGCGCCCGCAAACAAGATCCTCGCCCGTTCGACGACCGACGAGATGCTGCCCCTGGAAACCGTCCAGTCCCAGGCGCCGCTGGCGAAGCCCGCAGGGACAGCGCCGGGCAGGAAGGACGGCGATGGCGCAGAGGCCGAAGGAGATGCTGCGGAGCCGGCGGACCAGATCGCGCCCGCCGCCCCCCTGATCGACAGCCCGCCGCCGCCGACCGATACGATCGGCGCGGCGATTTCGGGACAATCAGCGCCGGAGTAGGGCGGCGGTTTTACTTTCCTCGTGGCAACTACCCCGGAAACACTCCGGCATGGGCGATCTCGGCGAGCGGCTTGCGGTCGCTCGGCCCCTCGCGTTCGCGCAGGCCTTCAGGCAGGCGTTCGGCCTCCGCGCGGCGGCCGATCACGGCCGCGGCTTCGAGGCGATAGCCTTCGGGAACGCCGAGCGCTTCCTCGGCCTTGCCGAATTCGATCCCGGTCATGCCATGGGCGTGATAGCCCAGCGCCGTGGCCTGCAGCGCCATTTGCGCCCAGGCCGCGCCTGCATCGAAGCTGTGGCTGTGGAGCGGGCTCCCCGTGCCGTCAGCCTTGCGCATCTGTGTATCGGACACGATGAACACCAGCACCGAGGCATCCTTCGCCCAGCTCGCATTGAACGGGATCAGCAGCGACAGGAACCTGTCCCAGTTCGCATCGCCTCGCCTCGCGAACAGGAACGTCCAGGGCTGGTAGTTGAATGCCGAAGGCGCGAGGCGCGCGGCATTGAGAATCGTTTCGAGATCCCCGTCCGGCATCGCGCTCCCGTCGAACGAGCGAGGCGACCAGCGGTCCACGAACAGCGAGTGGACTCTCGGGTCCGAAATACGGGCGTTCATCGCGTCATTCCTTTCGTCATATCAGTCTGGGCGGATCAGGCCGCGTCCACAAGCACGAGTTCGCTGTCTTCCAGTGCCGTCACCGCGAACCGGTCGATCCCGGTGATGGCCACGCCGTCCCGCGCTTTCGCTTCCACCTCGCCGACTTTCACCCGGCCCTTGGCGGGCACGAGATAGGCATGGCGATCGGGCGCGAGTTCGTAGCTCACCGTGTCGCCGGCCTTGATCGTGGCGCCCAGCACGCGGGCATCGGTGCGGATCGGCAGCGCGTCTTCGTCGCCCGCCATGCCGGAAGCCAGCGGCACGAAGCGGCCGGAACGATCGCTCTTGGGGAAGGGCCGAGCGTCCCAGCTCGGCTCGTCGCCGCGCCGGTCGGGCAGGATCCAGATCTGGAACAGCGTGGTGTCGGTATCCTCCAGGTTGAATTCCGAATGCTGGACGCCTGTGCCCGCGCTCATCACCTGCACGTCGCCCGCTTCGGTACGGCCGAGATTGCCGAGGCTGTCGCGATGGGTGATCGCGCCTTCGCGGACATAGGTGATGATCTCCATGTCGTTATGCGGATGGGTGGGAAAGCCGCTCTTCGGCGCGATCCTATCGTCGTTCCACACGCGCAGGCGGCCCCAGTTTACCCGCTCGGGATCGTGATAGCCCGCGAAGGAGAAATGGTGATGCGCGTCGAGCCAGCCATGGTTGGCGGCACCAAGGCCAGCGAAGGGGCGAAGTTCGATCATGTCCGTGTCTCCATCATCCGGATCGGTTTGATGACGGACAGATAGGTCTTGAAGGTGTTTCTGATAATTGAGATAAAATCTCAAAAAATGTTCAGGAATCCTGAATAGTGGATGTCGCCCGCCCCAATCTCGACAATCTGCGGATATTCCTCGCCGTGGCGGAGGAAGGGAGCTTCAACCGCGCGGCCGACCGGCTAGGTCGTGCGATCTCGGTCGTCAGCTACGGCATCGCCAATCTGGAAGCGCAGCTGGATCTGAAGCTGTTCGATCGGCAGGGCTCGCGCCGCCCGGTCCTGACCGCCGCCGGCAAGGCGCTGCTGGCCGAAGCGCGTGCGGTAGCGGACGATGTCGACGCGCTCGTGTCCAAGGTGCGCAGTCTGCATAGCGGACTGGAAGCCGAACTCGCGCTGGCAGTGGATGTCATGGTGCCCAGCCATGTTCTGGCGGGAATCCTCCGCAGCTTCCAGCAGCTGTTCCCGACCGTGGCTTTGAGGCTCCATGCCGAAGCGCTGGGCGCGGTTGCGGCGCTGGTGCTCGACGGGCAGGCGAGGCTGGGTATCGCGGGGCCGGTGATCAGCGCCCATCCCGAGCTGGAGCGCCAGGTGCTGGGGGGCGTGGAACTGATCCCGGTCGCCGCGCCGTCCCATCCCCTCGCCCGGGGTCGGCCCGTGCCGGGTGAGAGCCGCAAGCATCTCCAGCTCGTGCTGACCGATCGTTCGCCGCTGACCGAAGGCCAGGATTTCGCCGTGGTCGGCGCGCGCAGCTGGCGGCTGGCGGATCTCGGCGCGAAGCACGCGCTGCTGCGCGAGGGGATCGGCTGGGGCAACATGCCGCGCCATGCGGTCCTGGACGATCTGGCGCAAGGCGCGCTGGTGGAACTGGACTTGCCCGAACGGCCGGGCCTGGATTTCGAACTGAGCGCCCTATGGCGCAAGGACTGCCCGCCCGGCCCCGCCTGCCGCTGGATGATCGACACGCTGGCTGAGAGGCTGGGGACGGAGAAGCTGGGGGTTTGAATCAAAACGGGCCGATGCGTCTTGCGCACCGGCCCGCCTGAAGTCGAGATTTCCAGCCGATCAGTACTGGAAGCCCACGCGCAGGCCGTAGGTCCGCGGCGGAGCGACATAGTCGAACGCGCCGAAGAAGCCCGCGCTCTGGCGGAAGGAAAGGTACTTCTCATCCGTCAGGTTGTTGATGAAGAAGCCGATCGAGAAGGTATCGTCCGCGGTGCGGATGTTGCCGCTCAGATTGGCGATCGTGGTCGAAGGCTGGAAGTCCGTGCGCAGCGGGCCGCCGGCGCCCGGCGCGATGTCGTACTTGTCGCTGTAGCGGACATAGCCCGTCAGGTCGGCCTTCCAGTCGCTGTTGAGCGGCACGTTGACCGTCGCGCCGATATTGCCGGCGAATTTGGGCGAGCGCGGCATGCGCTTGCCAGACAGGTCTTCCACCGTGCTGTCGAAGACGGGGCTCAGCGGATCGCCCGTCGGGCCGGCACCGGCCGCATCCGGGAAGTCGCGGTACTTGTTGTCCATGTAGGTCGCGCCGCCGAACAGCGTCAGCCAGTCGGTCGGCTGGTAGCTGAAGTCGAATTCGACGCCCTTGCCGCGAGCCTTCGCGCCATTGACGACGATCGATCCGCCCAGTTCGAGGCGGATGACCTGCACCTGCACGTCCTTGTAGTCGTACAGGAAGGCGGCGATGTTGGCGCGCAGCTTGCGGTCGGCGGAAACGAACTTCGCGCCTATTTCATAGCTGTCGATCTTCTCCGGACGAACCAGCAGGATGCCGCTCGGCGGGAACAGGGCCGGAGTGGCGAAACCGCCCGCCTTGAAGCCCTTGTTGTAGCTCGCATACAGGTTAACCGGGCCGGTATCGTAGGAGACGACGAAGCGCGGCGTGAAGCTGTCGAACTTCAGCGACGGCGACGTGAACCGATCGAACGGCAGGCCGAAGGCCGAGACGATCGTGTCGTTGAAGCTGCCGTTGAGATCGCGCTTGTCCTTGCTGAAGCGGCCGCCGGCGGTCATCTTCAGGCCGTCGATCGGCTCGAAGGTCAGTTCGCCGAACACTGCCCAGCTGCTGGTCTTCACGCGGTTGATGCCCGAAGGCAGTTCGCCGCTCGGCGAAGCCGCCGCCGCCGCACGGAAGTCCGTGCTGTCGAAGGTCAGGTCAAAATAGCCCTTCTCATGCAGGTAGCTGGCGCCAAACAGGCCCTTCAACCGGTCGCTGAACGTGACGTCGGCGATCAGGTCCTGAGTGAAGGCCTCGCTGCCTGAGAACTGGCCGTAATGGAACAGTTCGGCGCGCGTGAAGTCCAGCTCGCTGATGCCGAAATCGTCTTGGTTGCGGAAAGCGGTGATGCTTTTCAGGTTCACCGCACCGAGATTGG
The DNA here is from genome assembly GCA_946482075.1 of uncultured Erythrobacteraceae bacterium. The sequence goes on from CAMLQG010000102.1 coordinate 6,807, forward strand.
CTTCGAGCTGCAGATTGTAGAAGTAGCTCTTGCCGCCGGTGCCTTTCTTGCCGCGGATGACGGGTTCGTTCTGGTCGGTCTCGTAGAAGCCGGACACGGGCGCGAGCGAGCCCGGGATGCCCGGCGCGCAGCCCGAGCAGGTAAAGATCGGCGAACCATTGTAGATCGCGAAGGGACCGGTGAAATCATCGCGCGTGGTCGTCTGGCCAAGGCGTTCGGCGGCCGGCGCAGTGGAGCCCTTGGCTTCGTTGTATTGGAAAGTGAAGATCGCCTTGAAGTCGGCGGTCGGCTCCCACTTCAGGCGGGCACGGCCGACATAGGCGGAGCTGCCGCCCAGCTTGTTGCCGGTGTAGAGATTCTTCACATAGCCGCCATCGTGGCGATATCGGCCGGCGAAGCGGGCCGACAGCGTTTCGCTCAGCGGAACGTTGACCACGCCGTCGAGCAGCTGATGATCGTAACTGCCAAGCTCACCCGTGACCGAACCGCCGAATTCATTGCCCGGTTCCTGGCTGTTGATCAGCATCGCGCCGCCCGTGGCGTTACGGCCGTAGAGCGTGCCCTGCGGGCCCTTCAGGACCTGCACGGTCTGGACGTCGACCATTTCATACAGCGCGCCGAAGCCGCGCGTGGCATAGGCCCCGTCGATATAGGTGGCGACCGCCGGTTCGAGGCCCGGATTCGGGAAGTTCGCGCCGACGCCGCGGATGAAGAGCTGGGTGTAGGTATAGCCGGTGTTGAACACGAGGCCCGGAGTCACCGCTTCGAGCTGGTCGACCTTGCGGATGCTGAGCTGTTCCAGGCGTTCCGGCGGAATGGCGGTGATCGCGACCGGCACTTCCTGCAGCGTTTCGTCGCGGCGCTGCGCGGTGACGACGATTTCGCCATAGGCGGGGTTGGTGGCGGTGGCGGCTGCTTCCGCATCCTGCGCGGCAGCGGCCTGCGGGAGCGCCGCGGCGAGCACGGCGAGGCCGGCCGATGCGGCATATTCGCGGCGGAGCGCGGTGAAAATCTTGTTCCTCATGTCTGGAATCTCCCGGAATGGACAATCGTCGCCGAAATTCGGCCGACAGGGCGCATGGTCATGCGCCCGTGCTGGGCGCGCCTATCGCGAGCGCCGCTTCCGATTTCCATCGCCTTGACCCAAGGCAAATCCGAATTCCTGACAAGTGTGGGATATCGGCAACTTTTTCAGTCTTTTTGGTCTCTATTTGTAATATTTTATGTCTGAGAAGGTATCTGGAATTAAATTCCGTTCAGGTTTTTATCGACCTCATCCCTGATCCTGAAAATGGGTTTCCAAGCCGCATATCCTCCGCCGCGCGCCCGGCACGGTTGGAGGAAGCGAAAGTCGGGGATGGCGGAGACGGAGGGATTCGAACCCTCGGTACCGAATTCTCAGTACGACGGTTTAGCAAACCGTTGGTTTCAGCCACTCACCCACGTCTCCGGATCGCAGCGGCAATGGCGGCGCTATAACGAGGGAGGCTGGACCGGGCAAGGGGGCCTGGCGGCTGTGGGGCGCTAATGATGAATTTGTCGGTTTCGCGCCATCGGGCGGACTCGCTTCACCCTAAAAGCGACTCGCCCCGTCGCCGGTTCATTGCCCCTTCACCCGCCATCGATTCTTCTCACGATGGGAATTCGAATGCTCGGGAACGGGATAAGGACGATGATGAATTGGGTTGAGATCCGCCGGCGCTCCGCAGGAGTGCTGTTCGGATTGGCGATCGTGCTGGGCTCGGTCCCGGCGGTGGCGCAGATACGCAGCGTGGACCCCAATAGCGGGATCGACGCCGATCTCGAGCCGCTGCCCAACCCGTCCTCCTCTTCCTCGCCCTCGACAAGCTCGCCGCCTCCTTCCTATCCCTCGGATGATCCCTATCGTTCGCCGAGCGATCCTGAAACGTCGAGCGCTCAGGCGCCGGCTTCTCCGCCGCCGGCCACGGCTGCATCGGGCGGCAATGTCGAACAGTGGAAGGATTCCGATTTCAGCAAGCCCGTGGTCACCTCGCCCGAAGCGTCGTCCGCCGCGAGCCAGGCGTCCGGCAATCCCGAAGTGGCCGCGGCCCAGGGCAGCACCTACAAGAAGGACGATCTCATCGGCGCGGCCGAAGGCGTGTTCGGCAAAGGCGCGGAAGGCCTTGCCCGGATGATCGAGAACTGGCTCGACAAGCAGGGCGAACCCAATGGCTACATCGTCGGGCGCGAAGGCGGCGGTGCGCTCGTCTTCGGGCTGCGCTATGGCTCGGGCACGCTCTACCACAAGGTCGAAGGGCAGATGCCGGTTTACTGGACAGGGCCTTCAGTGGGCTTCGACGTGGGCGGCAATGCCGGCAACACTTTCGTGCTGGTCTATAATCTGTTCGACACCGAAGACCTCTACAAGCGTTTCCCGCAGGGCGAGGGGCAGGCCTATGTCATCGGCGGCTTCACGGCGAGCTATCTGCGCTGGGGCGATGTGGTCCTGATTCCGATCCGCATGGGCGCGGGCGTGCGGCTGGGCGTCAATGCCGGCTACATGAAGTTCTCCAAGAAGCAGCGCTGGGTACCGTTCTGAGGCCTCGCGCATTCCGCAGCGCGATTTTCGCGCCGCTCGGGGCAATTCCCGCTTGATAGGAAACGAGCGCGGCGGCATGGAGCGCGCGCTATGCTAGACGCCCTCAACCAACAGCCCGCCGATGCGCTGCTCGCGCTGATCAAGCTCTACAATTCCGACCCGCGGGCCGACAAGATCGACCTGGGCGTCGGGGTTTACCGCACGGATGACGGCGCGACACCGGTGTTCGCCGCGGTGAAGCAGGCGGAAGCCAAGCTGCTGGAGAGCCAGGATTCGAAAGCCTATCTCGGCCCCGAAGGCGATATGGGCTTCGTCCATGCGCTGATGCCGCATGTCTTCGGCAAGGAGCATGCGACGCCCGGCCGGATCGACGGGATGCAGGCACCGGGCGGGACGGGCGGCCTGCGCCTCGCCATGGCGCTCGCCAAGCGGGCAGGCATCCGCAAGCTGATCACCGGCAGCCCGAGCTGGCCCAACCACGCGCAGATCGCCGACGATCTCGGGATCGCCGGCGCGAGCTTCAATCACGCCAGGGACGGCGTGGCCGATATGGACGCGATCCGTGCGGCGCTGGCGCAAGCCGGTCCGGGTGACGCGATCCTGCTGCATGGCTGCTGCCACAACCCCACCGGCATCGATTACACCGAAGCCCAGTGGGACGAGATCGCCACGCTGGTCGTCAAGAGCGGCGCGCTGCCGATTCTCGACCTGGCCTATCAGGGCCTCGGCCAGGGCATGGAAGACGACGCATACGGCCTGCGCAAGGTGCTGGCGGCCGTGCCGGAAGCACTGATCTGCTACAGCTGCGACAAGAATTTCGGCCTCTATCGCGATCGCGTCGGCGCGCTCTACGTGATGGGCAAGGATGCCGAGGCGACGGCCCGCATCCTGACCAACGGCCATGCGCTGGCCCGCGCCAACTGGTCGCAGCCGCCCGATCACGGTGCCGCCGCGGCGCGTCTCGTCATGGAAGACGAGCAGTTGACCAAGCTGTGGATCGCGGAGCTCGACGCGATGCGTGCCCGCATGCGCGAAATGCGTGCGACGCTGGCTGCGGCGGACAACCGTGTGGGCGGCCTCGATCTCGCTTCGGTGGGTGACCAGAACGGGCTGTTCTCGATCCTCTCGCTCACCAAGGACCAGATCCTTGCGATGCGCGAGAAGCATGGCGTCTACATGGCGGGTTCGGGCCGGATCAACGTGGCGGGCCTGACCGCCGGCAATATCGGCCGCTTCATCGACGCGCTGGTGGACGTGGCGGGCTAAGGTCCGATTTAGAGGTTACTTCTCAACCGTTCATGGTGAGGAGCCGCTGAGATTGTAGAAAACACAGAGCAAAAAACACCCCCCCCCAAAAAAAAAAGAAACCCCAACAAAAAAAAAAAACCCACCCAAAGAAAAGAGGGGGA
>CAMLQG010000103.1 GCA_946482075.1 uncultured Erythrobacteraceae bacterium
ATATTCGCTGGCGGGCACTCCGATTGGAAAACCGATCCGGTGGGGCGATGGACCTTACAGAGAGGAACAGGCCGTCGAACTGAACCTTGGCCGAGTGATCGGCATCTATCAGCCCGACTTCCGGCCTCGACTGATCCCATAGTAACCCGACGCCCCCGAGGCGTCCACCTTGCCCCGCCTGCACCATGCCCCCGGTGCAGGCGGGGTTTCTTTTACCGGCGTTTGTAATCGGGTACTCGCCCAACATGCCGAAGGAATCAGCAGCACCCAAGGAAGCAACCAAGGCTCTTCCGCCGACACCCCCGAAGGTCGTCACGGAGCAACCGGACCCTTACCGATTGCGTGATCTCACGGCACAGGAAACGATGGCGCATTGGGCGTATCCAATGTTCGTGGTCGCCTGTGTGTCGATCGTCATCACCGCGCTCGGCGCGATTTTCGTTGCATGGCAAGTGTGGCTCACACGAGCCGCCGTGAGAGAAACTGCCAAGGCTACAAGCGCCGTACTCGAAGCGAATGAGATGGCTCGCGAAGCCCAGCGCCCTTGGATCACGATGAATGCAGTCCCACTATTCACGGGCCCGGTTCGTGACGGACTAAATATCAAGATAAACGTCGAATTTCAGAATATCGGAGAAACCATCGCGACATCAGTCGCTTTACGGACTGCCTTCCTGTCGCCTGGCGCTGACGAAGTGAATGACGACTTCCTCAAGCGACTAAAGATGATTGTGGAGGATTGGCGACAAAGGCATCGGATGCCGGTGAACCGCACCCTCTTCCCCCACGATACCATTACCGTTCCTCATTGGGATAACATCGACGCTGCTAGCCTTGCCGAACGGGAGTTTGTCGCGGGATATCATGGAGCTGATGTGATCGTGGTCGCGGCGGCAATCTATACGATCCCCCAAAATAATTGGCTCCAGTGCAGCTGGAGGGCCTGGAGCATACAGCATCGCTCTCAAGGTCTGCCCGTCTCGTTCGTGCCGACGCGAACGGAAATGCGGTCGGAAGATCTATTTGCGGAACCTCTTTTCGTAAGCATGTGGCATGAGGAACACGCCGCGCCGTAGGATTAATGCTGATACGAAATCTTGGTGTTTCGCCGGTGTATTATCACCGGGCACGGCCCGTTATTTCCCGTTAGAAAACGGTGCTGCCCGCCGTAATGGTCCCGTATTTACGGCGGGGTGCTATGTCAGGGCAGGATCGATATCGCCTGCCGCCATATCTCCCTCATCTCCCTGATCATCTGCTGTGTTTCCCTGGAGTACATGCCATGCTTCCAGGCATTGCGATTACCCTTCGGCGCCCCGGTCGATAGCCCTCCGTGCAGCTTGCAGCGTTTCTTCCCCTTGATCGGCCACAATTGGCACGCCGTTCCCGAACGGGTCTTGGCCGAGCACCGCCGCAGCTGTTGCATGGGCTTGATCTCCACTTTTTCCATTCACCCCCCCTGTCGTGACGTGATCTGTGACGATCGCCTGACCGTTTCGGTTGTCAATATGAACGTGCTTCACGACCTGCTCACCGCCGCGCTGGAGCTTCGACAACACTTCTGCCTGGCGGGAGAACGTGTTCAGCAACTTGTTCGCGAGATTCCCGTAAGCCTGCAAATGCTCCACCATCTGCGCGCCCCCAACCATCGCAAGCGCTCGCATCGCCGCATCGTGAGTGGCCGCCATCTGGACGAGTAGGGAGCTTTGTACCGGATCGCCAGGCTTGGAGCCGTGAATGAACGCGAGACTCGCTGACAGGCCCTCAGTCGTCAGACCACTGCGATTATTCTTCTGAAAGTAGTCGGCCAGGGCGTTCAGGCGATCATCACCGTATTCGGCAGATCTCGAACCCATAGCCTCCATCAATCGCAGCGCATACAGGGTTACGTCGTCTCCATCGGCAGGCCGGGCGTGTGGTCTGCCGTCTTTTTGCTGCACCGTCATCCGAGGCGGCTTTGATCGCTGCGGAAGCTCGTGTGTTAGTCTGATGATTTCCGCCTGATCGGCGGCGCTGAGAGATAACCAGTCCGGTATGGACTTGGCGCACTGATCTCGAACATCCTGTTCGTCCAGACCATCTGCCAACACGATGTAGGCGCGTAGCTCTGTGGCGCTCTTCCTTTTGCTATCAGCATTGTTGTCGCGGCGAGACTGCCTCTTCGTCCGATGTTCGGTTGCTGGCTTAACCATTTGCACCACCTCCAAGCCCGAGATCTGAAATGTCGTCGTTCAACTGCTGGCGAGGGGCGCGCTGGGACGATGCCCGTTGCACGCGCCCGTTTCCGTTGTTCGGCTGACGCTTCGCCTCGTCGGGTTTCGGGGCAGGCGTCTGGACGTACACACTCCAGATCTTCCCCCCGTTCTCTTCCTTGGAGAATGCGACAACCGACGCTTTGCCCAGCCATCCGGACATGTAACTGTTGCCTGCGGCAGACGTGCGCTCCTTCAATTCCAGGAGCAGAACCTTCTCATTCTGCATGGGGTAGCTCCCACATCAGTAGCAAGCCGCTCGACACGAGAGCCAAGCCTGAACCACGATTCCACTGTTCCGGGACGCCCATGTGTGCCCACCGGGCGCGCCCGTCGACCAGCTTGAGGTTCCGGGCGCCCCGCAGGCGATCGGCAAGACCGCCCCAATAGGGCTTCACCGGAAGCACCCCGAAGAGATCGAGGCCGCTCCAATTGTCGCGTGCGGCTGGTTCACCGAACTTTTCGAAGATCCAGAACGCGTCTTCGCACAGGTTCCGCCAGCGCTGCCCCTCAATGCCTGCAACGGGGCGCCAAGGATCGAGACCGGCAAGTTGCACCCGCCATTCCCGTTGGCGCTCGCGCTGGGCCTTTTCCGAAATGCGGCACTCCGGCTCACCTCCGAAACCGCCGAAACTAGGTTCTGGTGGTTTCGGCGGTTCCTCGTGGGGGACGTTTTCCGCAATTCGCGCTTTCAGTTTGTCGAGGTAGCTCATTCGCCAAACTCCTTCGGATTGACGACAAACCGCGTGGTGGGGCGGCCACCAGACGGACCCGTGGGAATGGGGATGGATCGAACCCAGCCATATTCATCCAGCAGATCGAGTGCTTCTTTCACCCTCACCGGATCGTCACCCATCGGAGACCAGTTCTTGTGGGTCACGTCCCGGACGGTGAAGGACTTATCGAGCCTGCCGCTACGCAGCCCCCGAATGATGGCTTTCGCCCCATCCACAGTGTTCACGCTGCCAGCATGGTAGATGCGCTGCGCATGGCTTTCGAGGAAGTCTGCCCAGGCCAATGCTGACAAGACCGCTACGTCCCCGACTGGACCAGTTCCGCCGCTGGCGAGATGGTGGATCAGCGCCAGCGCCGGCACCAGCTTTCGGAACTTCGCGATGTGGCTTTCAAGTGCCGGGTGCAGTTCGTCGCTACGGATGCGGCCTTCCAGCGTCCGCCGCCATTCCTTGAAGCATTCAATCCCGTCGTCGCTGAAGCGCAGGAAGGGGCTGTCCCTGTCGAAGCGATCGAACTCCGCCCCCACATCCTCAGCGCGAAGCCGGTCCAAACGATCGAACGCATCGAATGCGACCTGCCGATACTGGGCATCGGGTTCGCGATCGTGTTCGGTCCAGTCCGGCGACATGTCGGGCCATACCGTCATGCTGAAGCGCTGAAGCAGGCCGTCATCAGTGGAGTTGCCACCCATCACACCCCGGACATAGCCCTGCATCAAGGCCGGCTGGGTTGAGCCGAGAACACTCAGCGTGACGGACGGCACGAACAGATTTGTGCCGCGCCCGATCCGGTCGAAGACATAGGATTCGCTGCCGTTCCATCCGGTCAGGTAGAACCCGCGCGCTTCGGAGCTGTCCTCGCGATCCAGCGCCCGGATCAGGGACATCAACTCGTCGCGATGGACCAGTAGGCCATTTGTATTCTTGCGCAGGATCTCGCCCAATGCCTGATACGAGCCATCGTTGGTCTTGTACCGCCGTGCGGTGGGCTCTTCTTCTTTTGGAGAGATCGCCCCTGCTGTATCCGCCTTGGGGTTGTCCTTCAGCAGCTTCTTGAGTGCCGCTTTCTCCGCGTCACGCCGCAGCTCGCGCTCAATCTCGCCGTCCTCCCACTCTTCCTTCGCCTGCAGGAACGCATCATTCGCCATCGCCTCCAGCCGGGCGAGCGGTTTCAGCGCCGCGCCGACAGCGGGCGACTTCATCACGCCGGGCCGGCCGATGATGCAGCCCCAGAGATTGGGAACGACCGTCCAATCGTCCTGGCGCATAGGGCGGATACCAACCTTACGCCCGATCACGGCGCCGGCCGCGATCATGGCAGGCACGGCGATAAACTCTGGTGGGGTTTGCATCCGCTCGCTGATGTCCTCCACCCACGGCTTGAATGCCGCTGGAAGCATGTCGCAATCAAATGCCTTTACCGGCAGAAGCCCGCCAGGCAGGGGCTTCGCAGTCGGCCAGATGTCGATATCCTGTCCGCTATCGAGAGCCTGTTGGAATGCATTGGCTGTGGCCGCGTTCATATCCGCGATCCTTTCATGAGAGCTTCGTTCCAGTCCTTCGCGTCGATCGGGAAGAACATTCGTGTGGAGAGACCGCGCTTGGCGAAGGCCGATGCGGATTTGTTGGCCGCCGCGCGCCCGGCATCGTCATTGTCCCCGCCGACAGCGACAGACCGGACCATTTCGGGGAAGAGCATGGCGGGAAGCATCGAGGCGCCAGCGGCGACCCAGACGGCTTTGCCCAACTCTTGCTGGAGGCTCAGGCCATCTTCGAGGCCTTCACAGACCACGAGTGAAGCCGCTGGAGGCGAAAGGCGCACCGCACCGCCCGATACCCTGCCCAAACTCAGCTTCGGCTTGGGGACCGCCGCTTTGCCCGTGCCAGACTCGTTGAGATAGGTCCGCTGCATTCCGATGAATTGCCCATCGACAGATGACACTGCCGCCAGCAACACAGGATGTTGAGGCCCGGACTTGCCGTAACGAAGCGCAGTAAACCGAATGCTTTCCGGCATTGCGATGCGGATCGCCCGATGGTGGAGATAGCGTTCTGCCAAGGTACCGGGCGCTGGCTGCGCTGCATCCCAAATCGCCTTTGCTTCCTCCACACGATTGCTGGCGTCGTCCGGGGGCGGTAGCGGGGCGTAATGTGTCGTCGGCAGATTACCGCCAGACAGCATTTCGCCCGCACCACGCAGATCGACACCATGCAATCGCTGTACGAAATCCAGGACATCACCCCCGGCGCCACACCCGAAACAGTAGTACCGCTGGCCACCCTTGAAGATGGTGAAGCTGGGCGACTTCTCGTTGTGGAACGGGCAACAGGCTTTCCATTCGCTGCCTGCGCGCTTGAGGTCCACGACCGTGCCGACGACAGCGGGCAATGGGTTCTCCTGTTTTATCGTGTCGAGATCGAGGCGTGAGCGCGGTTCGCGTGCAATCGTCGTCATGCGATGTCCCCCAGCTTGCACGGCGCATATTGCCCGAGCTGACCCAAAGCGAAGCGGATAGCCTCATCCCGTTCGTGCGGACCAAATCTGCCGAGCGAACCGAATGAATCGCTAGAGCGGCTTTCGTGCAGAACTTCGTACCCACCGCCAGCGAGAGGGATGACATGGATCAGTCCGTGTTCCGGCAGGTCCAACACGACGCCGGGTTCATCCTGCGAAATGCGACGAGCGCTGGAGCAGGCGTCCTGATACGCCCCCGGCTTTCCGACCATCATCGGGCCGGCGTCCCGGTTCCAGAACATCACGCACCAGTTACCCGAATACGCTTGCGCGACTGAGACGACTTCGGCACCGACAAGTGCCGCCAATGGCATGGCCATAACGCTCATGGTGCCATCTCGCCAAAACAGAGAGGACCGATCAGGTTCGCACGATGTTGAGAGATGCCGCGGCGCGCAAAGAATTGAACGCGAGCGCGGCTGATGATATGACCGTGGATGTCGCCTGCCAGCAGACATTCCACGGCCTCGCCCTCACGGGCGGGGTCGTTTGCTTTTCTCATGGTAGATCACGCAGCCTCCGAGGTGGAGTGAATCACGCGATCAGCGATCCAGGCGCGGGCATCCTCGGGCCGGTAACGGACCTGTCGTCCGAGTTTCACATATGGGCAGCCGCCCCCATACACGCGCTCTTTCTGCACGGTCGAAACCGAGCAGTCACGATACTCGGCATACTGCTGTTCGGTCCAAAGCGGTTCCATTCTCTTGCCTCCTTCCAATTGCCCGCAAGAGCGGGTGGCTGGGTGCAAGTTGGAGCGAACACGGAAACGCTGCGCGGAAGAATGCCGAGGAATGCCGAGGAATTGAATTGCTCGTTATTGCTCGGCATCAGGAGATAGGCCAGCGCAACTGCCACTCTTGGGCACGGGTTATGGCATCCCGCACCGAGTCTTCTGAAAGAGGGCTCGCGCCTTCACGATCTACAACAGCAAGAAGCTGAGCAACCTGGTTGTAGATCGAAGCTGCCGAGGTGCCGACTTCCAATCCCTCTTTTGAGGCGACGGCAGCGAATGCTGCGGCGAATTTGATCCAATCATCTTTTCGGATCCTCGCTCCGGTGCCCGTGAGTGTTGCGGGCCGTATATCTTCCGCGTTGGCGGTTGCGGTTGGTGCAAAGGGAGAGGTTGGAATTTGCGATCCGAACACCTCGATCAACCCAGCCTTGTCGAAGGATATCCCGACCCCGGACACGCGGCGCTCTGTCCTTGGGTAGACGTCGCCAGTTTGCAACGACAGCTCGTTACGCGCCAGTTGGAAGGCGATATTGCCCCGTCCTTTCTGGTCTAGCCGAAGATCACTGGCCCTATCCACGACGTAATCTTCCTCTTCCGTGGTCCGAATTCCGTGAACTATTTGTGCTTTCCGCAGCCGAATTTTCAGCAGCCCGTGACACGCGTTTTGGTTCAGCATCTCGCTTATCTGGTGAGGATATTTCTCGACAAGCCATTCCCTGATTTCAAGAAGGCCCACCCATTCAATCGCTTCGTCACTCATATCGCCTCCGCGCGGGCGTCCGCGTATAGGAAGGGGCGGAAGGGCCGGGCGGAAACCGACCTTTTCGGGAGCTACCCTATCCACCCCGACGCTCAGCCCGATTTCGCGAGCGGAACCACGTTGTCAGCATCGACCAGTAGGGCAGCGAGAAAGCCCCCCCACTTGTCCATCGCTTCTCGCTTTTCGTCGCCGTAGTCATGGCGCTGATAGACACGGGCAATACCCGACTTGGACCGGCCGGCCAGGCGGTTCTCGCAAGCCTCGATCACATCGCCGCTGATGCGAAGGCGCTGCATGTGCGTTGCCATCGAGCGGCGCAGATCATGCAGCCGCCAGGGTTCTAGATCGGCTTCCTCGTCTTCCTTCTGCATCGCTTCCAACATCGCTTTGTCCAATGCCAGCTTGCATTTGGAGAAACCGGATATCGGCGTGGTGCCCGTTGTCGAGAAGACCAGTCCTCGCTTCGGCCACTTATCGGCGCCTGCCAGAACATCCAGTTCCGCGACGGCAAGGGCCGGCAGCGGAAGAAGGTTTTCAACGCCGTTCTTAGCCCGCGCGGCTGGCACCAGCCATTCCCGTCGAGCGCGGTTCAATTCGCGCCAGTCGAGTCCTGACATCTCATTCCGGCGCTGACCTGTGATAGCCAGCAGCCGGACGAACGATCCGAAGGGCTTGGGCAGACCTTCCGACGCCGAGAACATCAGCTTCAGTTCCGCATCGTCCAGAACGCGATCACGGCTTTCCACGGCTGGTGGAGCCTCAATCCCCTCCATTGGATTTGTCGCGATATCGCCACGGCCGACAGCCCAGCGCAGCATCCGGCGGAGAATTGCGTATGAATTGCGGCGAACGGCTGGCTGGCTCTTCGGGATCTTGTCCAGGAGGCGCGTTAGATCGCCACGGGTGAGCGAGGGCAGGGGAGTGTCCCCCAGCTCAGGCTTCAGGTGCAGGCGCACGACGGTTTCCGCGAAGCCGTAGGATCGATCCTTCCAATTGCCCTTCACCTCCGTTCTCAGGAAGCGATCGGCATAGACGTTGAAGGCCAGTTCCGAAGCCTCCAGACGCATGCGCTTCTTCTCGGTCGCGGGATCAGTCCCCTGTGCCACCATCCGCATAAGCCGTTCGGCTTCCGTGCGGGCGCTGTCAGGGGTCCATGTTCCCATCGGGCCGATCGTGAAACGCTTTGTCTTGCCAGCACGGCCACCATGCATGCGATACTGGATCAGAAACACGGCCTTCCCGGCTGGCGTTCGCTTCACACCAAAGCCCTTGCAATCAGTATCCCACAGGAAGGCGTCTGAAGGCCCAGCCTTGAGGGCGTCAACAGATCGCTTCGTGATTTTCGCGCTCGCCATGTGATTGCTCCAGTAACCACCTAGCAATCACCTTAAATCCAAGTCGGTGCAAAACCAAGAAAGAACATGCAAGGAACAGTGGCGGTATAGCGTACTCTGTGGATAGCCATTGAAACCCACTGCGACTCGGTGCAAGTCAGACCACCAAACTACGAATCTGAGGGTCGGACGTTCGAATCGTTCCGGGCGCGCCATTTCGGTTCAAAACCACGAACGCCTAGCACCGCCGCCTCTACGCCAGAGGCGGCGGTGAGGGTGCGGAGCAGCTCGCTCCGCAAGCCGCGAATGCGAACCTCCGTCTTGCTCACCACCTCGACGCGCTGGGCGACCGCCCGGATATGATCGCGCGCGAATGACCCATCACCCTTCCGCAGCTTCCTGCGCGCCGCCATCGCAAAGGCCCGCAGGCTTTCGGGCGTGATGGCCGGTCCGATCTTCTCGATATGCGCCACCGCCCGCTCGGCGTCGCCCCTGGCCTGGTCGCGCGTCGCCGTCAGCTCCGCGATCCGATCCTTGAGCGACGGATCGCTTACGTCGATCACGCCATTCTCGATCGCGTTATAGAGCCGCTTGAGCTTCGCTTCCGCCTCGGTCGCGCGGCGCTCCAGATCAGCGACATGGAGCCGCCGCTGATCCACCCATTCGTCGCGGCGTTCGAGGATTTGATCCATCATCTCCTCAAGCCGCTTCGGATCGAGCAGCCGCCACTCCAGATGCCCGACCACGGCTTCGTTCAGCCGATCCATCGGAACCGTAATGCCGGGGCAGCCCTTCGCGCCCTGCCGCGCCTTCGTGGAGCAGGTGTAATAGCGATACTCGCGGCCGACGCTGCTAGTGCCGGTGCGCAGGGTCATCGCCCCGCCGCAGCACGCGCAGAAGCAGATGCCCGTGAGCAGCGTTGGCCCCCCAACGGCCATCGGCGGCATCATCTTCGGGCTGCGCGCCTTGAGCGACCGCTGCACAGCCTCGAACTCCGCCTCCGAGACGATGGCGGGCACTTCCATGATGGCGTGCTCGCTTTCGGGCTTGGGGGCCTTGGTGCGATAGTCCCGATAGTTGAACTTGTGCTGGCCGATATAGGTAGTGCGGGTGAGCACCTGATGCACGGCTCCAAGCCCCCAGCGCCCGCCGTCGCGGGTGCGGGTGTTGTTGTCGTTGAGCCAGGTCGCGATGGCCTTGAGGCCCATCGGCCCGCTATCATCGACGCCGTTCAGCGCCATCCGGTAGATGCGCCGCACGGTCTCGGCCTGGATCGGGTCGATCTCCAGCTTCTTCTTGACCTTCGCGCCGCGGTGCCCGGCCTCGACGATCCGATAGCCGATGGGCGCGCGCGCGCCGTTCCAGAAGCCCTGGCGCGCGTTCTCCTTCATCGACCGCAGAGTATGCTTGCCGTTCTCCTTCGACTGATATTCGTCGAACAACGTCATGATCTGGCGCATCATCACGCTCATCGGATCGTCGCCCAAATCCTGCGTGATCGAGATCAACCGCACGCCGTTCTTCGCCAGCTTGCGGACGTAGAACTCGAACTGGAACTGGTCGCGGAAGAAGCGCGAGAAACTGTGGACCAGGATCACGTTGAATGGCGACGGCTTCTGCATCGCCGCGTCGATCATCGCCTGAAACGCCGGCCGACGATCATCGGTCGCGGTATTGCCCGGTTCGACGAACTCGGCCGCGATCTCCCAGCTGCGCGACAGGCAATAGCCTTCGATCTGCCGGCGCTGGTCGGGGATCGACAGGTCGCTCTCGGCCTGGCGGCCGGTGGAGACGCGCAGATAGAGCGCGGTGCGGGCCATCGCCATAACCGGCGAGGTGTCCTCGACGCGAAGGACGGCGTCGGTCATGGCATGAACATCCTTATCTCACGGCAAGGGTCCGAACAGGTCGTCCAGCTCCTTGCGCAAATGGCCTTCGATGACGCGCAACTCGG